>NZ_JBLZQD010000019.1:327-62110 GCF_049199305.1 Stenotrophomonas sp. PD6 | reverse complement strand
GCACGCCGACCTGACGCGACAGCAGGATGTGCTCGCGGGTCTGCGGCATCGGGCCGTCAGCGGCCGAACAGACCAGGATCGCGCCGTCCATCTGGGCAGCACCGGTGATCATGTTCTTGACGTAGTCAGCATGGCCCGGGCAATCGACGTGGGCGTAGTGACGGTTTTCGGATTCGTATTCGACGTGTGCGGTCGAGATCGTGATGCCACGGGCCTTTTCTTCCGGCGCGGCGTCGATCGCGGAGTAATCCTTGAACTCGCCACCGAAGCGCTCGGCACCGATCTTGGTCAGTGCGGCGGTCAGCGTGGTCTTGCCGTGGTCGACGTGACCGATGGTGCCGACGTTGACGTGCGGCTTGGTGCGCTCGAACTTACCCTTGGCCATGGCTGCTTATCTCGAAATCGTCTGAATGGGTAGCACTTAGATGGTGCTCACGAAAGGAATCGAACCTTCGACCTCCTCCTTACCAAGGAGGTGCTCTACCGACTGAGCTACGTGAGCGAGTTTTCTATTATGGCACGAATTTGAAGATTTTCAAATTCATTCAATGGAGCGGGAGACGGGGATCGAACCCGCACCATCAGCTTGGAAGGCTGAGGTTCTACCATTGAACTACTCCCGCATCGGAAGCTCTTGCCACAACATTGAAACTGGTGGAGGGAGGTGGATTCGAACCACCGAAGGCGTAAGCCAGCAGATTTACAGTCTGCCCCCGTTGGCCGCTTGGGTATCCCTCCTTACCACCCTGTCCCTTGGCGCCGAAGCGTTTTCGGTGTGGGGTGGAAGAGCCGTGAATTTTGGGGGTGAATGCGGGTTCTGTCAACAACCTTTTTCAATTTTTTCACGCGAATCGCGAATCGCCCCCAGCGAGCGGGTTATTCGCCCGGCATGGCCAGCGTTTCATCGGCAAAGATCGCCACATGCGGCACGCCGTCGGTGCCGATCCAGCCGCGATACATGCCCTGGGTGTTGAACGGAGTCGCGGCAATGCCACTTGCTGACAGCACGATCGCACCGCCGTCGCCGCCCAGTGCGGGAATGCGCTCGTTGATCACCGCACGCCCCGCCTCGGCAGGACTCTGCTGCAGGTACTGCATGCGTGCACAGATATCGTACGCGGCCGCGGTGCGGATGTAGTACTCGCCCCAGCCGGTACCCGACACCGCGCAGGTGGCATTGGCGTAGGTGCCCGCACCGATGATCGGCGAGTCGCCTACCCGTCCATAGCGCTTGTTGGTCATGCCGCCGGTGGAGGTGCCGGCCGCCAGGTGGCCCTGGGCGTCCAGCGCGACGGCGCCCACGGTGCCGAAATGGCGCGCGGTCTCCAGGTCGGTGTGGGCCTGGCCGCTGGCCTCCTCCTTCAGTGCCTTCTGCAGCTGCTGCCAGCGCTTTTCGGTGCGGAAGTAGGCAGGGTCCACCAACGGGATGCCCTGGCTGGCGGCGAAGGACTCGGCGCCCTGCCCCACCAGCATCACGTGCGGCGACTGCTGCATCACCGCCTGGGCGAGCAGGATGGGGTTGCGCACGCGCTGCACGCCGGCCACCGCGCCTGCCTTGAGGCTGGCACCGTCCATGAGCGAGGCATCCAGCTCATTGCGCCCCTCGTGGGTGAACACCGCGCCCTTGCCGGCATTGAAAGTGGGATCGTCCTCAAGGACGGTGATGGCCGCGGTGACCGCGTCCAGTGCCGGCTTGCCGGCTGCCAGCGCCTGGTGCCCCCGGATCAACGCCTGGCGGAGCGCCGCACGCGCAGCAGCCTCCTCGGCCGGCGACAGGTCCTTGCGCTGCACCCCTGCCCCGCCGTGAATGACCAGCACCGGTTCGGCAGCCAGGGCGAGTGGGCTGAGCAGGCACAGGGAAAGCAGGAACGCGGATCGGCGGAGCATGGCGATGACCGGGTGGTGAATGAAGCTCCCATGATGACCGCGGTGCAGGTCGAACAGCATCGGTCAGAAGGCATGCACGGAGGCGGTTATGGCCCGAAATCGGTTCCAGGACATTCCTGAAGATGGCGCAGTGGTGAACTGCGTAAAAAAGGCGTTAAATGCGCGCCGTCCGTTCACCGAATGTGAATGGGGGTCTTGGCCTCCCTTGAGGCCTTCTTTCTTCTTGAGAATTCTCATGCGTAAACAGGCGATGGCGTGGTCGATCCAGCTGGCGTTGATGGGTGTGGCCGCAACGGCGGCCGCCCAGGCCCCGGCCGCCCCCGGGGTGCAGCAGCTGGACACGGTGCAGGTGACCGGCTCGCGCATCGCGCGCGCGCAGGTCGAAGGGCCCGCCCCGGTGACCGTGATCACCGCCGAGCAGATCCAGGCCAGCGGCTTCACCAGCGTGCCGGACGTGCTGCGCTCGATGACCCAGAACGGCGGTGAGACCCAGAGCCAGCAGTCGGCCAGTGGCGCCGACTTCTCGCCGGGCGCGCAGCAGGTCGACCTGCGCGGACTGGGCCCGAACCACACCCTGGTGCTGGTCAACGGCCGGCGCATCGCCGACTTCCCGATGCCGTTCCAGGGCCGCAGCAACTTCACCGACGTCTCCAACATTCCGCTGGGCATGATCGACCGCATTGAAGTGCTGACCGGCAGCGCCTCGGCGATCTATGGCTCGGACGCCATCGCCGGCGTGGTCAACTTCATCCTGAAGAAGCAGGTCGATGGCACCACCGTCGACGTGCGCATGGGCACCACCACCGAAGGCGGTGGCGAGTCGTTCGACATGAGCGTTTCCAGCGGCTTCGATGCCGGGCGCTTCAGCGCGGTGTACAGCGTGGAACTGCAGTCGCAGACGCCGCTCTGGGCCTACCAGCGCGCGCAGCAGGACTCCACCCTGGACGCACCTACCGAAAGCGCGCGAGCCGCGCGACGCGCGTATCTGCGCACCGACTACAACGACGACTACCTGGACCCGGGCCAGGCCACCTGCGATGCGCTGGCCGGCCAGAACAAGGGCAGCACCTATTACGCCGAGCGCCCGCGCTACGGCTTCTACTGCGGCAGCGACCGCTCGATCGGCTACGGCACGATCCTGAGCAAGCGCCGCGGCGCGAACGGCTACGCGTCGCTGCGCTACGCCTTCGACAACGGCGCGGAATGGTTCGCCGACGTGCAGCTGGGCTACCACGACCTCGCCCTGATGCGCGACGTGACCCAGTGGGGCCGCATGGCCGCCGACGGCAACGAGGACGGCTACTTCTACAACCAGGCCACCGACCAGGTCGAGTTCTGGCAGCGCCAGTTCTCGCCGGAGGAAATGGGCGGGCTGAACAACGGCATGATCCGCAGCACCCAGAAGACCTTCAGCGTCACCACCGGCTTCAAGGGGTCGCTGGGCGCCGCGTGGGACTACGAGGCGTCGCTGAGCCACTCGCAGTACCAGTCCTCGATCCGCTGGCCGCAGATCATCGCGTCCAAGGCCAACGACCTGTTCCTGGGCCCGCAGCTGGGCGAGGACGACGACGGCTTCCCGATCTACAACGCCGACCCGGCGCGCCTGTACCAGCCGCTGAGCCGCGCCGAATACGATTCGATCGCCGCGCGCACCACGTACACGCCTAAGTCGCGGACCGACACGGCCGCACTGACCCTGACCAACGGCGAACTGTTCGAGCTGCCGGGCGGCAAGGCCGGTTTCGCGGCCACCGCCGAGTTCGGCAATCAGTCCTACGCACTGAACCCCGATCCGCTGGCCACGCAGTACTACTACTACAGCTGGAAGGACTCGGACGGCCACGGCAGCCGCAATCGCTGGGCCACCGCCGCCGAACTGCGCCTGCCGCTGCATGACACGCTCAATGTGAGCCTGGCCGGCCGCTTCGACCAGTACCGCTACTCCGGCAACACGATCGGCAAGGCGACCTGGAGCGGCGGCATCGAATGGCGCCCGATCGACAGCCTGCTGGTACGCGGCTCATACGGCACCGCGTTCCGCGCGCCGGATCTGCACTACGTGTATGCCGGCCCGGGCAACGACGAGACCAGCGCCAACGACTACTACGCCTGCGCGGTGGACGGCGCGGACGACTGCTCGGATTACGAAGAGAACCTGATCCGCACCCGCGAGGGCAACCGCAAGCTCGATCCGGAAACCAGCACGTCGTGGAGCGCCGGCCTGGTCTGGTCGCCGGCGGTGGGCCTGGACCTGTCGGTGGACTGGTTCGACATCGACATGCGCGACCAGGTGCAGGACATGGACGTGAGCACCATCCTGCGCGATGAAGCGGCCTGCCGCCTGGGCGATGCCGACGCCAGTTCGCCGACCTGCGTGGATGCCATCAACCGGGTCACGCGCACCGACGACGGGCGCCTGTACGGGGTGCACGTCAACCCGATCAACATCGCCCGCGAGACCACCAGTGGCATCGACGTGGGCCTGCGCTACCGGCTGACCACGGGTATCGGCGACTTCATCCTCAGCGGCAACCACACCTGGGTGCGTCGCCATGACTTCCAGCAGTTCGCCGGCGACGTGGTGGAGGACCAGTTCGCGGTCAACAGCGGCTTCGACATTCCGCGCACCAAGACCAGCGCCAGCCTCACCTGGGAGAACGCGGCGTGGTCGACCACGCTGTACGGCTCGCGCCTGGGCAAGCTTCCCACCTACGACAGCTACGACCAGAGCTTCGACCCGGACAGCGGCGACAGCCCGTGGATGAAGGCGACCTACCGCTACAACCTGTCGGTGCAGTACCGCTTCGACGACCACTCGCGCTTGTCGCTGTCGGTGGTGAACCTTTTCAACAAGATGCCGCCGAAGGACGCCACCTATACGTCATACCCGTATTACGACGTGTCGTGGTTCGACACGGTGGGGCGGACGCTGAACCTGCAGTTCACGCACAAGTTCGGCGGCAGCGCGCTGTAACCGGGCCGCAAGCCACGCAGGGCGTGGCTCTACGCTTGAGGAGGCCCGCCATCTGGCGGGCCTCTGCATTTCAGTAGCCTGAACGGGAGGCAGCGACGCCCCGCTTTTAAGAAGCGCCTGATGTGCGGTCGGGGAGGCTGTTCCTAGGATCGCGGCATGCAACGCCTCCTCTCCCGCCGCGACCCGATCGACGCGCCCGTGCTGGCCGCCACCGTGCTGCTGCGCTGGCTCTCGCTGTGCGTGCTGGTCTGCCTGCTCGGCACCGCATGCTTCTACCTGCTGGCGCAGCTGAGCGAAGACGTCTCGGTGCACCGCCGCGAAATGAATGCGGCCGCCTACCGCGCGCAGCTGTACTTCGACCAGCGCGAAGCGCTGCTCAACTACCTGGCCGACTCGGTGGTGACCTCCAGCGCCGACCGCACGTCAGCCGGCGCCGCGGCCGACGATGATGATGAGGTGCAGCGCCTGCCGCTGGGACGCGACCGCGACGGGCAGCAACTGAGCCTGCTCTTGTCCAACCGCGCCGAACGCACGCTGGGCGACTACGGCGCACAGCTGATCCACGTGGGCGACGATCCGCGTTCGCCCCGCCAGTGGCTGCATGGCGCACGCACGCAGATGGCGCTGCCGCCCGCCGAGCTGACCCCCGCCCTGCTGCAGGTCCATGCCACCGGCACCGGCGCCAGCAACCGGGTGTATTGGCTGGCCTCGAGGCAGAAGCCCAACCGCATCTATCTTTATCGCGCTGCCGAAGACGGCCCCGCGCCGGCGCATTGGCTGGTGCTGTCGCTGGACTCGTCCACCATTTCCGGCGTGGTCAACAGCAAGGGCGTAGGCGATTTCGTGCTGCTGGACGGACAGGGCCGACGCGCGCTCTCGAACCGGGTCGGCGCAGGCGTGCCCGACGCCTGGCTGCGCGAGCGACCGGACGACGTGTTCGCCTTTGTGTGGTCGCACGGCGTGCCCCGGGGCCTGGCGCTGGTCAAGGGCATTGGCCAGGACGGCTGGCGGCTGGTCTACCACCTGCCGCTGGTGCTGCTGCTGGGCGACCTGGCGCTGCACATCGGTGTCACCGTGCTGCTGTGCGTCGGTGCGGTCGCGGCATTGCGGGTGCTGACGCGGCGCATCGACCGACAGCTGATCCAGCCCGCGCGCCACCAGCACCGCCAGATGCTGGAGAGCTTCGACTTTGGCAGCACCGTGATCGAGATGGCGCCGGTAGGCGTGTGCGTGCTGCGCCGTCATGGCGGCCAGGTGATGCTCGAGAATCAGCTGGCACGCGACTGGCTGGGCGCCGACACCACCGCCGGCGACTGGGTCGGCAGCTGGCGCCACGCCGCCGACATGGCCACCCGTCCGGCGCGGCTGCATCGCGGTACCGATTTCACCACGCATGAGGGACGCCAGCTGCATGTGCTGTACACGGCTACCCGTTACCACGACGCGGACGTACTGCTGTGCGTGTTCAGCGACATCAGCCGGCACCGTCAGATCCAGGCGGCGCTGTCGGCAGCCAAGCAGTCGGCCGACGAGGCCAGCCAGGCCAAGAGCGCTTTCGTGGCCACCATGAGCCACGAGATCCGCACGCCGCTGTACGGGGTGCTGGGTACCCTCGAACTGCTGGGCAACACGCCGCTGGATGGCCGCCAGGCGCGCTATCTGAAGACGATCCAGCAGTCCTCGTCGGTGCTGCTGCAACTGATCAGCGACATCCTGGATGTGTCCAAGATCGAATCCGGCCGGCTCAACCTGGCCACCGCACCGTTCTCGCCGCAGGCACTGGCCGAGGACACCCTGCGCACCTACGCCGCGGCGGCAAGCCGCAAGGGTCTGCAGGTGCTGGTCAGCACCGACCCGCGCCTGCCTGCCCAGGTCATCGGCGATGCCGACCGCATCCGCCAGGTGCTGGGCAACCTGCTCAGCAATGCGATCAAGTTCACCGACAGCGGACGCATCTTCCTGCGCGTGCGCCAGGTATCCCGCGAGGGCGGCACCGCCTCGATCAGCTGGCAGGTCACCGATACCGGCATCGGTATCGCGGCCGTGGAGCAGGCACGGTTGTTCGAGCCCTTCCGCCAGGTCACGGGGCAGAACCGCCAGGACGGTACCGGGCTGGGGCTGTCGATCAGCGACCACCTGGTGCGGCTGATGAACGGCGAGCTGCGCCTGGTCAGCGAAAAAGGGCTGGGCAGCAGCTTCACCATGACGCTGCCGTTGAACGTGGCCGGCAATGACGATGCCCTGGTCGGCGAGCCGCGGCTGCTGGCCTACCCCCCGATCCATGTGCGCACGCCGCTGCCCGAACTCACGGACAACGCGTGCAAGTGGCTGCAGCGCTGGGGGGCCACTGCGCAGCGCTACAACCCCGACGATCCGGGCGTGGAGGCCGGGGCGATCCTGGTCGACGGCGACCCGAAGTCCGGCATCGACGTGCACTGGACGGGCCCGCGCGTGGTCACCTGCCCGGACGCCGACGACCACCCCGAAGTCGACCCGCTGCATCCGGACCGGCTGATCGTGTCGTTGTTCAGTATCCGCGCCATTGGCCATGCCGCCGCCCGGCTGCAGCAGGGCAACCCGTCCCCGTTGGCGATGCCCGCCGCCCCGCCGCGCGATGCGCTCGGACTGCATGTACTGGTAGCCGAGGACAACCCGATCAACCGTCTCATCCTGAAGGAACAGCTGGAGGCGTTGGGGTGCACGGTGATCACCGCCAGCGATGGCCATGAAGCGTTGGCCCGCGCCAATGCCGCCGCGTTCGACGTGTTGCTGACCGACATCAACATGCCTGGCATGGGCGGTCATGCGCTGATCCGGCAGTTGCGCCAGCAGGGGAGCAGTCTCACGGTCATCGGCGCCACCGCGAATGCGACCCCGGAGGAGCGCGAGCGCTGCCTGGCCGGCGGCATGGACGGTTACCTGGTCAAACCCATCAACATCAGCACCTTGCGTCATGCGCTTGCCGGACTGACCAGAGGAGTCACACCATGACCATCCACCGCGTGCTGATACTCGAAGACCAGCCGTTCCAACGCGGCTTCCTGGCCAACATGTTCAGCGCGGTGCCGGGCGTTGCAGTGGACACGTCCGGCGACGCCGCGCATGCCGTGGCGATGTGCCAGCTGACGCCCTACGACCTGGTGGTCAGCGACCTGATGATGCCGGGCATCGATGGCATCCAGTTCATCCAGAGCCTGGCCAGCCATGAACACCGCCCGATGCTGGCATTGGTCAGCTCGGCCTCGCAGCGGATGATGGCCTCCGCCCGGCTGATGGCCGAGTCGCTGGGCCTGACCGTGCTTGGCATCCTGGCCAAGCCGATCTCACCGGGCGACGTCACCGGGCTCATCGAACTGCTTCGGCAGGCGCGCCGTGACAGTGCCGCCGGGCCTCGCCGGGTTGAACCGCCGCTTTCGGCAGGACGCGAGCGCCTGCTCCAGGCCATCGACAACGACGAGATCACGGCCTGGTTCCAGCCCAAGAAATCGCTGGATTCGGGTCTGGTGGTGGCCGCCGAAGCACTGGTGCGCTGGCGCCATCCCGAACTGGGCACGCAGGAGGCCGCACGCTTCCTCCCGCTGGTCGAACGGCACGGGCTGGAAGCGGCCCTGCTGCGCCATATCCTGAAAGCCAGTGTGCAGGCGCAGGCCCGATGGCGCGACCTCGGCTTCCGCATTCCGATTTCGATCAACCTGCCACCGCACCTGCTGGAGCAGCGCGACCTGCCGGACGAACTGCTTGAGATCACCCTCGACCAGGGCGGCACCGCGGCGGATCTGTGCTTCGAGCTGATGGAAACCAGCACCACCGATCACGTCAGCGACTACTACGCCGGTGCGTGCCGACTGCGCATGAAGGGCTTCGGCCTGGCCCAGGATGACTTCGGGCAGGGGCTGAGCTCGGTCCACAACCTGGTCAATACGCCTTTTACCGAGGTGAAGATCGACCGCGCCCTGGTGCGCGGATGCGCGCGCGACCCGGCCCTGCGCAACGCGCTGGCGACGGTGGTCGCGCTGGGCAGCAAGCTCGGCCTGAACATCGTGGCCGAAGGGGTGGAGACCGAAGCGGAACTGGCCACCCTGCGCAAACTGGGCTGCAACCAGGTCCAGGGGTTCCTTATTTCGCGCGCGGTACCGGCAGACAGCTTTGCGGCACTGCTGGATCGGGAGAAGGCGGCGCATGATCGCGCAGGCCTGGGCCAGCCGGGCGCCCACGCCCCGCATTGAACTCGCCGCCGCAGCCTCGGTAATTCACGCACTCTTTACGCGCCCGCCCCCAAGGATGATGGTATTCCCGCCACCACCTTCACGGCCGGGCGGTTTGGCTGTCCCCCACTCTCAGAAGGGAATCGCATGCCGGCCGACGCCGACCCCATCCGCCAACTGGCGAGCCGTTCCCTGCGGGTGCATGGCCTGCTGATCGGCGTCGTGGTGCTGGCTACCCTGCAATGTGGCCTGGTGCTGTCGGCCGCGCTGGAGATGCTGGGCCAGGACCAGGACAGGATCGAGTTCCACTTCCGGCGCCTGACCGGCGCGGTGGAGGAACAGCAGCAGTTCATGCGTGGCTGGCGGGCGCAGCAACACACCTTGATGCCGGCCGTGGGCGAGGTGGCCGTGACTCCACGGCCGTTGCCTGGGTTGGCACCCGCGCCGGGCTCCATCGGTGGCAAGACGCCGGGGTACATTCCGTTCGCGCTGTTGCACGATGACGCGGTACCCCCTGCCAGCGCGTGGACGCTCGGCGCGCGGCTCGCCAATTTCTATGGCGCCTTCTGGGCCGACTCCCGCTATCCCTCGCCGCGTTGCATGCTGGTCAATGGGGCGGGAACGATTGGACTGCTGGTGCCCTGGAGCGTGGACGAAGCCGATGCGGCCAACGCCTCGGCCATTCCCCTGCAGCCGGTGGTCGGCTATGTCCACGGCATCGCAACGAGTGCATCGCTGCAACGCGGCGACATCGGCTGGTTCCCGAGAAAGCTGCGCTCAGGAGACCGGCGCATGCTCTCGATCGCGCAGTCGCCGCACGATGCCGTCGCGTGGAAAGACCCGCAGGACGCGGCCGAACCGGCGATCGCCTGCCTGCTGGACGTGGATCGCCTCGATGACCATCGACAAGTCCTCGGCGAGCCGATCTACGACACCTTGTCGATCATCAATCCGCAGGGCCGGCTGATGTACGGCCCTGCGGTGTCCGACACCGAGACCCGGCCACGCCGCTTCGCGCGCGACGGGCTGGTGTACCGCATGCGGACGCCTTCAGGCTGGCAGGCCGAATACCGGGTTGCATGGTCGCGCGTGTTGAGCCAGCCACGTGGCCCCCTGATCAGCAGCGTGATCGCGGCGCTGCTGCTTGCCCTCGGGGGCATCCTGCTGCTGCGCAACTACCGGCGCGCAGTGATGCAGCCGCTGCGTGAGCAGCATGAGCGCCTCCTCGAAAGCGAGGCGTTCAGCCGCACCGTGCTCGACGCAGCACCGATCGGCCTCTGCCTGCTGCGCAGGCGCGATGGCGCCGTGATCCTGGAAAATACATTGGTCCGCAGCTGGTTGGGCGAGCATCCGGACAGTCCGGGCTGGCACGGACCCTGGCGCGACGCGGCGTTGGCCGACGCCGACGGACCGCGTACCGGGGGGCTGTCCTACACCACGCCCGATCGCCGCCATCTGCTGGTCACGGCGACACCGGCGCGGTATCGCAGCGAGTCCGTCATGCTGTGCCTGTTCATCGACCTCACCAAGCAATACGAGGCCGAGCAGGTGCTGCAGCAGGCCCACACCGCCGCCGACCAGGCCAACCGCGCCAAGAGCCTGTTCCTGGCCACCATGAGCCACGAAATCCGCACGCCCCTCTACGGTGTGCTCGGCACGCTGGAGCTGCTCGGGCTCACCCCGCTCGACGGCCGCCAGCAGGAGTACGTGGGCGCCATCCAGCGATCGTCGTCCACCCTCATGCAATTGATCAGCGACATCCTGGACGTCTCCAAGGCGGAGGCGGGGCAGCTGACCCTGGAACCGGTCGCGTTCAATCCCGTCGAGCTCACCGAGGAGGTCATGCGCTCCTACGCAGGCGCGGCGTCGCGCAAGCGGCTGCAGTTATACGCGTGCGTGGAAGACGATGTCCCGACACAGGTGATTGGCGATGCCAGCCGGATCCGCCAGGTGCTCAACAACCTGGTCAGCAACGCCATCAAATTCACCGACGGCGGGCGCATCGTGGTCCGCCTGCGGATGCAGACGCCCGAGGGCGGGCGGCCGCATGTGGCCTGGCAGGTCGCCGACACGGGTATCGGCATCGCCCAGGAGCATCGGGCGCGGCTGTTTGAACCGTTCTACCAGGCCAACCCAGGCGCGGATGCAATGCGGGGCACCGGCCTTGGTCTGGCAATCAGCGCCCACCTCGCGCATCTGATGGGCGGCGCGCTGCAGGTGGTGAGCGAGGCCGGCCTGGGCAGCAGCTTCACGGTCGAGGTACCGCTGGAAACCACACCGCACCCACCAGAGGCGGCGCCGCGCTTCGCCACGGCGCTGTCCCTGTTCGTGCGGTCTCCCTCGCGCGAACTCGCCGACAATCTGTGCGATCGGCTGCGTCTGCGCGGCGCCACCGCCCAGACCTTCACCGATGAACTGGCCAGCCACTATCCGGACGACACGCCGATGCTGGACGTCATGCCGGACGGCCCCACCCGGTCCTGGAAAGGACCCCACGTGGAGGCGCGCACCGACGCGGGCGACCACCCCGAGCAGATCGAAGGCAGATGGGTGGTGTCGATGTACAACCTGGGCGCGATCGTGGAAGCGCTGCTGCTGGCCACCGGGTCTCCGGCGACGGTGCAGGAACGGGCATCGCTCCCCTTCCAGCGCGGCCTCGGCCTGCAGGTCCTGGTGGCCGAGGACAACCCGATCAACCAGATGATCCTGCGCGAACAACTCGAGCAGCTGGGCTGCCAGGCAGTGGTCGCCAGTGATGGCGACGAGGCGCTGGGCTACTGGGCACAGCGGCACTTCGATGTGGTATTGACCGACATCAACATGCCGCATATCGATGGCTACGTGCTGACGCGCCGCCTGCGCGACCAGGGTGTGAAGGCACCCATCATCGGCGCGACCGCCAGTGCGTCTCCCGAGGAACGCGATCGTTGCCTTGCCGCCGGCATGGACAGCTGCCTGGTCAAGCCGATCTCGCTGCAGGCACTCTCCGCAGCGCTCAGCGACGCGACCGGCAACACCGTCGCGGAGCCCGTTCCTGCATCGCACGCTGCCGACGCGTTGGCGGGCACCGACGGCATCACGGTGCCCCCCCATCTACGGTCGCTGTTCCTGGGTACGATGCGAACGGACCTGCTCGGTCTGGTCGCAGCCATCGACGCCGATCAGTCCGACCAGGTCCGGCAGATGCTGCACCGCATTCGCGGCGCCTTGGTGATGGTCTCGGCACAGCGGCTGGTAGACGACGCCCAACGGATCGAGGATAGAATCGCCGCCGGGGCCGCCCTCGATGACTGCAGGGACGCCACCCAGACCTTCATCACCCAACTGGAGCGCGCACTGGTACGGATCGAGCGCGCGCCCGCGGAGACGCCCGATGTCCACTGAACACTGCCACCGGTTTTGGGATACTCCATGAAGACAAGGATCGTCATTGCCGATGACCACCCGATCGTCCTGGCGGGCATACGCGAGGTGATCGACCGCGATTCACGCTTCGAGCTGGTCGGGCAGGCGCAGAGCCCGGAATCGCTGGTCGAGCTCCTGCTCGCACACGCGCCGGACATCGTCATCACCGACTACAACATGCCCGGCGACGACGCATTGGGCGACGGCATCAAGCTGATCTCCTACCTTCAGCGCAATTTCCCCGACAGCAAGGTGCTCATGCTGACCATGGTGTCCAACCCGTCGATCATCGCTGCGATGTATCGGGCGGGCGCCAGCGGCGTGGTGCGCAAAAGCGGCGACCTGAAGGAGCTCAGCGTGGCACTCGGCGCGCTGCTGGCGCAACGCATCTACCGCTCGCCGGAACTGCCGCGCGACGAGGCCCTGCCGGAGGCCGGCGATATCCCGGCCGCAGCGCAGCTCTCTCCACGCGAATTCGAGGTGATCCGCCTGTTCGCCAGTGGCCTGAGCGTGGGCGACATCGCCAAGCGGCTGAACCGCAGCAGCAAGACCGTCAGCACGCAGAAGATCAGCGCGATGCGCAAGCTTGGCACCAAGACCGATCAGGACCTGATCACATTCTGCGTGGAGTCAGAGCTGTTCCAGTAGTGGAACGTGCCCGGCATGCGCATCGAGCAGGCGTGCCGTCGACGGTCCGACGATGACACTGGACACGAGGGAGCGCCAGAAAGGCGCGGGATCATCGTCCCCCTGCTCACCCACAATGATGGGGATCGGCAGCCCTGCGTTCGTCATGGCGTCATGCAAGGCCTCGCGCTCTTGCCGAAGGACACGCCCGAACATGATCAGCTGCGGCTGTATGCTTTGAAGCGCACACGTGGTGGCGTAGTCGGCTGCGAGCCCTGCATGATAGAAGGCTCCGAGCAGTTCGTAGCTGCGCCATTCAAGCAGTCCCAGCGCAGTGTCGAAGCTCGGCGTCAGCTCCACCCTGACCGGCCCGCGCCGCCCTATGGCCCGCGCAATGCGCAGACACCGGTCATCGTCGCAGCCCGCCACAAGCATCCTGATCATCCAGGCTCCCGCATGACGTTCAACATCTGAATTCGTTCGTGCCACGCCGGCTGCTGTGCTCTGCAAGGTCGCGAATGCGATGGCGCACAACGTTGAGAGCTTGAATGGACGGCGTCATACCTTGTTTCTCGAGTCAGCGTTGATGATCGACACCCAGATAAGCGAACGTCCTGCGCCGCATATCCGGCAAATCTATTGGAGACCCACCGGCGCAACAATCAGACGGATCCCAATTTCCCTCCGCCATCACCCGACGCTGCCTACCTCGCCGGGAGCTTCCCACCAAGCAGCTCGACCTCAACCCGCTCCTCCAGTTGGGCAGGTATCCACACTATCGCGGGCTCAACCCCTTCCAGTTCAGATGCCTTCACCACCCGGCTCTTTCCACGTTGCCAGAGCTGCGGAGGATGCCCCTTGTTGTAGGCAATCTTCACGCTGTTGTAGCCCGCATCCTGCTTGCTGAAGTTGTGCTGCCTGAGGACAATCCTCCAGCATGGGTGCGTTCCGAAGAAGATGAATGACGCGAGGACGGGATCGAACAGTCGCCGCTGCCTGATCGCGTTCTGCGCGTCATCCCTGCGTTTGGAAACGTGGTTGAACACTTCCACCAGGAACGCCCCACCCATGCTCGGCTCGCGACTGATGACCCTGCAATAGGCGAATCCCGCAACGCGACGCACCATCACGGGAAGGGCGAGTGTGCACCCCGCGGTCACAGTCAGCGTTCTGGTGAGTTCCACACCGTCTCCTTTGCCGAAACACCTGCGGGGCATCGCCGATCGGATGGCATCGATGGATGCGTCGCAACGAGACGTGCACGGCACGCAGCTGAAACACGTCGCCCCCTGAAACCATGAAGGCAGGCAATCTCGAAAGGAGAACGGCGGGCCCGAAGGCCCGCCGCTTCCTGCCGGCCCGCTCCCCGCGGACGAGCCCCCCTGGTGACCTCGTTACCAGACACGCCTGACGCCGATCTGGGCACCCTGCCCCACCGCCGTTTCCGTCACTGCATCGCGCCGTACCGTCCAGAAAATTCCACCCGCGCGTGGCGGAACAATGCCGACACGACCGGTCGCTCCGTATCAGCCAGGAAACTCGGGATCTGGTCACGCGGCACCAGCAGGCGAAGAACGTTATCTTTCGACTGGGCGCCTGCGCTGCCGGATGGATTCGCCGGGTGCGGCAACGTCATTACGAACGTCACCTGCGTTTGGTCCGGGAGCAGGCTCGACTTCACTGCCCCGGAAAGAATCTCGCGGATGCTCATGGCGTAGGCATGCAGGCGATCCGCCTCATCCCAGCCATCGCGCTCCAGCACGATGACCATGTGCTGCGACGCCGGATGGTCGACGTGGCTGACTGCCTCGATATTAAGCATGATCACGCCAGCGAGCACGAGTATCCCCAAAGCATTCTTTGCCTTCATGGCAACGTGACCTGTGAAGTGGTGCATGGCGCCGCGGTGGATGGCGCCAGGGAAGTGCGCCTTCCAACCAGCAGCCGAGGACGGTTCTTGGGGGGGGGTCGCGAGGCTGCTGGCTGGTCGGCGCTGGAGAGAGGCGTTGAACCGACGGCGATCATGTTCCGCCTGCTGAATCTGCCCGCAATGTTACGAGGCAACCTGCAGGTTGAACATCAGCTGCGTCCGATCTGCATTGCCACTGGAAGCCGGATGCTGAGTCGCGACAGCTGACCGCCCGCTCGCACGTCGGCAATCAGCGAATACGCCAACGCGTCCCACTTGAGCGTGCGTACCGATGTACCCGCGACGCCGGCACGATCGTCATTGCCGCGGGTTGCATTTCGCGGCGCGCCGAACGCTCTTATCAGATCTTCCTGTCTCGATCGCAGCGTGATGTCATCCACAACGCTGCCCGCGTAGGCGGAAACACCAAGATGTCCTGCATCATAGAAGCGAATACCCCAAAGAAGCGGAGCATCAGAGGGACGCTGCTTGCGAAAAACCAGCTCGATGCCCATTGCATGACTGCAGCAACGAACCTCCACTTCCTCATCCATCACGAGGGGTGGATGCTGCAACGAGAGCCTGGAGAAAAGAACGTTGAGCATCGGGTCTGGAGGCGTCCTACCCAGATAGCGGACAAGATCGATGACATTTTCCAAGAGCAGTACCGCATGTGTTGTGGGGAGAAGGTGCGTTGCCCGGACTAAGCGGGAATCTCGCCGTAGTAGACGAAGCAGGTTTTGTTCCCGTCAGGGTCCCGCACATACGCACCCTAAAAGTTCGGGCCGTACTGTGGACGAGGCCCCGGACTACCCTCGTTGATGCCGCCGTTGGCAAGCGCTGTTGCATGGGCCAGTTGCACTTCGGCTTCCCTGCTGCAGAGCAGGCCCACTGTACTTCCGTTGCCTGGCGTCGCGGTCCAGCCGTCGTAGGGCCTCGTGACTCCGATGCGACCGCCGTCGCGCAGGGCATACATGAAACCCTGCGGCATGAAGTCCCTGGCAAGGACAGCTCCCAGAAGTGGCAACACGGCGTGGTAGTAAGCACGTGCCTGGGCGGTGTCATTTGAACCGATGATGACGTATGCAAGAGACATGGGGCACTGGATACCGGGTAGGCAGTAGATCGACAGGCTACGACCCACAGGGCAGCGTTGGAATCAGACGCAACCTACTTGTTAGCCCGCGCCCTTTGCTGCCAGTACGCAGCCCGTCGACCATCTCGCACCGCTGCAAGGGGTTGTACGTTTCGCTCGCATGGAGAAGAGCGAGTCGAACGAACACCATTTCATGAACATGAACCCAAACCATCATGACCGCGGAGCCATTTCTGGTTTTAGGGTGTACCTGATGTTCGCTTGCCGGTGCTGTTTCTAGGATCTTTCCCTTCATCACGCTTCTTCCCCCGCAGCGTCATCTACGCCGCAGAAGCATCCGCGGGGCGGCTACCGACCGCCCTCAATGTTCCAATGAAATGCGCACTCGAGCAGGGTGACAATCATGAAGACCACGATCGCAATTGCCGACGACCATCCCATTGTGTTGGCCGGCATCCGCAAGATGATTGATCGGGACTCCCGCTTCCGCGTGGTGGGACAGGCGCAGAGCCCGGAAGGACTGATCGGATTGGTTCAGGCCCATGCGCCGGACATCGTCGTCACCGACTACAGCATGCCCGGCGACGGCACCGTGGGCGATGGACTGAAGCTGATCTCGTATCTCAGTCAGAATTTTCGAGCCTGCCGGATGCTGGTACTGACGATGGTATCCAACCCGTCCATCATCGCGGCCATGTACCGCAAAGGCGCCAGCGGCGTGGTGCTCAAGAGCGGTGATCCCGGCGAATTCCACGCCGCACTGTCTGCCATGCTTGAACAATGCGTGTACCACTCGCCAGCGCTGTCTGAGGGCCGCGCAACGACGCTCTCGCCGCGCGAGTTTGAAGTGATTCGCCTGTTCGCCGCCGGCCTCAGCGTGAGCAGCATTGCCAGGAGTCTGAGCCGCAGCAGCAAGACGGTGAGCACGCAGAAGGTCAGCGCCATGCGCAAACTTGGCACCGGTTCCGACCAGGAGCTCATCGCGTACTGCCTGCAATCAGAGCTTTTTCTGTAACGCGGATCAGCATCTACACGTAGGACTACCGCAGCTGAATGCGGCACCGAGGGTCGCGGCGCTTTAAGACGCGCCTGATTCTTCGAAGGGGCCCTGCTCCCTAGCCTGTGCGCACTGGCTTCGTCCTGTACGTGGCCGCCCCGTGAGCAGAGCTGAACCGTATGAACAACATCTACCGAGTGGTGCGCGACCCTGTGAATGGCGGTTGCAGAGTGACCTCCGAACTGGCCAAGCGCCGTGGCCGTAGTGGGGGCGCTTCGCGCGCGATACTGCCCGCCTGCATCGGCTTGAGCGTTGCGTTGCTTTCCGCCTCTCCGGCCGGAGCGACCGACTACACCGCGCCCATCCTTGCCGGCGCCGGTCAGTCCGTGCAGCTGGTGAGCGGCGACACCGTACGCCACACCGGGAGCAGCTATGCGCTGACCGCGCAGGGCCAGGATGCGTCGCTGGTTGCCGCTGACCTGGATCTGGTGGTGACCGGCGCCAGCGGCAGCGGCATCGCCGCACAGGCCGGCGGCAGCGTCCAGATCGACGGCGGCCGCCTGAAGCTGGGCGACGGCACCGCCATCGTGGTGTACGCCCTGAACGCCAACGGCGCGGGCAGCGTCATCCGCACCAACAACCTGGTCATCGATGCCTATCGCAATGCGTCCGGCTTCGGCTCGATCAACGCCACCTCCGGTGGCGCGATCTGGATGACCGGCGGCAGCGTCAGCAGTGCCGGCTCGGTGCTCACCGCGTCCGGCGCCGACAGCGCGTTGCACCTCAATGGCACCACCGTCAACGCCGCCGTCAACAGTTCCGTGCAGGTCAGCGCGGGCGCACTGATGTCGCTCGAATCGCTGGCGATGAACTTCGCGCCGAACGGCTCGGGCGTGACCAACGGCCGGCTGTCCGCCAGCGGCGCTGGCACGGTGCTCGCCCTGAAGGACGTGGACGTATCGGGCGCCTACTACGACGTCGGTGCCAGCGCGCTGGTCACGATCGACGGTGGCAGCTCCACCGCCAACGGCGACGCCATACGCCTGCTGGGCAGCACCAATCAGTACGCGGCGGCGGAGATCACCGACACCCGGCTGTCGTCCACCGGTGGGTACGCCGTCAACGTCAACAGTTGGGGCCAGTTCAGAGCCACCAATTCCGACATCACGGTACGCGACGGTCAGTCAGGCGTGTGGCTGAGCAGCGACGCGTCCTCCGCCTACCTGATCGACACCCGCCTCAGCACTTACGGCACCAACGGCTACGGCCATGGCGTGGACGTATGGGGCGGCACGGCACAGATCTCGGGCGGTAGCATCGACACGTATGGCGCGGGCGTCTACGGGCTGCGCGCGACGGGCAGCACGCCGCCGACCCAGTCCTCGCGCATCATGGCCCAGAACGTGGACGTGACCGCGCACGGCGACGGCGGCGGCGGCGTGTTCGTGGGCGGCGGCACCGCCGATGCCTGGCTGTCCCACAGCACCATCACCACGCTGGGCGGGGCGTCGTACGGCATCGTGCAGATGAACACCGCCACGCTCACGGCCGACAACCTGACCGTGAGCGCCGAAGGTGCCAACGCCGGCGCGTACCGGTCCTACATCACCGTGTTCGGCCCCTACTGGGACCGGGTGACCTTCAGCAACAGCCAACTGCAGACGCAGGACGGGCCCGCACTGTGGCTGCAGGGCAGCAACCAGAGCGTCACGCTCACGAATACCGACGTGGTGGCGCGCAAGGCAGGTGCGCTGGAGGGTGGCCGCCTGCTGCGGGTCAGCGACACGGTGTTCACCGATGGCAGCTCGGTCGCCACCTCGGACATTGTGTTCAACGCCGACAACAGCCAGCTGACGGGCGACGTGGTGGTGGACAGTGCCACCGCCAACGTGCAGATGGCACTGACCAACGCGAGCGTGCTGACCGGCGCGCTGCGCGCGGACAGTGGTTACCACGTCGCGTCGCTGGCGATGAATGACGGGACCCAGTGGAATGTGCGCGGCGATTCCACGGTGGGCACGCTGTCGCATGCCGGCAGCATCGCGTTTGTTGCGCCCACCGCCAATGACTTCAAGACGCTGACCATCACCGGTGATTACGCCGGCAACGGCGGCAGCTGGCTGTTCAACCGCCAGCTGGGCGATGACAGTTCGCCGGGCGACCAGCTGGTGATCCACGGCAACAGCACCGGCATGGCGAACGTAAGCGTGAACAACGCTGGCGGCATCGGCGCGCCGACGAGCGAGGGCATCCGTCTGATCCAGGTGGACGGTCAGTCCGATGCGCAGTTCGTGTTGCAGGGCCGCGCCGTGGCCGGCGCGTACGACTACTTCCTGCACAAGGGCGGCGTGACCACGCCCGATGACGGCAACTGGTACCTGCGCTCGGAGTACGTTGCGCCGATCGATCCTGTGGATCCGGTCGATCCTGTGGACCCAGTCGATCCGGTCGATCCGGTCCATCCCGTCGATCCCGTCGATCCCGTCGACCCCGTGGACCCGACCGCGCCTGTCGATCCGACCATTCCGGTGGATCCAACCGACCCACTGGACCCGCCGACCCCGATTACCCCGGTGCCGCCGGCCCCCAAGGTGGAACGTCCCGAACCGGCAGCGTACCTGGCCAACCAATCCACCGCGCTGCGCATGTTCCAGCAAGGCCTGCACGACCGTGCCGGCGATCCCGGCACGCGCCTGCGGTCGCAGGATGCCACCGGTGCGATGGGCTGGGCGATGGTGCGTAGTGGCAACCTGGACAACCACCCCGCGGGTGGCCAGGTGGACGTGGACAGCCGTACCAGCAGCGTATTGATGGGCGCAGGCCGTGATCTCGACACGGGCACGGACGGGCTGCTGCAGCTGGGCGTGATGGGCGGCTATGGCCACGCCAGCAGCGACGCCGTTTCGAAGGTCACCGGCTACCGCGCACGCGGTGAAGTCACCGGCAGCAGCGTGGGCGTGTATGGCACCTGGCTGCAGAACGCGGACATGCAGCGCGGCGCGTATGTGGACAGCTGGCTGCAGTACGCCCGCTTCCGCAACAGCGTGCACGGTGACGGCCTGGCGAAGGAACGCTACCGCTCCGAGAACTGGAGCGGTTCGGTGGAAGCCGGCTACGTGTTGCCGCTGCAGCAGAACGCGGAGCGTGCGCTGTATCTGGAACCGCAGGTGCAGGTGATCCACAACCACTTCGACGCCGATACGGTCGTGGAGGCCAATGGCACCGCGGTGGAGAGCCTGCGCGCCGGCGGCACCACAACGCGGGTGGGTGCGCGCCTCTACTCCCGTGCACTGACCCCCAAGCAGGGCGACGTGCATCCGTTCGTGGCGATCAACTGGTGGTCCGGTGGCGCCGCGTCCGAGATCGCGGTGGACGGTGAAGCGATGCGGCGCGACCTGCCGGGCGACATCTACGAAGCCAAGGCCGGTGTGCAGGTGAACCTGTCCCGCGGTTGGCGGGGGTGGGGCCAGATGGGCTACCAGACCGGCAGTGACGGGTTCCGCGATACCAGCGCGCAGTTGGGGGTTTCCTTCAGCTGGTGATGTACAGACGCCCACCGCAAGGTGGGCGTCTTGTTTATGGGGTGCGCCGGGGAATGCAGCCACGCATAGCGTGGCTGGCGCGGGACATGGCGACGCCAACGTTCTCCACAACACGTGTGGAGAGAAGCGGGAGAATCATGTGGATAAGCCGGGCTGACGCTGGCCCGACAACGCTTTCCAACGCATGGTGAAATAATCACCAGCGCAGGCTGGCGTCTGCATCCCGTTTTCCACAGCGTGCGTGGAAAGCCATGGGGGTTTGCTGTGGACAACTCCGCTGGACGTTGCGCCGCAATGGTTTCGGGGCGTGGTGAATTATTGTCCAAACAAAAACGCCCCGCACGGGGCGGGGCGTTGGGTCAGACGTTGAAGCGGAAGTGCAGGATGTCGCCTTCCTGGACGCGGTACTCCTTGCCTTCCAGGCGCAGGCGACCGGCTTCCTTGGCACCCGCTTCGCCCTTGTACTTGATGAAGTCGTCATACGCGATGGTTTCGGCGCGGATGAAGCCCTTCTCGAAGTCGGTATGGATCACGGCGGCGGCCTGCGGCGCGGTGGCGCCCTTGCGCACGGTCCACGCACGGACTTCCTTCACACCGGCGGTGAAGTAGGTCTGCAGGCCCAGCAGGCTGTACGCCGCGTTGATCACGCGGTTGAGGCCCGGCTCGCTCAGGCCGAGGTCGGCCAGGAAGGTATCGCGGTCTGCGTCGTCCAGCTGCGACAGCTCTTCTTCGATCGCGGCCGACACCGGCACGACCTGCGCGCCTTCCTCGGCGGCACGGGCGCGCACGGCGTCCAGGTGCGGGTTGTTCTCGAAGCCGTCTTCCAGCACGTTGGCGATGTACATCACCGGCTTGAGGGTGAGCAGGAACAGGTCGCGGACCAGCGCCTTCTCTTCCTCGTCCAGCCCGGCGCTACGCCCGGCCTTGCCGTCGGCCAGCGCGGCCTGCAGCTTGGCCAGCACCGGCTTGCGTGCGGCCGCTTCCTTGTCGCCGCCCTTGGCGGCACGCTCGGCGCGGTTCAGCGCCTTCTCGACGCTGTCCAGGTCGGCCAGGGCGAGCTCGGTGTCGATGGTGTCGATGTCCGACAGCGGGTCGACCTTGTTGTTGACGTGGATGACGTCGGCGTTCTCGAAGCAGCGCACCACGTGGGTGATCGCATCCACTTCGCGGATGTGGGCCAGGAACTTGTTCCCCAGGCCTTCGCCGCTGGCGGCACCGGCGACCAGGCCGGCGATGTCGACGAACTCCACGGCGGTCGGAATGACCTTCTGCGGGTTGATGATCGCCGCCAGCTCATTCAGGCGCGGATCCGGCACCGGCACGATGCCGACGTTCGGCTCGATGGTGCAGAACGGGAAGTTGGCCGCGGCGATGCCCGCCTTGGTCAGCGCGTTGAACAGGGTCGACTTGCCGACGTTGGGCAGGCCGACGATGCCGCATTTGATACCCATCTTTGACAACCTCTGGGGTGAAAGTGATTGGTAAACCGACGCGGTGTGTTCGCCGTTTTACCAATCAGTTCCGATCAATCCGTACCCACCCACGGTGGGCACCTACCGGGTGGGTACCGACCGTTGGTCGGTACGCAATTGCTACTTCGGGGTGTGCAGGCGCTTCATCGCCTCGCTGAAATCGCCTTTCAC
Source organism: Stenotrophomonas sp. PD6 (assembly GCF_049199305.1). Classification (NCBI taxonomy): domain Bacteria; kingdom Pseudomonadati; phylum Pseudomonadota; class Gammaproteobacteria; order Lysobacterales; family Lysobacteraceae; genus Stenotrophomonas; species Stenotrophomonas sp. PD6. Next base: position 39,825 of record NZ_JBLZQD010000019.1, on the reverse strand, counting down.
TGCCAGCGGCAACACATCGATCGCATCGTCCACCGCATGGCCGATCAGCACATCATCGTCCTTGCTGGCACGACCGAGCACCCACGGCACCACGCGGTCCTTGTGACCGGGATGGCCGATGCCAATGCGCAGGCGATGGAACTTGCCGTGGCCGAGCAGGCGGATGGTGTCGCGCAGGCCGTTCTGGCCGCCATGGCCGCCATCGAACTTGAGCCGTGCCACGCCAGGCGGCAGATCCAGCTCATCGTGCGCGAGCAGGGTCTCTTCCGGCTCGATCTTCCAGAAACGCTGTGCGGCGGTGACCGACTTGCCACTGAGATTCATGAAGGTGGCGGGCTTGAGCAGCCACACCGGTTGACCGGCGATGTCGACCTTGGCGGTCTCGCCGAACAGCTTGCTGTCCACGCTCCAGCGCGCGCCAGCCTGGTCGGCCAGGGCGTCAATGAAACGAAACCCGGCATTGTGCCGGGTCTGGGCGTGCTCGGATCCGGGGTTGCCCAGACCAACGATCAATCGCAATCCTGTCATCACTCTTCTTCGTCGGTACCGGCCCTGTGCCGGCACATACAGAAACGGCGCCCGCCCCGAAGGACAGGCGCCGCACTACTTACTCTGCAGCCGGTGCTTCTTCGTCGGCGGCGTCGACCTTGCCGTGCTTGGCAGTGACGATCGCATCGTCGTGGTCCTTGCCCTGGGCCAGGGCCGGGATCTCGACGCCCTTCGGCAGCTTGATGTCCGACAGGTAGACCACATCGCCTGCCTTCAGCTCAGCCAGGTCGACGTCGATCGATTCCGGCAGGTCCTTCGGCAGGCAGCTGACGGTCACTTCCTTCAGTTCGTGGGTGACCACGATGTCGGCAGCCTTGCCGGCCGGCGAGCTGTCTTCATTGATGAAGTGCAGCGGCACGTTGGCGGTCAGCACGGCATTGGCGTCCACGCGCAGGAAATCCAGGTGCATGATCAGCTGCTTGTGCGGGTGGCGCTGCATGTCACGCAGCAGGACCTGGGTGATCTTGCCGTCCAGGTTCAGGCTCAGGATCGACGAGTAGAACCACTCGTTCTGCTGGGCGAGCCAGATGGCGTTGTGGTCCAGGCTGATGGCGACCGGTTCGGCGTTGCCACCGTACACGATGGCCGGGATCACACCGGCGTGACGCAGGCGGCGGCTCGCACCCTTACGCTGCAGTTCACGCTTGGTGACCTTGATTTCATGGGTCTTCGACATTTTACTTCTACCAGTAGTTGCCTTGCCGGAGTGGCTTGGCGATGAAGGGAACATCCGCGACCAGATGTCCCCGGGGCCCTGGCTGCCGTTGCCGGCCGCCAGGAAAAGCGAATCAATCCACGTACAGCGAGCTGACCGACTCACCGAAGGCGATGCGGCGCATCGTTTCGGCCAGCATTTCCGCCACGCTGAGCTGGCGGATCTTGCTGCACACCCGCGCCTCTTCACGCAGCGGGATGGTGTCGGTCACCACCAGCTCATCGAGCTGGGAGTTGTTGATGTTGTCCACGGCCGGACCCGAGAGCACGGCGTGGGTGCAGTACGCGGCGACCTTGAGGGCGCCACGCGCCTTCAGCGCCGCGGCGGCCGCACACAGGGTGCCGGCGGTGTCGACGATGTCATCGACCATCACGCAGGTCTTGCCTTCGACGTCACCGATGATGTTCATCACGGTGGAGACGTTGGCGCGCGGACGGCGCTTGTCGATGATCGCCAGGTCGGCGTCATCCAGGCGCTTGGCGACGGCGCGCGCGCGCACCACACCACCCACGTCCGGGGACACCACGATCAGGTTTTCGGTGCCGTACGCGCGCCAGATATCGGCGAGCAGCAGCGGCGACGCGTACACGTTGTCCACCGGCATGTCGAAGAAACCCTGGATCTGGTCGGCATGCAGGTCCACCGTCAGGACGCGGTCGGCGCCCACGGCGCTGAACATCTTGGCGGCGACCTTGGCGGTGATCGGCACGCGCGAGGAACGCATGCGGCGATCCTGGCGCGAGTAGCCGAAATACGGCACCACGGCGGTGACACTGTTGACCGAGGCGCGCTTGAGCGCATCGATCAGCACCAGCAGTTCCATCAGGTTCTCGGCGCTGGGCGCGCAGGTCGGCTGGATGACGAAGACGTCCTGCTTGCGGACGTTTTCCTCGATCTCGACCTGTACTTCACCATCGGAGAAGCGCGACACCAACGCCTTGCCCGGTCGCACCCCCAGTTCCTTGCAGATGCTCTGTGCAAGGCGCTTGTTGGCGTTGCCGGAAAAAACCAGCAGGTTGGGGTGTTCTTGCATCATGACGGTCTCGGGCGGGAGCGATTGGCGAGGAACTCTGCCGCCGGCGCCCGAGGACGTCTGCGGTGACAACACCGCGGCCGGTCAACCGTGTCCGCGCAGCATGCGCATGGAACGCGGTCGACGTCCGCAAGTGGCAGGGGCGGGAGGATTCGAACCTCCGAATGCCAGGATCAAAACCTGGTGCCTTGGGCCTCTTGGCGACGCCCCTGCATCAAAATCAATAACGCTCGAGTACATCAAGCAGTGGCGAGCGCTCCACGCCCGCAGCCACCCATGCCCGCAGTTCCTTCGGCAACCGCGCCAGGCCCTGCTCTGCAGCAGCGCGCGTGGCGAACTCGACGAAACAACCGCTTCCCGACCCGGTGAGTCGTGCCCGGCCAATCCTGTCCAACGCGATGAGCACTGCCTCAACGGCAGGTTCGCGACGGCGCAGTACCGGCTCGAACGCATTCCCGAGCAAAGACCCGGAAGCGAAGTCCGCTATTTTCGCTTCTGGGGCGTCGCGCGTCAAATCGGGACTACCGAAAAGGGCTGCGGTGGGCACGTGAACGCCGGGGTCGGCGATGACATACCAGGCCGGCGCCAGCGCGATCGGCGCGAGCTGTTCGCCGATGCCCTGCGCCCACGCACTGCGGCCGCGCACGAACACGGGCACGTCGGCGCCCAGCTGCAGGCCCAGCGCCGCCAGCGCGTCCTGGTCCAGGCCCGCGCCCCAGAGGCGATTGAGCGCGACCAGCACGGTGGCCGCATCGGACGAGCCGCCGCCGAAGCCACCGCCGGCCGGAATATGCTTTTCGATGCCGATGTCGACACCTTGCGCGATCTTGACTGTTTTTTGCAGCAGAACGGCCGCACGCACCGCCAGATCGTCCTGCTCGGCCACCCCCGCGATGGAGGGGCCATCACGGCGAATCTGGCCGTCGTCACGCACCCGCAAGCGAATCCGGTCGCCCCAGTCCAGCAGCCGGAACACCGTCTGCAGCTGGTGGTAGCCGTCGGCCCGGCGGCCGGTGATGTTCAGGAACAGATTCAGCTTGGCCGGGGCCGGCCACCACGACCAGCCCGCGTTCAGGTCCACGCCGCTCATGGGCTGCCCAGCGCCCAGCTGTCCACGACCAGGCGCACCTTTGCGTCGCCATTGACCGCTTCGATCCGCCGCGGCAGGACCGGGCGGTCGCCCTCGGGCGGGTACCAGTCCAGGTACTGGATCTCCCAACCGCTCTGGCGCACCCGGCGCGGGCGCCCCTCGGCGTCCCGCTCGACCTGCTCGGCCGCTGTGCTATCGGCGGCGACCAGGCCACGTACCCAGTCCGGCAGCTGGTTCACCGGAATATCCCAGCCGGTGGCCTCCAGCAATACCTGCTGGGCGTCGTCGCCCTGGCGCGGGCCGCCGTCCAGACCTTCCAGCCGGCCGCCCCCGTGCTGGCTGTCGCCGCTCAGCGTCCAGCTCTGCCGGGTCACCGGTGCACTGAGCTGGATGACGTACTGGCGCGACTGCTGCTGCCAGTCGATACGGCCATTGCCACCGTTGCGCCCCTTGTTGACCGCCACCCGGCCCTGGAACGACCAGTCCGGCTGTGCGCGCACGGCGTCCACGCGCGCGGCTTCGGCCTGCTGCGCCGCGCTCGACACCGTGGTGACCACGCCCGGCGCGGCCGGGGCCTTGCGTTCGTCCAGCGACACGCAGGCCGACAGCGACAACGCGACGCCCGCCGCGAGGGCGAGCTTCAGGGAAAACAGATTCATACGCCGTATTTCTCGATCACGCGCTGCAGTGCGCGGTTCTCAGGGTCCAGCTTGCGTGCCTCGTCGAAGAAGCGCCGCGCCTCGTCCTTGCGGCCGAGCACCCACAGCAGTTCGCCCACGTGGGCGGCGATTTCCGGGTCCTTGGCAAGCGTCCAGGCGCGGCGCAGCTGCACCAGGGCCTCTTCGTTGCGGCCCAGGCGATACAGCACCCAGCCGTAGCTGTCGACGATGGCCGCATTGTCCGGCTCGGCCACGCGTGCGCGGTCGATCAGCTCCAGGGCCTCCTGGTAGCGCGTGGTGCGGTCGGCCAGGGTGTAGCCCAACGCGTTGAGCGCGGCCACGTTTTCCGGCTCGGTGACCAGGATCTTGCGCAGATCGGCCTCGGCACGCGGCACATCGTCGCGGCGCTCCCAGGCCAGCGCGCGGGCATACAACAGCCCGTTCTCGTCCGGATAGGCGGCCAGGCCACGCGCCAGCGCATCCAGCTCACCCGGCAGGTCGTTGCCGCGCTGGCGCAGCTCCGCCTCTAGCAGGTAGGCATCGCGACGGGCCTCGTCATCGACGCTGGCATCGGACTGGATCGCATGCACCTCGGCGAAGGCCTGGTCGGTGCGCCCCAGCAGGTACTGCGCGTTGGCCGCGCGCAATCGCGCCTCGGCCCGCTCTTGGCCGCCGGGTACGCTGTGGTACCAGTCCACCGCCTCGGCGTTGCGCTTGAGGTACTCGGCGATCTTGCCCAGCAGCAGGCGCTGCGCCGGGTCGGGCTTGGTGGCCTGTTTGGACAGGTCGGCATACAGCGCGGACAGCGCGGCATCGTCCTGCTGCTTGGCCAGCAGCGAGGCACGCATGCCCCAGGTCTGCACGTTCTGCGGGCCCACCGCGAGCACACGCGCAGCCGAACGGGCATCGCCCATGGCGTCGTAGGCAATCGCCACCGCATTGCGCAGTTCGGGGTCCTGCTCGAGCCGCGGTTCGACCGTGCGCAGCGCGGCCAAGGCCTCGTCGGCCTTGCCGGACTGGAACAGCATGCTGGCATTCAACAGTGCCACCCGCGGTTCGTTCGGGAAGCGCCGCACCACCTCATCAACCATGCGCCGGGCCAGTTCCGGCCGCTCCATGCGCATCGACAGCCGGCCGAACTCCTGCCATGGCTCCAGCTGGTTCGGGATGGCGTTGTCGTCGACCAGCAGGGCCAGCACGTCGGCCGCGGCAGCCGGATCGCGGCCACCGCCGATCAGGGCGGCCAGGGCGAACTTCCAGCCACGCGGGTCTGGATCGCGCAGCAGGGCGGCCAGCTCGGTGCGGGCGGCCTTCACATCGCCCTTGCGCAGGTCCAGCGAGGCGGCGCTGCTGCGCATGGACAGCGTCCGCGGCGCGCGCTGCTCCCACAGGGCAAGGGCGCGCGCGGCGCGGGTGTCATCGTCGGCCAGCATGGCGATACGGGTGGCCCGTTCGGCCAGGCCCGCGTCGTCGCGACCGGCCTCGGCGGCCTCCAGGTACCAGCGCGCGGCCTCGGGCAGCTTGCCGGCCTGCAGCGCGAACTCGCCGGCCATGACCGGGGTGAGCGAGGCCGGTTCGGCCGTCGCGGTCTTGCCCGCAGGGGCCCGAGGCGCCGCCGCGACGGCGTTGGCGGCAACCAGGGACAGCAGCAGAACGCTGGAGATGCGAATCAATGCGGGCATCGGGGGCTTCTGGCCTTAAAATGACGACTTGAATGGCCAGCAGCTTATCGCAAGCAACTGAACAATGACCCTGTGGGTGCTCGGACTGAATCACCAGACCGCGCCAGTGGAACTGCGCGAACGCGTGTCCTTTGGCGGCGACGCCCTGCCCCAGGCATTGGCGTCGCTGCGTGATACCCCGCAGGTGGCCGAGGCGGTGCTGCTGTCCACCTGCAACCGCACCGAGCTCTATGCGGTGGCCGAATCGGGCGAGGCCCTGGCGCAGTGGCTGGAGTCGCACGCCGGGCAGCTGCAGGGCTACCTGTACCAGCACGCCGATGCCGATGCGGTACGCCACCTTTTCCGGGTCGCCACCGGGCTGGACTCGATGGTGCTGGGCGAGCCGCAGATCCTGGGCCAGGTGAAGGATGCCTGGGCCACGGCGCGCGACCATGGGCTGCTCGGGCAGCGGCTGGACCGGCTGTTCCAGCAGACCTTCTCGGTGGCCAAGCGCGCGCGCACCGATACGCGCGTGGGCGCCAACCCGGTCTCGGTGGCCTCCACCGCCGTCCGCCTGGCGCAGAACTCGTTCGCGCGGCTGGAAGACTCCACCGTGCTGCTGGTGGGCGCCGGCGAAACCATCGAACTGGCCGCCCGGCACCTCAGCGAGGGGCGCGTGCGCCGCCTGCTGATCGCCAACCGCACCCTCGCCCATGCCCAGGACCTGGCCACCCGCCATGGCGGCGTGGCCTTGCCGCTGACCGAACTGGAGCGCCACCTGGGCGAAGCCGACGTGGTGTTCTCGGCCACCGCCGCGCGCGAGCCGGTCATCACCCGCGCGCAGGTCGCCGCTGCACTGCGTTCGCGCAAGCACAAGCCGATGCTGCTGTTCGACCTGGCGGTGCCGCGCGACATCGAGAGCAGCGTAGGCGAGCTGCAGGATGCGTTCCTGTACACCGTGGACGACCTGGAGCGGGCGGTGGAAGACAACCGCCGCAGCCGCCGCGAGGCCGCCGCCGAGGCCGAGGCGATCATCGACCTGCAGGTGGCGCGCTTCGTCGAGACCCTGCAGGCCAGCGCCCACCAGGCGCCGCTGCTGCAGCTGCGCGCCTACGGCGAGGCCACCCGGGTGGAAATGCTGGAGAAGGCCCGCCAGCAGCTGGCCCACGGCAAATCGCCCGACGAGGTGCTGGAGTTGCTCGCGCACGGCCTGACCAATCGCCTGCTGCACCCGCCGACGGCCGCGCTGCGTGCGGCGGCCCTGACCGGCGATACCGAATTGACCCGCGCCGCCGAGCGCCTGTTCCCGGCCAAGCCGGGTTACCAACACCCTCCTGTTTCTGTGAGCAACGATGACGCCGACCCTGCGCCGTAAGCTGGAAGCGCTGGCCGAGCGCCGCGAAGAACTTGAACGCCTGCTGGCGGACCCGGACGTGGTGAGCGACAACGAGCGCTTCCGCAACTTCTCGCGCGAGTTCGCGCAGCTGCAGCCGATCGCCACCGCGCTGGCCGATGAATCGCGCGCGCTGGCCGACCTGGCCGCCGCCGAAGCGATGCGCGCCGACCCGGACCTGCGCGAGCTGGCCGAAGAAGAGATCACCGCCGCGCAGGAGCGCCTGCAGCAGCTGGACCAGGAATTGGCGCTGCTGCTGGTGCCGCGCGATCCACGCGACGACGGCAACCTGTTCCTGGAAGTGCGCGCCGGCACCGGTGGCGACGAGGCGGCGATCTTCGCCGGCGACCTGTTCCGCATGTACGCCCGCTACGCCGAGCGCCAGGGCTGGAAGGTCGAGATCGAATCGGACAGCCCCGGCGAGCATGGTGGCTACAAGGAAATCGTGGCCCGCGTGGTCGGCCGCGGCGCGTATTCGAAGCTGAAGTTCGAGTCCGGCACCCACCGCGTGCAGCGCGTGCCGGCGACCGAGTCGCAGGGCCGCATCCACACCTCGGCCGCCACCGTGGCGATCATTCCCGAGGCCGACGAGGTCGATGAGATCGTCATCAACCCCGCCGACCTGCGGGTCGACACGTTCCGGTCCTCTGGCGCCGGCGGCCAGCACGTGAACAAGACCGAGTCGGCCATCCGCATCACCCACGTGCCCAGCGGCGTGGTGGTGGAATGCCAGACCGAACGCAGCCAGCATGCCAACCGCGACAAGGCGATGAAGCGCCTGAAGGCGCAGCTGCTGGACAGCGAGCGCAGCAAGCAGGCCGCAGCAACCGCGGAAAGCCGCCGGCTGCAGGTGGGCAGTGGCGACCGCAGCCAGCGCATCCGCACCTACAGCTTCCCGCAGGGCCGAATCACCGACCACCGCGTGGAAGGCCTGACCCTGTACGACCTTCCCAACATCATTGCCGGTGAACTGGATACGCTGGTCGAACGCCTGATCCACGAACACCAGGCCGACGAACTGGCCCAGCTGTCCGCAGGCGCCTGAGCATGGATCCGCAGCGCGTCCAGCTGCGCGGCGCGGTGCAGCGCAACCCGCACGACTTCATCGCCTGGGTGATGCTGGCCGATGCCGAGCTGGAGGCCGGCGACACCGCGGCCGGCGAGCACGCCGCCGCGCGCGCCCTGCAGTTGCGCCCCGGCCACCCCGAGGCGCTGGCCCGGCTCGGCCGCACGCGCTGGATGCAGGGCCGTCACGACGAGGCGGCCGCGCTGCTGCGCCAAGCTGCGGCGCTGGTACCCGAACACCCGGGCATCGCCCTGTGGCTGGGTCATGCGCTGGAAGACGCCGGCCAACCCGAGGCCGCCGCCGATGCCTACCGGCATGCGCATCGTCTGCTGCCGGGCGAGCCCTACATCACCGCGCAGTTGCTCAACTGGCAGCGCCGGCTGTGCGACTGGCGCGGCATCGACGCGCTGTCGAACCAGGTACGGCAGGCGGTGGCACACGGCCAGGCCGTCGTCGAGCCGTTCGCCTTCCTCAGCGAAGACAGCAGCGCCGCCGAGCAGCTGGCCTGCGCACGCCAACGCGCGGCCGCCATTGCCGACGGACTGCGCGCATTGCCGGCCACGCAGGTCCGCCGCCAGGGGCGGCTGCGCGTGGGCTTCCTGTCCAATGGCTTCGGCGCGCACCCGACCGGGCTGCTGACCGTGGCCCTGTTCGAGCAGTTGCGTGCACGCGGCCCGCTGGAACTGCACCTGTTCGCGCTCAATGGCGATGACGGCAGCGCCATCCGCGCGCGCCTGCAGGCGGCCGCCGACGTGCTGCACGACGTCGCGTCGCTGCCACACCCGTCCATCGCGGCCTGCATCCGCGACGCGGGCATCGACGTGCTGTTCGACCTGCGTGGCTGGGGCGGTGGCGGCACGCCGGCGGTGCTGGCGCTGCGGCCGGCGCCGGTGCAGGTGAACTGGTTGGCGTATCCCGGCACCTCCGGTGCGGCGTGGATGGACTACGTGCTGGCGGATGGCTACGTGCTGCCGGACGCAATGGCGTCGGCCTTCAGCGAGCAGGTGCGTCGCCTGCCCCGCGCCTTCCAGCCGTCGGACAACACCCGCATGGTGGAAGCCGCACCCACGCGCGAGGCCTGCGGGCTGCCTGCGCAGGGCGTGGTGTTCTGCTGCTTCAACAACAGCTACAAGCTCAACCCGCGCAGCATGCAGCGCGCCTTCGCGGTGCTGCAGGGCGTACCGGGCAGCGTGCTGTGGCTGCTGTCCGGGCCCGGCGATGCCGATGCACGCCTGCGCGCGGCCGCGCACGGGGCCGGGTTGGATCCGGCGCGGCTGGTGTTCATGCCCAAGCTGCCGCATCCAACTTACCTGGCGCGCTACCGGCACGCCGACCTGTTCCTGGACACGCATCCGTACAACGCGCACACCACCGCCTCCGATGCGCTGTGGGCCGGCTGCCCGGTCCTCACCTGCCCCGGCGGGACGTTTGCCTCGCGCGTGGCTGGCAGCCTCAACCACCATCTGCGGATGGACGAGATGAATGTCGCGGATGATCGCGCGTTCGTGGCGACCGCCGTCGCGCTCGGCAACGACCCGGCAGCGCTGGCGGCACTGCGCGCGAGGTTGGCGACCGCGCGGGAAACCAGCGGCGTGTTCGACATGGCGGGGTTTGCGGAGGATTTCCGTGTGCAGGTCGAGGGGATGGCGCGGGAACACGGGTGGAAGGGCGTCTGACCGGACGTTGGGTAGCCACGCACCGTTACGGGGCCATCAGACGCTCCCGTGTAATCTGGGGGCTCTTGTTGATCGCGAGGCACGCATGGGCAAGCTGAAGAACAAGGCGTACAAGGCGCTGCTCGAACCGATGCAGCTGGAACTCACCACCATGGCGCGGTGGGTGCAGCACACCGGGCAGCGGGTGCTGGTGCTGTTCGAAGGCCGCGACACCGCCGGCAAGGGCGGTGCGATCCAGGCCATCGCCGAGCACCTCAACCCGCGCCAGTGCAAGGTGGTGGCGCTGCCCAAGCCGACCGACCGCGAAAGCACACAGTGGTATTTCCAGCGCTATGTATCGCACCTGCCTGCCGCCGGTGAAATCGTGCTGATGGACCGCAGCTGGTACAACCGCGCCGGGGTCGAACACGTGATGGGCTACTGCACCGAAGCGCAGTACCGTGCGTTCCTGGCGCAGACGCCGGTGTTCGAGAAGCTGCTGGCCGACGACGGCATCCTGCTGTTCAAGTACTGGCTGACCGTGGACCAGGCACAGCAGGAGAAGCGCTTCGCTGACCGGCATGTGGACCCGCTGAAGGGCTGGAAGCTGTCGCCGGTGGACCTGAAGTCACGCAGCAAGTACAGCGCCTATACCGAGGCGCGCGAGGCGATGCTGCGCGCCACCCATCGCGAGGAGTCGCCGTGGACGCTGGTGGACTTCAACGACCAGAAACGCGGCCGGCTGGGCCTGATCCGCAACCTGCTCGACCGCTTGCCGGATACGAGCGTGGATGACCCGATCCCCGAGCTGCCGCCGTTGAAGGGGAAGCTGCACGATGAGGAGTACGGGGTGTTGAAGCCGATCAAGCCGTTTGGCGTTGGCGACGACGATTGATACGCGCACCGACGGGTTTAGCCCGTCGGGTTTTACCGCGTCATTTACCCTGCGCGATCCGCGCTTCGATGTCGTGCGCCGTGACCGGGCCCAGGAATTCCTTGGCGACCTTGCCATCGGGCGCGATCAGGTAGGTCATCGGCAGGCCACGCGGAATGGCGAAGTCTTCCGGCGGGTTGTAGGTGTCCACGATCACGATGGGATAGGTGACCGGACGCTTCTGCAGGAACGCCTTCATCTCGACGGGCTCGATGTCCTCGAAGGCCAGGCCCACCACTTCGATCTCCTCGCGCATGGCATGCAGGGCCGACAGCTCCGGCATCTCCTTGCGGCACGGTGCGCACCAGGTGGCCCAGAAGTTCACCACCACCCACTTGCCACGGTGCGCGGCCAGGTCATAGGTGCTGCCGTCGAGCGCCGGCGCGACCAGCCGGGGCTGATCGGCCGTCTTGCGGTCGCTGACCGCGTCGGCAGGTGTGGCCGGGTCGACCGCCGCCGGTGCATCGGCCACCGGTGCGGGCGCCGGTGCCGGCGCGGCGGCGTCGGGCTGCGCGGCGGGCTTGTTGCAGCCGGCCAGGGCGAGCAGGCTCACGGCCAGCAGCAGGGGCTTGAGGGTCATCATTTTTCTCCGGGGGTGGAATAGATATCGCTGACGCGGCGCTTGAGCAGCTCGCGCAGGGGCAGGCGCAGCGCGTCCAGGGCGGCCACCGAGGCGATGCCGAGACTGTCCTCGCGGTACGGCAGGTAGGCTTCCTTCACCGGAATGCGCATCTGCGTGGTTTCGTACAGATCGGCCAGCGTGAGTTTCTCCAGGTCGCGCGCGAGCAGCCACTCGCCCTGCTCGTCGCGGCGTACCACCCGGATCGCCTCCAGGTCGCAGAGCATGGTCTGCAGCAGCGAGTCGGTCAGCATCGGCTCCAGCCGCAGGATCTCGTCGTCATCCAGACCGCGCCCGTCGACCCGCGCCTGCTGGAAGCGCCCGATCAGCCGCAGCAGGCCGTAGATCTCATAGCCGGTGGGCAGGCGCAGGTCGGCCGGCTGGTAGCGGAACGCGGCAATCGACGAGGCCAGTGATGCACCGAGCAGCACCGAGACCCAGCACAGGTAGATCCACAGCAGCAGGATCGGCACGAACGCCACCGTGCCGTAGAGCTTCTGATAGGACTGGAAACTGCCCAGGTAGGCGCCCATGCCCCACTTCACCAGCTCCAGCATCACCGCCGCCAGGATCGCGCCGGGAATGGCATGCCGCCACTTCACCAGGTGATGCGGGACCACGCGGTAGACCAGCATGATGCAGACGAATTCGATCAGGATCGGCGCCAGCGTCAGCGAGGCGTTGGCCAGCAGCCGCCCCTCGCTGGTACCGAACAGCGGCAGCGCGAACACCCGCGCCGACACCGCCAGCGAGGCGGCGGCGAGCATCGCGCCCAGCGTCAGCACCGTCCAGTACACCAGGAAGCGGGTGAGTTTGGGGCGCGCCGAGCTGACCCGCCAGATCTGGTTGAAGGTCTGCTCCACGCTGTTGAGGGTGATCAGCAGCGATACCACCAGGGCGATGAAGCCGGCCGCGGTGAGCTGGCCTGCACTGGCCGAGAACTGGCGCAGGTAGCCTTCGGCGGCACGCGCCGCACTGGGCACGAAGTTGGAGAATACATAGTCGCTGAGCGTGTCGCTCCAGCGGTCGAACACCGGAAACGCCGACAGCACGCCGAACACCACGATGGCCAGCGGCACCAGCGCGAACACGGTGGTGTAGGCCAGCGAGGCGGCGGCCTGGAACAGGCGGTCGTCCAGGAAGCGGCGCCACAGGAAGCGGCCGAAGCTGGCCGAGCGCGCGCGGTCACGCACGCGTTCCATCCAGAGGTTGAGGGTATCCAGGGGTTCCATCGAGGCAAGGGTACCTGAAGCCGGGTGGAGGCAATGCCATACTGCGGCTCGACTGGACACAACGGAAGCGAGATGGCGGAGATCCTGGTGCTGTACTACAGCCGCGGCGGTTCGGTGGCGCGGCTTGCGCGCCAGATCGCGCGCGGCATCGGCGAAGTGCCCGGCATGGGCGCGCGCCTGCGCACAGTGCCGCCGGTGGCGGCAGTGACGCAGACCGCCCGCCCGCCGGTGCCCGACGAAGGCGCGCCGTATGTCAGCGTGGAGGACCTGGCCGAATGCAGTGGGCTGGTGCTGGGCAGCCCTACCCGCTTCGGCAACATGGCCGCACCGGTCAAGCACTTCCTGGACGGACTCGGCGCCGAATGGGTCAACGGGACCCTGGCCGGCAAACCCGCCGGGGTGTTCACCTCGACCGCCTCGCTGCACGGCGGCCAGGAGTCCACGCTGCTGTCGATGCAGGTGCCGCTGCTGCACCACGGCTGCCTGATCGTCGGCATTCCGTTCACCGAGCCGGCGCTCAGCCACACCACCACCGGCGGTACGCCCTACGGCGCCAGCCACGTGGCCGGTGCGGACGACAACCCGGTACCGAGCGAGGACGAGGCCATCCTGGCGCGCGCACTGGGTCGCCGGGTGGCCGACATCGCACGGCGGCTGGGATGAACGCGCGCGCGCAGAAGGGGATCCTGGCCACACTGCTGCTGGCGTTGGCGGCGGTATTCGCCGTCTGGTTCGCGCATGACAAGCACTGGCTGGCCAGCCAGCTGGTCTTCACCGCCCCGCCCGTGCTGCTGGCCGTTGGCGTGCTGACGGGGCGTGGCAACGCGATGTTCTGGGCCGGCGTGCTGGCGCTGTTCTGGTTCAGCCATGGCGTGATGAGCGCCTGGAGCCACCCGGAAACGGCGCTGTGGGCCTGGCTGGAGCTGCTGCTGGCGCTGGCGGTGATCGGCGTGTCCTGCGCCCCCGGGCTGCGCAGGCGGTTTGCGAAGAAGCGTTGAGGCCGCCGGGCAGCGCCCGGCGCCACGGGATCGCGCGGTATCATGGCGTCCGGGCGCGGGTCGTTGCCGCGCAGCTCACCGTCAACCAGGATTGCTGCAATGGAAGAACTACTGATCATCACCACCGGTGGCACGATCGACAAGATCTACTTCGACGACAAGTCGGACTACCAGATCGGCGATCCGCAGATCGGGATGATCCTGCGCGAGCTGGGCGTTACCTTCCGTTTCAACGTGATTCCGATCCTGCGCAAGGACTCGCTGCACATCACCGATGAGGACCGCGAACTGATCCGCGCCACCATCGCCGCGCAGCCTACCCGCCACGTGCTGGTCACCCACGGCACCGACTCGATGGTGCAGACCGGCCAGGTGCTCAAGAGCATTGCCGACAAGACCATCGTGATGACCGGCGCATTGAGCCCGGCGCGCTTCCGGGGTTCGGATGCCGAATTCAACATCGGCTGCGCGATCGGCGCGGTGCAGTCGCTGCAGCCGGGCGTGTACATCGCCATGAACGGCCGCATCTGGAATCCCGAACACGTGCGCAAGAACGTCGCCGCGAATCGATTCGAGGAGGCTTGAGGCGGGCACCGCTTCAAGCCTCGGATGAACAAAAACGCCCCGGCCGAGGCCGGGGCGCTGCCCACTGGAGAGGGGCTGGGCTCAGTACTGCGCGGTCAGCGTCAGACCCGAGAAGGTCGAGTAGGCCTTCACCCGGACATGCCAGGTGCCAGCCGCCGGTGCGCTGATGGTGCAGGTCTCGTTGTTGCCGCTCAGGTACGGGCGGCAGTTGTACACGGTGTCGGTCGGCGCGCTGCCCGAGCGCACGTACAGGTCGGCATCCCCGCTACCGCCGGCAATGGTGACCTTCAGCTGCGTGCTGCCCGACGGCACGGTGACGGTGTAGGCCAGCGAGGCCCCCGCGGCCGCACCCAGGCCGGTGACCGGCACGTTGTTCTGCAGCACGGTGCCGGTGCCCGGGTTCGGGTTGGTCCCGCCCAGTGCCGCCGTCACCGCCGCATCGGCATCGACGATGCCCGCGCCGCAGCCGCCGCTGCAGGCACCCGGCAGGGCCCGGGCGGTGTTCTTGAGCAGGGTCTCGACGGCCGCCGGCGACAGCGCGGTCGGCGCGACCGACTGCACCAGCGCGACCACGCCGGCCACATGCGGCGCCGCCATCGAGGTGCCGTTGTAGGACGCATACGAAGCAGCGCCCGGCACGGTGGTGCCGCTGTTGAGCGTGGACAGGATCGCCTGGCCCGGCGCGGACACGTCGATGCCGGCACCGTAGTTGGAGAAGCTGGCGCGCGCACCGGCGGACGTGGTGGCGGCCACCGCGATCACGTTGGCGCAGTTGGCCGGCACCGACGTGGACACGTTGGCATTGCTGTTGCCCGCTGCCACCACCACGGTGGTACCACGCGAGACCGCGCCGTTGATCGCATTCTGGTAGGTGGTCGAGCAGCTGCCACCGCCACCCAGCGACATGTTGATCACTTCGGCCGGGTTGGCGTTGGCCGGCACGCCGCTGACGGTGCCGCCGGAGGCCCACACGATCGCGTCGGCGATGTCGGAGGTGTAGCCGCCGCACTTGCCGAGCACGCGCACCGGCACCACCTTGGCGTTGTACGCGGTACCGGCCACGCCGGTGCTGTTGTTGGTCACCGCGGCGATGGTGCCGGCCACGTGGGTGCCATGCCAGCTGGAATTGGAGGCCGGAATGCCCGATCCGCATTCGTTGGCGGCGTACCAGTCGCCTTCGTCATTCGGGTTGTTGTCGCGGCCACCGCCATCGCGCGCCATGGCGGCATCGCTGATGAAGTCGTAGCCGGGCAGGATGTTGGCATTCAGATCGGGATGGTTGGTGATGCCGGTGTCGATCACCGCCACGACCACGCCGGTGCCGGTGGCCTTGTCCCACGCCGGGCGCACGTTGATCGAAGCATTGCTGGTGCCGAAGCCCCATTGCTCGGACAGGCGCGCATCGTTGGGCACCAGGGTGGCGTGCATGAGCTGGTCGACCTCAACGTATTCCACGTTGGGGTCGGCCGCCAGGCGGCGCATCAGCAGTTCGGACTCGGCCGCATCCAGCGGACGGTCGGCCTTGACCACGGTCGGCCCGATGGCCAGCTGGCGCAGCTTCTGCAGGCCCAGCGCGCGACCCTGCGCGGCCGGCACCGCCGACGCCGCCGCCTTGAGCGAGCTGGCCAGCGCGGTCGGGGTGGCCACGTCCGTGCTGCCGTCCTTGTACTTGACGATGAAGCGCTGGTGGGTCGGCGCGGAGGACAACCCGCTCAGCTGCACATCGCCGGCAAAGGCCGGGGCGGCAAGCAGCAGGGTCGAGAGAACCGAACCACCCAGTACAACCAATGCACGCTGACGCACGCGGTGCTGCGAATCATGAGACATCGGATTTCCCTTTAAGACTGAAAGATGCCGTCGATGCGGCGGAGGTCGGCGCGATCCGGTCGCTTTGGAGAGATGGCGCGGATCGAACCTGAAAGATGGATCGGTTTCCCCTTACGAACCGCCCGACCCCGGACGCTAGTGGTTTCGACCGACCCCAACAACGTTTCAGCCCGCTTTCAGGCTTGTGAAAGTTTCGATCTGAGACATTCAGGGTCAAGGGTTTGTGAATGTGAAGAAACTTTTTGATAGGCCACGTGTCTGCATCGCGGCATTCCGTGTCCTACGTCACTGTCTTATGCGTCAATGGCAAGACAAGGCTTGCGCATCAACGGGTTAGCGTGATTTGGATCGTTTTGGAGCAGCCACCCATGGGGTGGCTCTACCTGCCGTCAACAGTAGAGCCACCCCATGGGTGGCTGCGCGACACGGCCCGAACGTAGAGCCACCCCATGGGTGGCTGCGCGACACGGCCCGAACGTAGAGCCACCCCATGGGTGGCTGCGCGACACGGCCCGAACGTAGAGCCACCCCATGGGTGGCTGCCTTCGGACGCCCACAAAAAAAGGCCCGCCTGTTGCCAGGCGGGCCTTGGATGTTCAACGGCGGCGCGTCAGATCACGCGTCCAGGCGCACCAGCCAGCCGTGGCGGTCCGGCAGGCGGCCGTACTGGATGTCGGTCAACTCCTTGCGCAGCGACATCGTCACTTCGCCGGCCGGCGCGTTGATGTCGCCCACCTCGAAGCCCTCGCCCTTGAGCTGGCCGATCGGGGTGACCACCGCGGCGGTGCCGCAGGCGAACACTTCGGCGATCTCGCCCGAGGTCACGCCCTGCTTCCACTCGTCGATGGTGACCTTGCGCTCCTCGACCTTCATGCCGCGGTCGCGGGCCAGCTGCAGGATGCTCTCGCGGGTGATGCCTTCCAGGATACTGCCCGACAGTTCCGGGGTCACCAGGGTGCCGTCCTTGTAGACCAGGAAGACGTTCATGCCGCCCAGCTCTTCCAGGTATTTGCCTTCGACCGGATCCAGGAACAGCACCTGCGAGCAGCCCTGCGCCTGCGCCTTCTGCTGCGGCAGCAGCGAGGCGGCGTAGTTGCCACCGCACTTGGCCGCGCCGGTGCCGCCCTTGGCCGCACGCGCGTATTCGGTGGACAGCCAGATCGACACCGGGGCCACGCCCTTGGCGAAGTACGGGCCGGCCGGGCTGGCGATCACGTAGTAACCGGCCTTCTGCGCGCCACGCACGCCGAGGAAGGCCTCATCGCCGATCATGAACGGGCGGAAATACAAGCTGGATTCGTCGGCCGACGGCACCCAGTCGGCGTCCACGGCGATCATCTGCTTGAGCGATTCGACGAAGATGTCGACCGGCAGTTCCGGCAGCGCCAGGCGCTGCGCCGAACGCTGCAGGCGGCGGCCGTTGGCGTCCGGGCGGAAAGTCCAGATCGAGCCGTCGGCATGGCGGTAGGCCTTGATGCCTTCGAAGATTTCCTGGCCGTAATGCAGCACGGCGGCGGCCGGGTCCAGCTGCAGCGGGCCGTACGGGCGCACGCTGGCATTGTGCCAGCCGGTGTCCTTGTCCCAGCGCACTTCCACCATGTGGTCGGTGAAGTGCAGACCAAAACCGGGGGCGGCCAGGATGCGCTCACGCGCCTCGCTGCTGCGCGGCTGGGCGGAACGGGTGGTGGTGAAGCTCACGGAAGACTGGGACACCGGATATTTCCTGTTCTGGTTACGGGGAACACACGCCGCCAAGACGCCTGCGGCGGATCAATTACAGCATGCCGGTTTCGAGGCGGGCCGCCTCGGACATCATGTGCTGGTTCCACGGCGGGTCGAAGACCAGCTCGACATCGGCCTCGGCCACCGTCGGGATCATCTCCAGCTTGCTGCGCACGTCGTCCACCAGGATATCGCCCATGCCGCAGCCCGGCGCGGTGAGGGTCATCTTGACGTCCACCTCGCGCTGACCGTTGTCCAGGTGCTTGAGCTCCACTTCATAGACCAGGCCCAGGTCGACGATGTTGAACGGAATTTCCGGGTCGAAGCAGGTCCGCAGCTGCTGCCACACCAGCTTTTCGACCTCCTCGTCGGAGGCGTCGGCGGGCAGTTCCAACTCGGGGACCGGGTCCTTGCCGATGGCGTCACCGTTCTTGCCGGCAATGCGGAACAGATTGCCTTCGACAAACACGGTATAGCTGCCACCCAGGGCCTGGGTGATATAGCCATAGCTGCCGGCCGGCAGGGTGACGGTTTCGCCCTGCGGGACCATGACGGCCTCGCAGTCGCGTTCGAAGTGGACGGGTTCGCTGCTACGGGAGTACATGTGGATCGATATGGGGGTCGCGGCCAATTCCCGCAAGGCGGCCATTTTAGCCCAGCGGCCGCCCACGCGCCGGTCACCCCGCAAGCCGGTATCCTGTGGCGACTCAAAGGAAGAATGCATGTCGCCCACGTCTGCGCCCGCCAGGTCGGTCCACTGGCTCTGGCCCCCGCTGTTGTTGATCGGAGTCGTCACGGCCACGCTGGCCTGGTTGTTCATCGCGCTGCTGAGCGGCCGCCAGTCAGGCTGGATGGCCGTCCTGGTGGCCTTGGAACTGGGGTTCATGCTGCGCCTGGGCAGCCTGCGCGCCGGCCCGCTGCGGGTCGGGATCACCCTGGCCGGCACCCTGCTGGTGGCGCTGGCGGCCAACTGGGGCATCGCCTCGGCCTACCTGGGCGGCTCGCTGGGGCTGGATCCGTGGAATTCTGCGTTGCGGATGGGCCCGTTCATGGCCTTCACGCTGCTGCAGCTGGCCAACGGGGCTGCGGAGCTGCTGTGGTTGGGTGTGGCGCTCGTCGTCGGCTGGTGGGTCGCGCGATAACGCCAACGCATTCTGCGCTGGCGCTCCCACGGTTCGCTGCGCAAACCGCGGGCCCCGCGCATCACCATTCCCCCAAACCCCCGCCGCTTCGCGGCCGCCCCCTGACTCAGGGGGCTACTCCCGCACACATGCCGTCAATGTCCGCCGTCGAGGGCCTTCAGCTCGCTGACCAGCGCACTGGCCGCTCCCGCCCCATCGCCGTAGAGCATGCGCGCGTTGTCGGCGTAGAACAGGGCATTCTCGATGCCCGCAAAGCCGGTGCCCTTGCCGCGCTTGATCACCACCACATTGCGCGCATTGACCACGTCCAGGATCGGCATGCCGTAGATCGGGCTGGCCGGGTCGGTGCGCGCCACGGGATTGACCACGTCGTTGGCGCCGATCACCAGCACCACGTCGGTGGTGGGGAATTCCGGGTTGATGTCGTCCATGTCGGCGATGAGGTCATACGGCACCCCCGCCTCGGCCAGCAGTACGTTCATGTGCCCGGGCATGCGCCCGGCGACCGGGTGGATGGCGAACTTGAGCTTGATCCCGCGCTCGATCAGCCGCTGCGCCAGTTCCCACACCTTGTGCTGGGCCTGGGCCACCGCCATGCCGTAGCCGGGCACGATGACCACGCGTTCGGCGAACGCCAGCATGGCGGCCACGTCGCTGGCCTCGATCGGCTTCTGCGCGCCGGTGATTTCCTGCGCCGTGCCGCCCCCGCCGAAGTTGGAGAACAGCACGCCGCTGATCGGCCGGTTCATCGCCTTGGCCATCAGGCGGGTCAGCAGGATGCCGGCGGCACCCACCATCATGCCGGCGATGATCAGCGCCTCGTTGCCCAGCACATAGCCCTCGAAGGCGACGGCCAGGCCGGTGAAGGCGTTGTACAGCGAGATGACCACCGGCATGTCCGCGCCGCCGATCGGCAGCGTCATGAGCACGCCCAGCGCCAGCGCGACCACGAAGAAGCTGACGATCGCCACCGGGCTCAGGCTTACCCCGGCCCAGATCCCCAGGCCGACCATGGCCACCGCCACCAGCAGGTTGAACGCCTGCTGGCCGGGGAAGGTCACCCGCCGGTCCAGCCGCCCGTCCAGTTTCGCCCAGGCAATGATCGAACCGGACAGCGACACCGCGCCGATCGCCGAGCCCACGATGGCCAGCACCAGCACCGTGGCCGACGGCTGGCGCGCGGCCAGCTCGGCAATGGCCTGTTCACTCCAGTGGGTGGTATCGCGGTTGGCCAGGAACGAGAACCGCAGCAGTTCCACCGCGCCGATCGCCGCCGCCGAACCACCGCCCATGCCGTTGTACAGCGCCACCATCTGCGGCATGTCGGTGATCGCCACGCGCTTGGCCGACCACCACGCCACGCCGGTGCCAATGGCCACCGCCGCCAGGATCAGCGGCACGTTGTGCAGCTCGGGCAGGAAGAAGGTCGCCACGGTGGCGATCAGCATGCCCAGCCCGGCCCAGCGGATACCGCTGCGCGCGGTCATCGGCGAGGCCATGCGCTGCAGGCCCAGCAGGAACAGGGTGGCCGCGACCAGGTAGCTCACCTGCACCAGCCACTGCAGCAGTTGCGCGGTGGTGACGTTCAAGGCGCCTTCTCCCCGTCACCGCGCTTCTGGCTGGGCTTGAACATGTCGAGCATGCGCTCGGTCACCACGTAGCCGCCGGCCGCATTGCCCGCGCCGAGCACCACGGCGATGAAGCCGATGATCTTCTCCAGCGGCGTCTGCGCGTGGCCCAGCACCACCATGGCACCGATCAGCACGATGCCGTGGATGAAGTTGGACCCCGACATCAGGGGGGTATGCAGGATCACCGGCACCCGCGAAATGATCACGTGGCCCGCGATCGCGGCCAGCATGAAGATGTACAACGCCACGAACCCGTCGCTCATTGCAGTCCCTCTTCCAGGCGGTCATCCCGTCCCCTGCATCATAACCATGCGCTGAACCGTTCTGCAGGCCGGTCAACCGATGCCGCGCTGGCGCGTTGTCACCGTATCCCCCCTGCGCGAGCGCTACCCTGTGCTGGTGAGCTCCTCCCTGCCGACGATGCCTGCCGACACCGACGCCACGCTGCCGGTCTCGCTGGACGTGTTCCTGGCCGGCATCGGCCCGCGCGCGTTCCGCTTCGCCGAGGCCGGCCTGCGCCAGCGCGACGATGCGCTGGACGCGGTGCAGGACGCGATGCTGCGCATGCTGGCCTACCGCGACAAGCCCGCCGCCGAGTGGTCGCCGCTGTTCTGGAGCATCCTGCGCCGCCGGGTGGTGGACCTGCAGCGTCGCCGCGGCTTCCGCCTGCGCTTCTGGCGCAGCAGCGACGATGCGGGCGGCGAGCACGACATCGACTGGGCCGACCCCGGCCCGGACCCGGCCCAGGCGCACGAGCAGCGCGACCAGTACGCGCAGCTGGTGAAGGCGCTGCGCGAGTTGCCCGCGCGCCAGCGCGAGGCCTTCACCCTGCGCGTGCTGCAGCAGCTGGATGGCGCCACCACCGCCGCCGCGATGGGCTGCAGCGAAGGCGCCGTCAAAACCCATCTTTCGCGCGCCCGGCAGGCGCTGCAGCAGCACCTGGAGATCGAACTGTGAGCCGCCCGCTTCCCCCGTTGACGAACGATGCCGCCCTGCAGCAGCTGCACGCGCAGGCGGTGTCCCAGCTATCTCCTGCCACGCTGGCGCGGCTGCGCGCTGCGCGCCATGCCGCCCCGCAGCGTAGCCGTGTGCACGGCTGGTGGCTGGCCACAGCCTGTTCGGCGGTGGTCGCGCTGGGGCTGGGCTACAGCTTCACCGTCCATCCGCCCGTGACACCGCCGGTGCAGGTCGCGGCCAGCGCGGGCGATGACAACAGCGATATGCTCGACGAGAATCCCGATATGTACGTGTGGCTGGGCACGACCGACCTGGCAATGGAGTGATCATGAAACCGCGACTGACCCTGGCATTGCTGCTGATGACGCTGAGCGTGACGAGCTGGGCGCAGAGCTCGGCGCTGCCGGAGTGGGACAAGCTCACGCCGCAGCAGCGCGAGGTGCTGATCGCGCCGGTGCGCGACCGCTGGAACGACGCGCCGCCGCCGCAGCGCGAGCGCATGCTGCAGCACGGCCAACGCTGGCAGAGCATGACACCGGAGCAGCGCGAGCTGGCCCGGCGCGGCCGCCACCGTTTCGAGAACATGAGCCCGGAGCAGCGCGAGCAGGCCCGCGCGCTGTTCGCGCAGATGCGCAGCATGAGCCCGGCGCAACGCGATGAACTGCGCGAGCGATGGGCGAAGATGAGCCCCGAGCAGCGGCAGGAGTGGTTGAAGGCCAACCCGGCGAAGGATCTGCCACCCAAGCGGTAGAGCCACGCCGCGCCCCATGACAGGCGGGCGCCGGTTCGATGAACGCATCGCCATGCGCGCGGAACTTACCGCCAACACGGGATGTGATTCACGCGTGGCTTCGCGATATCAGTTCGCAATCCATCGGGTTTTGGCCAGCAACTCATCCTCCCAATCGAACGCCACCGCGCCCTCTTTCAGGAACAGCGCGACGAAGTTGTACAGGTTGCGCGCATACATCTCGCTGGCATGCACCGCGCCCTGGCTGGCCAGGTTGAGCGGACCGTCGACGGTCACGCCGCCGACGTCGACGGTCTCACCCGGCCGCGTGGCCTCGCAGTTGCCGCCGGTTTCGGCAGCCAGGTCGACGATGACGCTGCCCGGGCGCATGCCCTGCACCATCGCGCTGCTGACGATCTTGGGCGCCGGACGGCCGGGAACCGCAGCAGTACAGATCACCACATCCACCAACCGCAGATGCTCGCCCAAGCGGCGCTGCTGCTCGGCGCGCTCTTCGTCGGTCAACGGCCGCGCATAGCCGCCCTCGCCCACAGCGCTCACGCCCAGATCCAGGAATTTGCCGCCCAGCGATTCGATCTGCTCGCGCGTTTCGGGGCGCACATCAAACCCTTCCACCTGCGCCCCCAAACGGCGCGCTGTGGCGATGGCCTGCAACCCGGCGACACCAGCGCCGACTACCAGTACCCGCGACGGGCGGATGGTACCGGCGGCGGTAGTCAACATCGGGAAGAAGCGCGGCGCCAGCTGCGCGGCGATCAAGGTGGCCTTATAGCCGGCCATGCCGGCCTGCGAACTGAGCACGTCCATCGACTGCGCGCGCGTGGTACGCGGCAGCCGCTCCAGCGGAAATGCCTGCAGCCCGCGCGACTGGATCATCCCCGCGCGTTCGGCATCGGCCTGCGGATGCAGCATGCCCACCAGGGCGGCGCCGGATTTGAGCTGGCCCAGCCGCGCGGTTTCCGGCGACTGCACGCACAGCACGATATCGGCCTGGCCAAGCCGGGTCTCATCGGCCAGCTGCGCACCGACATCCAGGTAGGCCTGGTCGACGAAGCCCGCGCCGGTACCCGCGCCGGGTTCGATCCACACCGTGGCCCCCAACCCGATGAATTTGCGCGCCGTCTCCGGCGTCAGCGCCACGCGCCGTTCGCCCTGCGCGTGTTCCTTGACCCCCAACACCTCGACAGCCATGCATGTCCCCGAGCAGCGGTAAGTGGGGTGATCGTAACCCGATTGATCGGCTGCGGAGCCCTTCCTCAAGAAGCACTGCGTGAAATCCGGCATGGCGAGAGTGCCGGGCTCTGCCCGGCAGCCTCATGCATTTGGGCGAACAGCCTGTAGCTCAGTGTCACCTGGGATTGGCGGGACGGTGCGGGTTTGCGGGGGACGCTGCAAGTACGTCCATGTAAGCTCAGTCGCCGCTTGCACGTGTGCGCTGTCCTGCGCACACGGCAAGACCGGGGTTGGGCTCCTGCCCAACCCGTCGGGCGCATGCGCCCGACCCATGCGGCTCATGGCCCTGCAAACCCACCCCGACCCGCCTTTGACAGAGGGTCGGTGGCCAACGAAGATCAAAAGCCGGGGCCGATCATTTTCATGCGCAACCGGCGCGGAAGGTGCAACGGCAGTCGTTTGGGAACCGCCCCTACCGCGCCGACGACGCCAGTTGATCCGCGTAGGGACACGCCATGCGTGTCTGCTCTTTCTTACCGCACGCGACCTTCTGTCGGGGGCGGCCGACGGGTAGCCCCCGGAGGGACGCTAGAAAACATGGATGTTTTCTAGCAGCCCCCATGGGTGAAGGCGCACTGCTTGCGAGGCATGCCTCGCGTGCGACTGAACGCACAACCGCTTGCGGTTGGGCCGGGGCCCGGAGGGCGGTTCACGGCGTGTCCCGGAGCGGGGCTGCCCGACGGCCGCCCCAGCACGTAACACCTGAAACGCTGCCGTTGACGTTGACGTTGAACGCAACCTCAGTGAACCGTAGCGCCCTTGGTGTCCAGCCGGTCGATCACGCCCTGCATGGCGCTGTCGAACGCGCCGTCGTCGATGTGCGCGCGCAGGCGGCCCAGGCGGACCATGACCGCCAGTTCTTCCGGCGATGCCACGCAGAAGCGCACGCCGCGGCGGTTCACGAACAGCAGGCGCTGGGAAATCGGGCTTACCCAGGACAGCTTGCCGGCCTGGACCTTGCCGTCCTTGTCGACGAAATCGAGCCAGCTGCCGATCTCCAGGCCGCGGAAGCGGTCGGCGTCGGCATTGTCGAAGTCGCTGACGTCGACCTTACCGCCCAGCTCCACCCCGCCGCTTTCCGGCGCCGGCGGCGCAGGCAGCACCACCTGCGGCAGCTCGGGCAGCGCGCGTTCCAGTTCCGGGCGCGATTCGGCGATCGACTGCAGTGTGTCGTGCAGCGTGTCGATGGCGGCAGTCGCCGCGTCGGCGTGGACGCCGACACTGGCAAACACCTTGCGCAGCGCCGGCTGCCAGGCCTGCAGCCACGGCTTGCCGACGATCTGCCGGCGCGCCTCGGAAATTTCTTCCAGCACCCCGTCGGCGAGCGCGAGCGCCTCGCTGACCGATGGACCGTCGTCGCCTTCGCGCAGCACGGCCAAGGTGAGGTGGTGCTGCCACGGCTGGCGCAGGAACTCGCCCAGGGCCTGCGGCAGCGTGGTGTCGGCAATGCGCCAGTCGAGCTCGGTGGCAGCGCGGGTGCGCGCCATCTCCAGCTTTTCCTGGCCACGCTGGGTTTCGGCCGCGCGCCGCTCGGCAATCTCGATGCGGCGGCGGTGCTGGGTGAGGAAATCGCGGAATTCTTCTTCCAGGGTCAGGAAGATCGCCAGGTTCTCGTTGAACTCGGCCACCAGGCGTTCGATGATTTCTTCGACCTTGCCCATCAGCACGCGCTCGGCCTGGCTCTCGCCCATGTTGCCTTCGCAGGCCTCGGCCAGCGAATTGAGCAGCTTGCGTGCCGGGTGGGTCTTCTGCACGAACATGCGGCGGTCGAGCATGGCGACCTTCACGAACGGCACCACCAGCCGGCCGATCAGCTCACGCGAGCGGCCCTCCAGGTCGCGCTCGTCGAGCATCACATCGAACAGCATGCCGACCAGGTCGATCGCATCCTCGTCCTGCGGGTCCAGGCGCGCCTGCGCCGGATCCACGCCGAGCCGGGTCGCACCCGACAGCACTTCACTCTTCAGGCGCTGGGCCAGCGATTCGCCGTCCTCACCGATCGCCGCGCGCAGGGTCGCGCTTGGCGTGGCCTGCAGCAGCGACAGCACCGACATCATCTCGCGCTGGCTGAGCGGGCGCTGCTGCCCCACCGCCACGCTGGCGGCGGAGGTGGCGTCTTCGCGGACATGCCGGGTCTGCTGCAGCAACTCGTGCAGCGCCTCCAGCAGCATGCCCTGGTTGCCGCTGAGGCCGTCGCCGCCCTCGCTGGCACTGTCGTGCGCGGCCTGCGCGGACTGCATGCGGCCACGGCTGGCGGCCCAGCGGTCGGCGAAGCGACGCGCCCAGGCGGGGGCCGCCGCGTCGTCGGCGTTCTGCGCCTCGGGATCGAGCGCATCGACCAGTTCGTCCAGCTCCTGGCGCGCCGACGGCGGCCGCGGCGCGGGACGGCGCGGTGCCGACATCTGCGGCATCACGCCGGCCGCTGCCAACTGCTCGTCCAGCTTCTCGTAACGCTTGCCGATCGGTGCGTGCAGGTCGCGCTCGCACAGCTTGATCAGCACCAGGCGCACTTCCGGCGCCAGTTCACAGTCTGCGAAGGCCTCATGGATCGCCACGCCGATGTGTTCGGGGCTGATCGGATTGAGGTCGGCATCCAGTTCCACGCCGCCGGCGATCCAACCCAGGCGACGGTCCAGCCGACCCAGCACCGGCTTCCAGTCGCGCAGCAGCACGGTGGCGAAATTGCGTACTGCCAGGCGCGATTCGAGCACGTGCTCGGGCACCAGGCTCAGGCCGCCTTCGACCTGGCCGGCCAGCGTGGCTTCGGCCGACAACGGCTCGCCGCGCTCCAGCGCGTCCCAGGCCCGACCCAGATGGCCGCGGAAGCCACCCACGATGTCGTCGCGACGACGGCGCAGCTCGCGCATGCCGTCCAGGAACAGCAGCTGCGACGCGCCGGCGGTGCCGGCACGGTCGAACAGCACATCATCAAAGCGTGCCAGCACGGTCGCGAACGACTCGACCAGTCCGGGAAGGGCGGCCTCGCGCGCAAGCTTCAACAGCGCCGGGTCGCGACCCGGCTGCCCCGGTACGTTGGGCGTGGCGTTCATGCGGGAAGGCTCCCCACCTTCGCAGGTACAGAATGCAGCATGGATACAACGGGCGCGGGCGTCCCCAAGACACCGGCACTCGGATGGTAGGTCGGCCCGCCGGTCAGGGACAGTGAAACAGTCCGCACTTTGAACCTCACGACCCGGGCACCGGCAGGCCTTGTATCGTAAGGCCAGCGCTTCCGGGAAGCGAGTACAGCGACGTGAAGGATTGCCATTAATTAAGTGAGGTTCATCACGTTTTGTCGCAAATGGGCCAGAGATTGCCCAAGTTCGTGTCACAAACTGCCGCGACTATAATCGAGGGCACTGCGACACCCACTGAGATCCCATGCTCGACTCCCCTGCACTGCACGCTCTGGACGCCCGCCGTTCGGTTCCCGCCCTGCAACTGGGCGCCCCCGGACCCGACCCGGAAACGCTGCTGCGCATGCTGGCCTCGGCGGTGCGCGTGCCCGACCACGGCAAGAAGGTGCCGTTCCGGTTCCTGCGTATCGCCGGCGACGCCCGCCACCGCCTCGGCGCGTTCCTGGCACAGCGCAGCCGCGAGCGCGACCCCACCGCGTCGGACGCGCAGGTGGAGAAGGACCGGCAGCGCTTCTCGCACGCTCCGTTGATCATCACCGTCATCGCCCGGCCCACGCCGAGCCCGAAGGTGCCCGAGCAGGAGCAGCTGATGACCGCCGGCTGCGTCTGCTTTGCCCTGCTGCAGGCCGCCCAGGCGCTGGGCTTCGGGGCACAGTGGCTGACCGCGTGGATGGCGTTCGACCCGGCCGTGCACGCCCACCTGGGCCTGGACGGCGAGGAGCGGATTGCCGGCTTCATCCATATCGGCACGCCGAAGACCGACGTCCCCGAGCGCGAGCGCCCGGATCCGGCGGCGCTGCTGCAGGACTGGGAGGGCTGAGATGCGCCAGCCGCTGTACCTGGTCGATGCCAGCCTGTACGTGTTCCGCGCCTGGCATTCGATGCCGGACGAATTCCAGGACCAGCAGGGCTGGCCGACCAATGCGGTGCACGGGTTCGTCCGCTTCCTGCTCGACCTGCTGGAGCGCGAGCGCCCGCGGCACATCGCGATCGCGTTCGACGAGGCGCTGGACAGCTGCTTCCGGCACACGATCTACGCCGCCTACAAGGCCAACCGCGATCCTGCGCCCGACGCGCTGCGCCGCCAGTTCGCGCATTGCAAGGCGCTGTGCGTGGCGCTGGGCCTGACCGTGCTGGCCCACCACGAATACGAGGCCGACGACCTGATCGGCAGCGCCCTGCACGCGCGCCGCGACGCCGGCATGCGCGGGGTGATCATCTCCGCCGACAAGGATCTTTCCCAGCTGCTGTACGAACACGACGAGCAGTGGGACTACGCGCGCAACCAGCGCTGGGGCATGGCAGGGGTCAAGGCCCGCCACGGCGTGCATGCGCACCAGATCGCCGATTACCTGGCGCTGTGTGGCGATGCGGTCGACAACATTCCCGGCGTGACCGGCGTGGGCGCCAAGTCGGCCGCGGTGCTGCTGGCCCACTTCGGCAGCCTGGACACCTTGTATGAACGCCTGGACGAAGTACCGTTCCTGCGCCTGCGCGGTGCCGCGCAGATGGCCGTGCGCCTGCGCGAACAGCGCGAGCATGCGCTGCTCTGGCGCCAGCTGACCACCATTGCCCTGGATGCGCCGCTGGATGCGGCCCAGGCCGATTTCAGCCGTTCCAGCGCCGATGCACAGATGCTGCAGGGTCTGTGCGATGCGCTGCGCTTCGGCCCGTTGACCCGGCGCCGGTTGTTCACCGCCGCCGGCCTGTCCGACTCCTCTTCCACTGCCAGCGAGTTCGCATGAGTCACAACACGCAGGACCCCAAGGTCGTCTACGAAGGCAAGTACCAGCGCATGGTCGTGCGCGGTACCTGGGAATACAGCGAGCGCACCCATGCCGGTGGCCTGGCGGCGATCATCATCGCCGTGACCCCCGACGACAGCGTGCTGTTCGTCGAGCAGTTCCGCGTGCCGCTGCAGGCCAGCACCATCGAGATGCCGGCCGGACTGGTGGGCGACATCGATGCGGGCGAGTCGATCGAAGACTCGGCAGTGCGTGAGCTGGAAGAGGAAACCGGCTGGACCGCCGCGCACGCCGAGGTGCTGATGATCGGCCCCACCTCGTCCGGCGCCAGCAGCGAGAAGATCGCGTTCGTGCGCGCCACCGGGCTGCGCAAGGTCGGCAATGGCGGCGGCGACGCCAGCGAAGACATCACCGTGCACGAGATTCCCCGTGCCCGCGCGGCGGCGTGGCTGGTCGAGAAGATGGGCCAGGGCTACCAGCTCGACGCCAAGCTGTGGGCGGGGCTGTGGATGATCGAACATCATCTGGACGGCACCCCGCGTGGCTGATTCGCACGCACTTGCGCCCGCCACGGGCACGCTGCTGGGCGGTTCCGATCCTGCTCCGTTCACCGTGCTGCACCCGGGCGGGCGCTCGCCTTACGTACTGATCGCCGATCACGCCGGCCAGCAGGTGCCGGCGGCGTTGGCCGAGCTGGGCCTGCCGCAGGCCGAGCTGGACCGGCATATCGGCTGGGATATCGGGATTGCGGGCGTCACGCGCGCGCTCGCCGGCCTGCTCGATGCATGGGCGATCACCCAGACCTATTCGCGCCTGGTGATCGACTGCAACCGCCCGTTGGCGTCACCGACCCTGATGCCCGAGCGCAGCGACCACACGCTCGTGCCGGGCAATGTTGGGCTGTCGCCCACGCAACGCCAGCAGCGCATCGACGAGATCCATGCGCCGTATCACGCACGCATCGCTGCCGAACTGGATGCCCGCGCGGCGCAGATGCGCCCGACGCTGCTGGTGATGATGCACAGCTTCACCCCGCAGATGAACGGCGCGGCGCGCCCGTGGCATGCGGGCGTGCTGTACCACCAGGACACGCGGCTGGCGCATGCCCTGCTGCAGGCGCTGCGCGATGAAGGAGACCTGGTGGTGGGCGACAACGAACCGTATTCGGTCAGCAGCACCAGCGATTACGCGGTACCGGTGCACGGCGAAGGCCGCGGCCTGCTGCATGTGGAGCTGGAGATCCGCCAGGATCTGATCGCGGACGCGGCGGGGCAGCAGGCGTGGGCGGAACGGTTGGCGCGGGTGTTTGCGCGGTTGGAATCGGTGCCGGCGGGCTAACGACGGGGTAGAGCCGGCGCCAATACAACCCCGCTTTTTTCCGGCCGCAACCACAGGGCCACTCCCACCCCCAGCACCGCGAACAGCACCGCGCCGTATTGTGCGTTCACCAGCCCCTGCAGCGCTTCCGGGCTGGTCCCTGCGGCCCCTGCACCGCGCCCCGCATTGGCCAGCATCACCAGCACCGCCAAGCCCAGCGCGCCGCCGATCTGCTGCGCGGTCGCGGCCATGCCCGAGGCCACGCCCTGCTGGGCGGCAGGCACGCCCTGCCCGGCCACGATCCACATCGCCGTCCACGTCATGCCCTGGCCGATGCTGAGCACCACGATCCCCGGCAGCAGCGCCCAGTAAGTGGCGCCAACGGGCAGCGCCACGGCAACCGCGCCGATGCCGACCGCGCCGGCGCCCATGCCCAGCGCCAGCACCTGCCGCGGCGAACGCCGGCGCAGCATGTGCTCGCTGATGCGGATGCCGAAGGTGCACACCAGCGTCGGCGGCAGGAACGCCAGCCCCGCCTGCAGCGCGCTCCAGCCGTAGCCATCCTGGAAATACAGCGCCAGGAAGTAGTACTGCACGCCGAAGCTGCTCATGAACACCATCGTCAACAGCATCGCCGCCCGCAGGCTGCGCAGGCGCAGCAGCGCGAACTGCATCAACGGGTCGCGGCTGCGCTGTTCAATGGCCACGAACGCGGCCAGCATCACCACGGCGGCCAGCAGGCAGCCCACGGTGCGCGGCGCCCACCAGCCCCACTCGGGCGCCTGCACCAGCGTGGTGACCAGCAGGCTGCCGCCCAACGTCACGGTGAGGCAGCCGGCCAGGTCGAACGAGCGCCCGCGTGGCATCGCCGCATCGCGCGGCAGCCACCAGCCGCCCAACACGGCGCAGGCGCCGGCGAACGGCACGATCACCAGCAGCACCGACGACCAGCCGAAGCTCTGGGTGAGCACGCCGCCCAGCAGCGTGCCCAATGCCAGGCCGCCGGCGCTGGCCATCGACCAGATCGCCAGCGCGCGGTTGCGCGGCGCGCCTTCGGCGTAGAGCGTGTTGATCAGCGACAGGGTGGCCGGAAACAGCAGTGCCGCACCGATGCCCTGCACCGCGCGTGCGGCGATGAGCAGCCAGGCGCTGTTGCTGAAGCCGCCGACCAGCGAGGCCAGCGCGAACAGCGCCATGCCGGTGCGATAGACCCGGCGCCGGCCGAGCAGGTCCGCCGCGCGCCCGCCGAGCAGCAGGCAGCCACCGAAGGCCACGGTATAGGCGCTGACGATCCACTGCAGCTGCTGCGCGTTGATCTGCAGCTGCACGCCCATCTCGTGCAGGGCGACGAAAATGATGGTGGCGTCCAGCGCGATGATCAGCTGGGCCATCGCCAGCAGGGTCAGCGCCAGGCGGGGCGGGAAGGAAGACGGGGAGTGGGTCATGCCGGTCATTGCAGGGGGGAGGCGCGCAGTCTCATTGATGACGCGCAACAAAGAAACCCGGATACTTCGATTTCTGTCATGCATTTTCGCATCAATCGGACACCGCCATGGATCTCAATGCCGTGCGCATGCTGGTGCAGGTCGCCGAGGCACGCAGCTTCACCGCCGCCGCAGGCCAGCTCGGCGTCAGCCAGTCGGGCCTGTCGCGCGCGATCGGTCGGCTGGAGAGCGAGCTGGGCGTGCGCCTGCTCCACCGCACCACGCGCAACGTCAGCCTGACCCCGGACGGCCGCCAGTTCGTCGAGCACTGCACGCCGTTGCTGTGCGGCCTGGAGGACGCCGAGCGCAAGCTGGGCGACCGCCCGTGCACGCCATCAGGGGTGCTGAAACTCACCGCGCCGTCGATGTTCGGGCGCAAGGTGCTGGTGCCACTGGCCGGACAGCTCACGGCCGCGTACCCGCAACTGCAGTTCGAACTGGTGCTCAACGACCGGCTGGTGGACCTGGTGGAGGAAGGTTTCGATGCCGCGCTGCGCACCGGTCCGATCGGTGATGTGCGCATGGTGGCACGGCCGCTGCGGCCACTGCGCTGGGTGACGGTGGCCTCGCCGGCCTACCTCGCCCGGCACGGCGCGCCAGCGACCGTCGATGCCCTGCACGATCACACCTGCCTGGCCGTGCGCAACCTGCGCAGTGGCCGGCTGGTGGATTGGCAGTTCCGCGACGGTGACGGCCTGCGCGACTTCACCGCGCCGGCGCGGATGGTGTTCGACAGTGGCGACCCGCTGGTGGAGGGCGCCCTGGCCGGCATCGGCATCGTGCAGGTGATGGATTTCGCCGTGGCCGACGCGTTGGCCGACGGGCGCCTGCAGCGGGTGCTGGAACCGTTTGAAGGACGCACCCGCGCGTTGTCGCTGGTGTATCCGCCCTCGCGGCAGGCGTCGCCGAAACTGACGGTGCTGGCGGAGGCATTGTCCGCCGGCACCTGGTGACCGCGCGCCCCTTAGCCCGCGAAACGATCCGTCGCGCGTACCAGCGCGTCGATGTTCTCCGCTTCGAACGCGGAATGGCCCGAGGCCGGGCTGATCTCCAGCGTCGATTTCGGCCATGCCTTGTGCAGTTCCCACGCACTCTGCAGCGGGCACACCACGTCGTAGCGGCCGTGCACGATCACACCGGGGATGTCGGCGATACGGTGCGCGTCGCGCAGCAGCTGCTCTTCCACCTCGAAGAAGCCGCCGTTGACGAAGTAGTGGTTCTCGATGCGGGCGAATGCCAGCGCGAACTGCGGGTCCTGGTGGCTGTTGACGAAGTCGTCGTCCACATGCAGGAAGCTGGTTGCGCCTTCCCATACGCTCCACGCCTTGGCCGCCGCCAGCCGGGTCGCTTCGTCGTCGCTGGTGAGGCGGCGATGGAAGGCGGAAATCAGGTCATGCCGCTCCACCGCCGGGATCGGCTTGAGGTAGTGCTCCCACGCATCCGGGAACAGGCGGTTGGCGCCTTCCTGGTAGAACCATTCCAGTTCCCAGCGGCGCAGCATGAAGATGCCGCGCAGCACCAGCTCGGTCACGCGGGTGGGATGGGTCTGCGCGTACGCCAGCGCCAGGGTCGAGCCCCAGCTGCCGCCGAACACCTGCCAGCGCTCCACCTTGAGATGCTCGCGCAGCCGCTCGATGTCGGCCACCAGGTCCCAGGTGGTGTTGTCCACCAGGTCGGCATGCGGCGTGGAACGACCGGCACCGCGCTGGTCGAACAGGATGATGCGGTACTTGGCCGGGTCGTGGAACTGGCGCATCTTGTCGCTGCAGCCGCCGCCCGGCCCGCCATGCAGCATCACCACCGGCTTGCCGTCCGGGTTGCCACACTGTTCGAAGTACAGCGTGTGGCGGTCGTCGACCTTCAGGCTGCCGACGTCGTAGGGGGTGATGGCGGGATACAGCGTGCGCATGTGCGGAACTCCAGAGGGAATGACGGCCGTGGCCGGCGCTCAGCCGGCGTGGACCCTCATTCTAGCGTTGCCGGCCACCGGCCCAGGCTTACCCGGTCGCGCTGTTCCAGATCCACCTCAGTGGCCACTTCCACGAAGCCGCGCTTGTCGAGCAGCGCACGTATCGCCTCGCCCTGGTCCCAGCCATGTTCCAGCAGGAGCCAGCCGCCGGGGAGCAGGTGCACGGGCGCGCCCTCGATGATCTGGCGGATGTCCTCCAGGCCGTCGTGGCCGGAGGCCAGCGCGCTGGCCGGTTCGAAGCGCAGGTCGCCGCGCGCCAGGTGCGGATCGTCGCTGGCGATGTAGGGCGGATTGCTGGCGATCAGGTCGAAGCGCTCGCCGGCCAGCGGCGCGTACCACGAGCCCTGGCGGAAGCCGACGTTGGGCAGTGCGTGGTGGCGGGCATTGGCGCCGGCCACGGCCAGCGCCGCCGCACTCATGTCGGTGGCCAACACCTGCGCCTGCGGACGCTCACTGGCCAGCGCCAGTGCGATGGCGCCGCTGCCGGTGCCCAGGTCGGCCACCCACAGCGGCCGGTCGCCGGGCAGGCGTTCCAGCGCCAGCTCGACCAGCCGCTCGGTCTCGGGCCGGGGGATCAGGGTGGCGGGGCTGACGGCCAGGTCCAGGGTCCAGAACCCCCGTCGACCCAGCAGGTAGGCCACCGGCTCACCGGCGATGCGACGCTGCAGCAGCGCCGCGAAGGCGGCGGCGTCGGCCGGGTCGAGTAGATCGGTGGCGTGGGCGAACAGCCAACTGCGCTCCCGCCCCAGCACGTGCAGCAACAGCAGCTCGGCCTCGTGCCGGCCTTCCGCACCGGGCAGGGCGCGGGCGGCATCGGCAAGCAGCTGGCGGATCTCCTGCGGGGCGGCGGTCATGGCGGGTCTGGGCGGTGGTGGGGGCGCAGTGTAGGCCAATGACGGCATCGGCCGACCGCCGCGACCCGATGTCGCACCCGCCGCCGGGCCTGAAAAGGCTGTTCAGCTTCGCGACCACGCGGATAAGCAACGGCTATCAGGCCCTTCATCGGCGAATTTGGTGAATCCCTTGCGCAGCAAGGGATCTGTCATGAATGACGATCAATGTTCATTCGAGGATCAGCCCATATCGATAGACTGCGCCTATTGTATAGATGCAATCAATGGATTGTCCTTATGGGAAGCGAGCCGCTAACCTGTGTTGGTCGCTTCACCCATCCCCTTCACCACGAGGAATACCGATGTCGCTCATCAACACCCAGATCAAGCCGTTTGAAGCCAACGCGTACCAGAATGGCGAGTTCATCAAGGTCTCCGACAGCACCCTGAAGGGTCAGTGGTCGGTCCTGATCTTCATGCCGGCCGCCTTCACCTTCAACTGCCCGACCGAAATTGAAGATGCTGCCGACCATTACGCCGAGTTCCAGAAGGCCGGTGCCGAGGTGTACATCGTCACCACCGACACCCACTTCTCGCACAAGGTGTGGCACGAAACCTCGCCGGCTGTCGGCAAGGCCCAGTTCCCGCTGGTCGGCGACCCGACCCACCAGCTGACCAACGCCTTCGGCGTGCACATTGCCGAAGAAGGCCTGGCCCTGCGCGGCACCTTCATCATCAACCCGGAAGGCGTGATCAAGACCCTGGAGATCCACTCCAACGAGATCGCCCGTGACGTCTCCGAGACCCTGCGCAAGCTGAAGGCTGCCCAGTTCACCGCCGCCAACCCGAACCAGGTGTGCCCGGCCAAGTGGAAGGAAGGCGAGAAGACCCTGACCCCGTCGCTGGACCTGGTCGGCAAGATCTAAGTCGCACCTCACTCCCCCTCCCGTCCCGACGGGGGTGGGGGTGAACCGAAGCCGGTGCCCCGGCGCCCGCTTCGGTTCACCCCTACGCCGCCCAGATGTACCGTAGTGGTACGTCGACGCCGTTCCTTTGCCTGAATCAAGGAGTTTTTCGATGTTGGATGCCACCCTCCAGTCCCAGCTGAAGACCTACCTGGAACGCGTCACCCGTCCGATCCAGATCACCGCCCATGCGGACGACGGGGCCAAGTCGCAGGAGATGCTGGAACTGCTCGAAACCCTGGTCAGCCTGTCGAACCAGATCACGCTGGACGTGCGCCGCGACGGCGCCGAGCGTACCCCCTCGTTCGCGCTGACCACCCCGGGACAGGACATCCACCTGGCGTTCGCCGGGCTGCCGATGGGCCATGAGTTCACCTCGCTGGTGCTGGCCCTGCTGCAGGTCGGCGGCCACCCGTCCAAGGCCACAGCCGAGGTCATCGAGCAGGTGCAGGCGCTGGAGGGCGACTACACGTTCGAAACCTACTTCTCGCTGTCCTGCCAGAACTGCCCGGACGTGGTCCAGGCGCTGAACCTCGCCGCAGTGCTCAACCCGCGCATCCGCCACGTCGCCATCGACGGCGGCCTGTTCCCGGCCGAGGTCGAGGCGCGCCAGATCATGTCGGTGCCCACCGTGTACCTCAACGGCGAGATCTTCGACCAGGGCCGCATGAGCCTGGAACAGATCGTGGCCAAGCTGGACACGGGTTCGGCCAAGCGCGACGCCGCCAGGATCGCCGCCAAGGCGCCCTATGACGTGCTGGTCATCGGCGGTGGCCCGGCCGGCGCCGCCGCCGCGATCTACGCCGCGCGCAAGGGCATCCGCACCGGTGTGGCCGCAGAGCGTTTCGGTGGCCAGGTGCTGGACACCATGGCGATCGAGAACTTCATTTCGGTCAAGGAAACCGAAGGCCCCAAGCTGGCCACGGCGCTGGAACAGCATGTGCGCGAATACGACGTGGACATCATGAACCTGCAGCGCGCCAGCGCGCTGGTGCCGGCCGGTGACGACGGGCTGGTGGAGATCAAGCTGGAAAACGGCGCGTCGCTGAAGTCGCGTTCGGTGATCCTGTCCACCGGCGCGCGCTGGCGGCAGATGAACGTGCCGGGCGAGGACCAGTACCGCAACAAGGGCGTGGCCTATTGCCCGCACTGCGACGGTCCGTTGTTCAAGGGCAAGCGCGTGGCGGTGATCGGCGGCGGCAACTCCGGGGTCGAAGCCGCCATCGATCTGGCCGGCCTGGTGACGCATGTGACCCTTCTGGAATTTGATGAGAAACTCCGCGCCGATGAAGTGCTGCAGAAGAAGCTGCGCAGCCTCGGTAACGTCACCATCATTACCAGCGCGTTGACCCAGGAAGTGCTGGGCGATGGCCAGAAGGTGACGGGCCTGGTCTACAAGGACCGCGTCGGCGGCGATGCGCACCGCATCGAGCTCGAAGGCATCTTCGTGCAGATCGGCCTGCTGCCCAATACCGAATGGTTGAAGGACTCTGTCGCACTGTCGCCGCGCGGCGAAGTGGTCATTGACGACCGCGGCCAGACCAATGTTCCGGGGGTATTCGCGGCAGGCGATTGCACTACGGTGCCCTACAAGCAGATCATCATCGCGATGGGCGCCGGTTCCACTGCGGCACTGAGCGCTTTTGATCACCTGATACGTACATCCGTTCCCAAGAGCAGTGGCGCTGTCGCCGAAGCTGCCTGAAACGTCGGGTTCCCGGTTCGCCGGGAACCTTTTTGCCTGCTGGGTAAACCACGCCATCACCCGGTCCATTACCGTCTAGAGGTACAAGGAAATGAACCTACGTGATCTGAAATATCTGGTGGCGCTGGCCGACCATCGACACTTTGGTCGGGCGGCTGCCTCCTGTTTCGTCAGCCAACCCACGCTGTCGACCCAGATCCGCAAGCTCGAGGATGAGCTGGGCCTGCCGTTGGTCGAGCGCGCACCGCGCAAGGTCATGCTCACCCCGGCCGGCGTGGAAGCCGCTGCGCGTGCCCGCACCATCGTGGCCGAAGTGGAACAGATGAAAGAGGCGGCGCGGCGCAGCATCGACCCCGAGGCCGGCACCGTGCGGCTGGGTATTTTCCCGACCCTGGGGCCGTACCTGCTCCCGCACGTCATCCCCAACATCCGCGAACGCTTTCCGCAGCTGGAACTGCTGCTGGTCGAGGAGAAAAGCGACGAACTGTTGAACCGGCTGCGCGAAGGCCGGCTCGACGCGGCGCTGCTCGCGCTGCCGCTGGACGATGACCAGCTGCACGCCGAATTCCTGTTCGAGGAGCCCTTCCTGCTCGCCGTTTCCGGCCAGCACCCGCTGGCGCGGCGCCACCATCTGGACGTACAGGAGCTGTCGTCGCAGAAGCTGCTGCTGCTTGAAGACGGGCACTGCCTGCGCGACCAGGCGCTGGCGGTCTGCCGCCTGTTCGGCGCGAACGAGAAGTCCGAGTTCCGCGCCACCAGCCTGGAGACGCTGCGGCAGATGGTCGCAGCCGACGTGGGCATCACCCTGCTGCCGACGCTGTCGGTCAAACCGCCGGTGCCGCGTTCGGAGAACATCCGCCTGCTGGACTTCAGCGGCGACGACCGCCCCAGCCGCCGCATCGCCATGGCATGGCGGCGCAGTTCGGCCATGACCGGCTTCCTGGAACAGCTGGCCCAGCAGTTCAAGCGGCTGCCGCAGGGGCTGTTTACCCTCGATCCGGCCGACCACGCCATGGGCGCCGCCAGCCGGCGCCTTTCGCGGGTCTGAGGCGGTCGCTGAACCGGCTGCAGCGCCCCGCCCTGCGGACGGGTCGCATCCGCCTTCGATAGGCAGCACAATAGAACCAGGCGGCGCCAGAAGGCGCCGCCTTTTGCATGGGTCTTCCATAAACGTAAGGAGCTTTACATGTCCACTTCCAGCGGACTGCCGCCATCCATCGCCCCCATCACGGTGTCCAGCCTCGACATGGATCGCCTTGACGCGATGCTCGAGTCGCCGGCCATCCAGCAGACGCCTGCCGCACAGGCGCTGATCCAGGAACTGAACCGGGCGACCGTGGTGGCGCCGGAAGACATGCCCGAAGGCATCGTCATGATGCATTCGCGCGTGGAGTGCGAAGATGAAGTGCACGGCGACAAGCATGAGCTCACGCTGGTGTTCCCGCGCGAAGCCGACGTCGACCAGGGCAGAGTTTCGATCCTGGCGCCGGTGGGTACCGCGCTGCTGGGCCTGGCCGTTGGCCAGACCATGGACTGGGATGCACCGGGTGGCCGCAAGCTGCGCCTCCGCGTGACCGCTGTCCACAACCCGTCCCCGAATTGATCGACCCTGGCGCGTATCGCGCGGGGTTTCCGTTCTGCTCCAGGAGTCGCAATGAGCACTGCAACGCCGTCCAAACTCACCCAGCTGCGTGACCTCTCCGTGGTCGTTGCCGACACCGGCGACTATGAGGCGATCAAGCGCCTCAAGCCGGTCGACTGCACGACCAATCCGACCCTGGTGAAGAAGGCGTTGGACCTGCCCGTCTACGCGGACCTCATCGAACGCGAGCTTGCCTGGGGCCGTGGCCAGCAGGGCGAGCGCGAGACCATCGTGCACGCGGTGGCCGACCGGCTGACGGTGGGCGTAGGCACGCTGCTGAGCACGCTGGTGCCGGGCCGCGTTTCCACCGAGGTGGATGCCGACCAGGCCCACGACACGGCCGCGACGGTAGCCAAGGCGCGCCAGTTCATTGCCATGTACGAGGCGGCCGGCGTGCCGCGCAGCAAGGTGCTGATCAAGATCGCCGCCACCTGGGAAGGCGTGGAAGCGGCGCGCCAGCTGCAGGCCGAAGGCATCGACTGCAACCTCACCCTGATCTTCAACCCGACCCAGGCGCTGGCCTGCAGCGAGGCGGGCGCCTTCCTGATCTCGCCGTTCGTCGGCCGCATCCTGGACTGGTACGTGGCCAACGGTCAGACGCCGGCCAACATCGATGCCGACCCGGGCGTGGTGTTCGTGCGCGGCGTGTACGCGGAATTCAAGCGCCGCGGTTCGCCTACCGTGGTGATGGGCGCCTCGTTCCGCTCCACCGCACAGATCGAAGCGCTGGCCGGCTGCGACCGCCTCACGATCTCCCCGGACCTGCTCGAAAAGCTGGACGCCGACCACGGCGACCTGCCGCGCAAGCTGGTGGCCGGCGCCGCCGAATCGGTCGCCGTGACCCCCATCGATGCCGCACAGTTCGCCACCGACCTGGCCGCCGACCCGATGGCCGCCGAGAAGCTGGCCGCCGGCATCGACGCCTTTGCGAAAGACCTCGAAGCCCTGCGCCATACGATTCGCGAACGGCTGTAAGCCGCGATCGCTTTAGGATTCAAAAGCGGGACGGATGCAGAGATTGCATCCGCCCCGTTTTTTTTTGATTTCGCGAACAGCTCGCGGGTTGATGCCTGCGCGTGGCTGGGCCGGCGGCGGTGGGGTTCCGGGGCACGCTGCAAGTACGTCCATGTAAGCTCGTTCACGCCATCCATGGCGCTCTACGGCCCCGCAACCCCCCCCCCCCCCCCCCCCCCCGGGGGGGGGGGGGGGGGCGGACCAAGAACAAGGGGGCGGAGCAGAAGGGGGCGCG
>NZ_JBLZQD010000019.1:0-317 GCF_049199305.1 Stenotrophomonas sp. PD6 | reverse complement strand
CCGACCCTCAAATTTGTGGGGGGGCAAAAGAAAACGCCACATGGGCCCCACGTTGGGGCGCCACCTGTCTCGATCATTTCAATGCGCTATCGGGCGAGAGCAACCATAGGCGCGTTGCCGTAGGCAACAAATTGGCTGCTCCCAATCTCTCAATGTACGGCAAAGAAAGAGGGCGCTTTCGCCGTTGACTTTGATTACCCATGGCCACCGAATAACTGTCGGGGGTCGGCGGGGGCGGGTTTGCGGGACCGCAGAAAACATGGATGTTTTCTACGAGCCCCCAGGGGTGAAGGCGCACTGCTTGCGAGGCACTGCCT
>NZ_JBLZQD010000018.1:23734-90176 GCF_049199305.1 Stenotrophomonas sp. PD6 | reverse complement strand
GGGGTTACGCCCGGCTGGCCGGGCCCGGGGGGCGCCGCTGCCCCCCCCCCCCCCCCGGCCCCGGGGGGGGGGGGGGGGGGGGGGGGGGGGGGGCTGGGGGCCCCAAAACAACCCCCGGGCCCCCCCCGGCCTCTACAGCGTAGCGCCGGGCTTTGCCCGGCGTACATCATTCCCAACAACGGTCGGCGCGGCCCTTCAGGGTCTGGCTGCGCGTGCAGTCGCGGGGCGCGATGCGGCCTTCGGTCAGCTCGGTCTTGCGCTTGCTGCCGTCGGCCGCACGGTTCAACTCGAAGCCGTCGTACAGACCACCGGTCACGGTCCGTGCTTCGTACCGCAGGTGCTGTGGATCGATCGTGAGCACCTGGAACAGCTGGGTATCCTCACCGACCGGGGCCATGGTCGCGCGCGCCTCGTCGGAGAGGCGGTATTGCTTCGGACCGGCCACGGTCACCACGTACTGCGGCGTGGCCCCCTGCCCTTCGCCACGGCGGCCGTAGGTGTGGTCGTGGCCCTGCAGCACGAGGTCGACGTTGTGACGGCGCACCACCGGCAGCACCACATCGCGCAGCTCGGCGTTCTCGCGGCCTTCGCGCGGCGAATAGAACGGCTGGTGCAGCATCACGATCGTCCAGCGCTGCGTGTTGCCGGCCAGCACCTTGTCCAGCCACTGCCCCTGCGCCTTGGCAGTGCCCAG
Source organism: Stenotrophomonas sp. PD6 (assembly GCF_049199305.1). Taxonomy (NCBI): domain Bacteria; kingdom Pseudomonadati; phylum Pseudomonadota; class Gammaproteobacteria; order Lysobacterales; family Lysobacteraceae; genus Stenotrophomonas; species Stenotrophomonas sp. PD6. The sequence continues at coordinate 89,482 of NZ_JBLZQD010000018.1, read as the reverse complement.
ATCCAGTGCCGAGGTCCCATCCAGCACCACGAACCGTGCGCCCTGGTAGTCGAACCAGTAGGTGCTGGTGGCTGCCGCTTCGCTGCCGTTACGCGGCAAGGCGAAGGTCACCGGCCAGTGCTTGCCCAGCACGCGGCGTTCCTGTGGGGTGTCCTCGAACTCCTCGAAGTACTCGTGGTTGCCGATGGCTGGGGCGACCGCCGTTTCCTGCGGCAGCCAGCCGGCGGCGGCGAACCATTCGCCCCACTCGCTGTCGTCCGCACCATCGCCACCGCTGACCAGGTCGCCGGCGAACAGGGTCAGCCGCGCGTCGGGAGCGGCCTTGATGCCCGCGCGCAGGACGCGCGAGACGTGGCTGAGGTTCTTGTTCTGGGTGTCGCCGAAGTACAGCACGGTGAGCGGCTGATCGGCGCGCCCGGCCGTTCGCAGCTGGTTCCAGGCACTCCAGGTCGCGTTGCCCTGCACTCGCCACAGGTACAACGTGTCCGGTGCCAGGCCGCTCACATCCACGCGGTGGTGATGCGAGGCGCCCAGCTCGGTCTGCAACGGCGTGGTCGTCGCGGTCACCCGCGTCACTTTGCCCACGTCGGGCGAATCGCCGGCCACGACCCACTCGAGCACCGGCGCGTCGACCGTCGCGTCGGTCCGCCAGGCCACGCCGAAGCCGCGCGCGGCGTCCTGCGCCGGCGAGGCGACGATGCGGTCCGGGAACCCGTTGGCGGCGTAGTGGCGGTTGCCCGCCGGCACCTGGGTATTCGGTTCGGCCCCGGTGGCCGTGGCGGCAGCCGCCAGGCCGCTGCACAGCAGCAGCGCCACGCTCAGCGCCGCTGCACAGGTCTTCACCCGCATCACTTTTCACACTCCAACGGCAACGACAATTGCTTGGCCACACTGGCCCAGTCGAACGCGACCACGCCCTGGTCATCATGCACGGCGTACAGCGCGCCATGCGGGAAACGCGCCGACGCGGTCTCGGTCATCCAGATGCCGTCGGTATTGGCCACGGTATTGCCCTGGAATGCGCCGACATGCTTCAGCGTGTGACGGTCGAACAGGTGGAACACGCTGCGCTGCTTGCCCTGCTCGGTGGTGATCCACCAGCCGTCCTTGCCGCAGGTGCGCAACATCACGCCCTCGGCCTGCGCCTTGAAGGCATCGCGGCCGAAGGTGGTGCCGGTGAACTTACCTTCCAGCGTGTACACCTTGAACTCGCTGGCGTAGGTCTCGTCCTCTTCGGCGATCAACAGACGGTCGTTGGCCGGGTCGCCCCAGATCGATTCGACCACGCGCAGGGCGCCTGCCTCGCTGGTGTCACCGATGCTTGCGGTGAGGGTGGCCTGCGCCTTGCCATCGCGCACCTGCAACGCATAGCGGCGCACGCGCTTGTCCAGCTCGGCCAGCGGCGGCAGCACGTCGTTGCCCTGTGCGTCTTCGCCGGCGTCGTAGGAGTCGGTCACATACACGTCGTAGCCATCGGCCTGCTTGTTGACCCACAGCCCGTACGGCTTGCGCAGGTCCTCGGCGGCGAACGTGCCCAGTGGCGTGAACGACGGCAGCTGCAGCACCTGCACGCGGTGACCGTCGCGCTCCACGATCAGCACCAGGTCGTCGACCACGGCGATGCCGTTGGGCCGCATGAACTGGCCCGGCGCGGTGCCGGTGCTGCCCACGTCGCGCAGGTGCTCACCGGTCTGCCCGTCATACACGACCAGCTTGTCGGTGGCCTTGGCGGTGGCGATCAGCCACACCTGGCCTTCCGGGGTGGTCCAGCTCGCCGGCGAGTCGATGTTGTCGGCCGGGGTCATCGGAGTCTGGAAAGTCTCCGCTACAGTCGCCACGCTGCGGCCGGTGGTCGCGGCGGCAGCGTCCACGGCAGGCGCGGCGGCTTCGGGGGTGGAGCCCGGCTTGCAACCGGCCAGTACCGCCAGGGCAAGCAGGCCCAGGACCGGGCGTGCGCGCATCACAGGGCCACCTTCAGGCCGAGCGCATAGGTGCGGCCGTATTCTTCGTTCTGCAGCGTGCGCGAACGCACGCCCTGGTAGAGCTCCAGCGGCTTGTCGAGCAGGTTCTGCGCTTCGAAGTACACGCTCACGTTGGAGGTGATCTTGTAATCCAGGCTGAAATCGAGCTGGGTGTTGGGCGCCACGAAGATGTCGTAGGCGCGGCTGTCGCCCAGCGTATCCAGGTATTCGCTGCGGTACACGGCCGCGATGCGGGTGCTGAAGCCGGCCTTCTCGTAGCCCAGGTGGGCGCTGTACACGTGCTTGGAGGCACGCGGCAGGGTGAAGTCCTCCTCGGCGCGGCCGTCCAGACCCGGGTCGAAGTCGGTCTCCAGCCAGGTGCCGCTGGCGCCGACCAGCAGGCCGTCCCAGCCCGCCGGCAGGAAGCTCAGCTGCTGCTGCCAGTTGAATTCGGCGCCGTACACCTTGGCCTTGTCGCCATTGATCACGCGCGTGACTTCGAAGCCCGGGTACTCCGGATCGCTGTCACTGACGGTGTTGACGATGTAGCCGTCGATGGACTTGTGGAACAGACCCAGCGAGAGGATGCCGGTGCTGCCGATGTAGCGCTCGAAGGACAGGTCCAGGTTCTTGGATTCGTACGGATCCAGTTCCGGGTTGCCCAGCCGCACTTCCTCATCGCCGCGGTTGTAACCGATACGCGGGGCGATGTCGCCAAACGACGGGCGCGAGACGGTCTTGTTGGCGGCCGCACGCAGCACCCAGTCGCTGCCGGCGTCGTAACGCAGGTGCAGGCCAGGCAGCACGTTGGTGTAGCTGCGGTCCGCGCTGAGCGGGGTGACCGTGTAGCTGCGGCCGTTGGCGGCGACATCCACGCGGTTGCCGGTGGCCTGGAACTGGGTGTTCTCGACGCGCACGCCGCCGATGATGCGCAGGCTGCCGACGTCCCAGGTGCCCATGGCGTAGGTGGCGAAGATGTCTTCGCTGGCGGTGTAGTCCTCTTCCAGCGAGGTAATCGCATTGCCGCCGACGTCCTGCGGACGGGCGCTGTACTGGCTGCCGAACTGGGCCCAATAGCGGCGCATGGCGTCCGAGCTCATGCCCTGGCCGAGCGTGCCGCCACGGTGATCCGGGGTGGAGGCGGTCCAGTCGGACAGCGCCACGTCCGGACCGACGCGCAGTTCACGCTCGTCCGTATCCACATCGCGGTCGCGCCAGCGGCCGAGCAGGCCGAACTTGTAGCTGCTGGTGTCGCCGTCGAAGCGGATGTTGACCTGCGCGCTGTGTTCCTTGTCATCCACCCGCTTGGGCGAGATCACGAAACGGTCGAAGTCGTAGTTGCCGTTGTCCATCCAGCTGGCATCGCTGAGGGTGTAGCGCGGGATGCCGGTGTTCTGGTTGACGGTGGCGGCCAGGTCGTCGCCGTTGTACTCGAAGCGCGCTTCCATCTCGTCGTTGACGCGTTCTTCGGTGCGGGTGTAACCGATCTTGTAGTCGAGTACCGCGTTGGTCAGGCGGTTCTCGCCGCCCAGGCTGGCCGCGAAGGTGTTTTCCTTCTTGGTGCGGTAGCGCATGCGCTTCTGGATGGCATCGGCAGGCAGGTCGTCGACGCGGTACTGGTTGCCGCCGAGCGCGGTGACCTCGCCGTCGCCGAAGTTGAAGATCGTGCGCTGGCGCGTTTCGGCGTCGTCGAACTGGCTGTACAGGGTGCGCAGGTAGTACTGGCTGTCCTCGTTGGGGCGCCAGTCGAAGTTCAGGTTGGCACCGACGCGCTTGCGCTCGATCTCGTACTTGCGCTGCTGCAGGCTGTTGGCGAACAGGTCGTCTTCGGCGCCGCCGTCGAACTCGCCGTACTCCACTTCGGTGTTGTCAGACTCGAACTTGCGGTTCTGGTAGTTCACGCCCAATGCCACGCCGAAGGTATCGGCGAACACTTCGCTGTAATTGAAGGCTGCCTTGGGGCTGGTGTGCCCGGACAGCTGCTGGTGGCTGGCCTCGATCTTGCCGCGCAGGCTGCGCCCATCGCGATCAAACGCCGAGGCGGACTCGACCAGGATCGCGCCGCCGATGGCGTCGCCCGGCATGTCCGGGGTGGGCGACTTGACCACGCGCAGGCGCTCGGTGGAATCGGACGGAATCACGTCCAGCGGCGCGGCGCGGCTGGAGTCTTCCGGGGTGCCGATGGCGATGCCGTCCACGCTGACGCTATTGAGGTTGGCGTCCAGGCCACGCACGACCACGAAGCGGCCCTCGCCCTGGTCACGGGTAACGCTCACGCCGGGCAGGCGCTGCAGCGACTCGGCCACGTTCTTGTCCGGGTACACGCCCATGGCGTCGGATGACACGGCGTCCTGGATGGCGTCGCTGCTGCGCTTGAGGTCGACCGCACGCGTCTGCGATTCCAGCTGCGGACGCACTTCAACGCGGTCCAGCTCGGTGGCTGCCGCAGCGCCGGCGAGTTCCCCGCTCGCGGCGGCCACGGCAGGCGCGGTGGACAGGATCAGCAACGACACGCTGATGGCGAGTCCCAAAGTCGATTTCTTCTGCACAGCATCCCCAACGGTGTAAAGGTTGGGTCAGCACGGTATGTCCGAGAGGTTGCATGGGCATGACACCGGTGGTGATGCGGACCGCCGAAACCTGCCTCTGGTCGGGTACAGCGCGGGTGCGGCAAAATGGTGCCCTCCCCGTTTTGTTGGCATTCCCATGAAAATCGTCGAAGTCCGCCACCCGCTGGTGCAGCACAAGATCGGCCTGATGCGCGACGCGTCCCTGAGCACCAAGGACTTCCGCGAGCTGGCCAACGAGCTCGGCGGCCTGCTCGCCTACGAGGCCACCGCCGACCTGGACACCGAGGCCCACACCATGGCCGGCTGGGCCGGGCCGGTAACGGTGCAGCGCATTGCTGGCGCGAAGATCACGGTAGTGCCGATCCTGCGTGCCGGGCTGGGCATGCTCAGCGGCGTGCTGTCGCTGATTCCGGCGGCGCGGGTCAGCGTGGTCGGCCTGCAGCGCGACGAGGAGACCCTGCAGCCGGTGCCCTACTTCGAGCGCCTGACCGGCCGCCTGGAAGAGCGCGACGCGCTGATCCTGGACCCGATGCTGGCCACCGGCGGCACCCTGATCGCGACCATCGACATGCTCAAGCGTGCCGGCGCGCGCCGGATCAAGGGCATCTTCCTGGTGGCGGCGCCGGAAGGCATCGCCGCGGTGCAGGCGGTGCATCCGGACGTGGAGATCTTCACGGCCGCGATCGATGCGCGGCTCAACGAGAAGGGCTACATCCTGCCGGGCCTGGGCGATGCCGGCGACCGCATCTTCGGGACCCGCGTAGCCGGTTGATCCGGGCGTTCACGCGCTCTGGACGGGCCCGGGAAGAAGCTCCCCGCACACTCAACTGTGTGGGGAGTCGCGCCATGAAGACCGTCAGCCTGTTGGTTTGCCTGGTAGTGCTGGGCAGCCCCATTCTTGCCCATGCCGCCACCCCGCAGCAGCAGCGCATGGCCGATTGTTCCACCAAGAACAAGGGCAAGAAGGGCGATGAGTACAAGGCGGCGCAGAAGGCGTGCCTGAGCGGCACCGCGACCGTGGCGACCACGCCGCAGGAGCGCATGACGCACTGCAATGCCGATGCGGCGACCAAAAAGCTGAGCGGTGATGCGCGCAAGACCTTCATGAGCAGCTGTTTGAAGGCGCCTTGAGGCCTTGGAGGCGACTCCGGAAGGTCTAAACGCCGGAAGGGTCGCCGTCGCCGACACCGGATCGCATTCGGAGCCTTGCGCCGCGCTGCGCGCGGTCGCCGACTAACAGTCGGCGCTACCCGCAAGGGCGTTGGCTTACGCCAACGCCCTTGCTTTCAACTCGCCCTGCTCGTGGGCGGTGCCGAACCGGCCCTTCTCGTCGCGGGTGACCTGGGCCAGCGCGCACTCGGGGTCGTGGGTAAAGAACAGGTGCACGTTGCGCGCCAGTTTGTCTTCGAGGAAGCTGCGCTTCTCGTCAATCAACAGCTCGGCATTGCGGTCGTAGCCCATGGTGATCGGCACGTGCACCCAGGAGCGGCCGGGAATCAGGTCGGCGCAGAACACCACCCCGCCCCGCGGCTGCCCGTCCATCTGTTCGGGACCGATGATCTCGGCCAGCATCAGGCCCGGCGTATGCCCGTCGCTGAAGCTGAAACGCACGCTCTCGCCGAGCGTGCGCGAATACGGCCCCTGCACGATTTCCAGGCGGCCGCTGTCGCGCAGCAGCTGCGGCAGCTCGGGAATGAAGCTGGCGCGGTCGCGCGGGTGCGGATGCAGCGCGCGCTCCCAGTGTTCGGCACCCACCAGGAACGTGGCATTCGGGAACAGCAGTTCCGGTTCGCGGCCTTCACTCCACGGCGCCAACAACCCGCCCGCATGGTCGAAGTGCAGGTGGCTGAGCACCACCACATCGATGTCCTCGTGCTCGAACCCCGCCTCGCGCAGCGACTCGATCAGCACGTGGCTGGGTTCCTGCACGCCGTAACGGTCGCGCAGCTTCGGTTCGAAGAACGCACCGATGCCGGTTTCGAACAGCACCGTCTTGCCCGCGAGCGGGCTCGCCAACAGCGCACGGCAGGCCAGTTCGATCCGGTTGAGATCGTCGGGTGCCGCCCATTTTTCCCAGACCGCACGCGGCGCATTGCCGAACATCGCGCCGCCATCAAGCTTCTGTGAGTTACCGCGGATGGACCATAGTTTCATCCGTAAATTATCCGGCGGACACCGTTAATAAATCGCTATCCGCAGTCGAAGCCAAACCCGAGCTAAAGAGCCAAGAGCCAAAAGCCGAAAGCCGAAAGCCGAAAGCGAATCGGCGTCTCTTTCGTACGGGCGGGGGCGGCCGGCAGGCAGCCCCGCTCCGGGACACGCCGTGAACCCATCCTTGGGGGCTGCTAGAAAACATCCATGTTTTCTAGCGTCCCTCCGGGGGCTACCTGCCGGCCGCCCCCATACATGGCTGCTATGCGGTGAGAAAGAGCAGCCACGCAGGGCGTCGCTCTACGCGTTTCCATTGGCCACCGGCACCCTGTCGAAGGGTCGGCGGGGGTGGGTTTGCGGGGGCATGAGCCGCATGGATGCGGCGACTGAGCTTACATGGACGTACTTGCAGCGTCCCCCGCAGACCCGCACCCGACGGCCCTAACCAGAGGAACCGGGCAAACCAGGGCTGTTCGCCCAAATGCATGAAGGCGGGCGCAGCCCGGCACCCGGCCATCGCATGCAATCCAAGAGAGCCAGCCGAAGGCCGGCTCGACATCAATGCACCTTGGAAATCGCGCCGCTGCCTACCGGATTGCGCGGATCGCTGCCGACGCTGAGGACGTTGCTGCGACGGTTCCACTCCACCGTCTGCAGGTTGCCCCACACGTGGCTGGAGCCGCGCCCGCCTTCGGCGCTGTCGCCGGGCAGGTCGATCTTATGGCCCATCGCCTGCAGCTGCTTGATGGTGGCCGCGTCGAACGCACCGGATTCGGCCTCGATCACGTCCGGCAGCCACTGGTGGTGGAAGCGCGGCAACGCGGCAACCTGCTGCGCGGTCAGGCCATCGTCGTAGCCCAGCACACCCAGCAGCACCATCGTGATGATGCGGCTGCCGCCCGGCGTGCCCAGCACCACCACCTTGTCCTTCGACTCCATGAAGGTGGGCGTCATCGAACTGAGCATGCGCTTGCCCGGCTTCGGTGCGTTGGCCGCGTAACCCATCACGCCGAACGCGTTGGGCGTGCCCGGCTTCAGCGCGAAGTCGTCCATCTCGTTGTTGAGCAGCACCCCGGTACCCGACGGAATCAGGCCCGACCCGTACAGCAGGTTCACCGTCTGCGTCGCACCGACGCGGTTGCCCTGTGCGTCGATGATCGAGAAGTGGGTGGTCTCGTCGTCTTCCAGCGGGGTCGGGTTGCCCGACAGCAGGTCGCTGGGGGTGGCCTTCTCCGGGTGGATGGTCGCGCGCAGACCCTGCGCGTAATCGCGGCTGGTCAGCACCTTCTGCGGAATCTGCACGAAGTCCGGATCGCCCAGGAAGAACGTGCGGTCACGGAAGGCGCGACGCATCGACTCCACCACCAGGTGGGTGCGGTGGGCCGGGTCCATTGCCTTCAGGTCCCAGCCTTCCAGGATCTGCAACATCGAAGCAAGCGCGATACCGCCCGACGACGGCGGCGAGGCCGTGGTGATCTTCCAGTCGCGGTAATTGAACACGATCGGCTCGCGCTGCTTCACGCGGTAGCCGGCCAGTTCCTCGGCGGTCCAGCGACCACCGGCCTGCTTCACGCCGGCCAGCAGCAGCTTGCCGGTCTGGCCACGGTAGAAGCCATCGAAGCCCTGCGCACCCAGTCGTTCCAGGGTGGCGGCCAGTTCCGGCTGCTTGAACACGTCGCCTTCGGCGATCGGCTTGCCGTTGCGCAGGTAAACTTCGCGCGTTCCCGGGTAACGCTCCATCACTTCACGGCGCGAGGCATAGCCCTTGGCCATGCGCGCATACACCGGGAAACCGTCGCGCGCGATGCGGATCGCCGGCGCCAGCGAATCCTGCAACGGCAGCTTGCCGTGCTTGGCCGACAGCTCCACCAGCGCCGCCGGCAGACCCGGAATACCGGCCGACCACGGGCCGTTCACCGAACGGTCGCGGTCCAGCTCGCCCTTCTTGTCCAGGAACGCCTCGGGCGTGGCCGCTGCCGGCGCGGTCTCGCGCGCGTCCAGCATTACGTCCTTGCCGGTGGTCGCGTCGTGCAGCAGGAAGAAGCCGCCGCCGCCCAGGCCCGAACTGATCGGCTCGACCACCGCCAGCGTGGACGACACCGCCACTGCCGCATCGAAGGCGTTGCCGCCCTTGGCCAGGATCTCCATGCCGGCCTCGGTGGCCAGGTGGTGACCGCTGGCAACGGCCGCGCCCTCGGGATGGGTGGCCAGCGGGGCCGAGGACGGTGCAGCGGCCCACAGGGCCGGCGACCACAACAGGACCAGCAGCAACCAGCGACGGGAGGGGGTTTTCATTCGGGCGCAGACTCCGCATAGAGTTCGGGATGATCGCGCTGGAGCCCATGCAGCTTGGCCAGCAGCGCTTCCTGGGTTTCCGGAATGTCCGGATCGGGATCGATGCATTCCACCGGGCAGACGACCACGCACTGCGGTTCGTCGAAATGCCCCACGCATTCGGTGCAGCGTGCAGGGTCGATCACGTAGATGGTTTCACCCATCGAGATGGCCTGATTGGGACAGGCGGGCTCGCATACGTCGCAGTTGACGCAGAGCTCATTGATTTTCAGCGACATGGCGTTACTCCACGCCAGTGCCGGCAGAGGAAAACCGGCCTGCGCATGCGCGCGGGCCGGTCAACGGCGGCGCCCTGGTGGACGCCACCCGGGCCGCGCGCGAGCGCGCGGCCGCCATGGCACGGCTTACTTGGCTTCGACGAAGATGTACTCGGCGCCGGTCGGCTGGATGATCGACTGCACGCGGGCGTTGTCGGCCGCCTGGCCGATGAACACCACGCGCACGCCCTTCATCGAGTCGGCGGACACGTCCTTGAACACGGCCTGGATCATGTCGGCCATCTTGCCCGACGCCGACGAACCGAAGGCCAGCATGTTGCCCGGCTGCACGCCACGGGCGACGGCATTGGTGGCGCTTTCAACCTGACGCTCGTACTTGGCCTGGAACTCCGGGTCGGATTCCGGGGAGAGGTAGTACAGGAACGGGCTGTTGGTGATGTTGCCCATGTTCTGCACGGCCACGGCCTGCAGGTACTTCTTCCAGCCCGCATCGTCGTCCTTGGACGGGGCGACCAGCGCCTGCTGGGCTTCGGCAGCCGGAGCGGCCTCTTCCTTCTTGCAGGCGGTGAAGGCCAGCGCGAACGACGCGATCAACATGGCACGCATGGTGTTGTTCATGGGTTTCCTCCCTCTTGGTAATGCTTGGCTTGAATGGTGTGAACGGATGTTACGACTGGCCCGACTTCGCCTCACGCACCTTGCGCAGCGCATCGAGCACCGACGACGGCACGAAGCCCGACACGTCGCCGCCCAGGCGGGCGATCTCGCGGACCAGCGAAGACGAAATGAAGCTGTGCTGCTCGGCCGGGGTCAGGAACAGCGTCTCGACCTCCGGGATCAGGTGGCGGTTCATGCTCGCCATCTGGAATTCATACTCGAAATCGGAGACCGCGCGCAGCCCGCGCAGCAGCACGCCGCCCTGCTCGGAGCGCACGAAATGCGCCAGCAGGGTGTCGAAGCCACGCACTTCCACGTTGCGGTGGTGGGCCAGCGCATCGCGCGCCAGCGACACCCGCAGCTCCAGCGGCAGCGAAGGCCCCTTGGACGGGCTCTGCGCTACGCCGACCACCAGCTTCTCGAACAACGGCGCCGCCCGGTTCACCAGGTCGATGTGACCGTTGGTGATGGGATCGAAGGTGCCCGGGTATACGGCAATGCGGCGGTTGGCCACGGTCATACGGCAGCTACGCGTTGTGATCTGGTGAAAGTGTAGCAGTGGCGCGCCGGTACAGGGCAAAACGGACCTCCCGGGTCCCGCCCTCGCGGTGCAGCAGCCAGGGCGCCGGGACCCGCGGCCCCTGCTCGCCCGGCGACTCCAGGTACAGCCAGGCGTCGGCGGCCAGGTGCGGCCCCAGCCCCGCCAGCACGTCCTCCCACAGCCCAGCGGCGAAGGGCGGGTCCACAAATACGATGTCGGCCAGCCCCGCCGGGGGCTGCCTCAGCCACTGCAGGGCGTCGGCCTGGGCCACGGCAATCTGGGCCTGCGCCCCCAGCCGGGCCACGGTGTCACGCAACTGGCCGGCCAGGGCCGGGTCGCGCTCCACCAGGGTTGCCTGCGCCGCGCCGCGCGAGACCGCCTCCAGCCCCAGCGCGCCGCTGCCGGCGAACAGGTCCAGCACCCGCGCCCCGCCCAACCGCGGCATCAGCCAGTTGAACAGGGTCTCGCGGACCCGGTCGCTGCTCGGGCGCAGCCCGGGCGACAACGGGACCGGCAGCTTGGTATTGCGCCATTTGCCGCCGATGATGCGGACCTGGCCCACCGGGGCCGATGCGGAAGAGCGTGATTTCATGCGGGAAGGATACCCGGCGCCGACTTGAAAACGGGAACCGCCACCCCTACCCCTTGAGCCAGCCGCCGCGCCGTGTGCGCGCCACCGTTTCGCGTTCGAGGAGCATCCCCGCATGACCGAGCAGACCCAAAAGCAGACCCTGGGCTTCCAGACCGAAGTGAAGCAGATGCTGCAGTTGATGATCCACTCGCTGTACTCCAACAAGGAAATCTTCCTTCGCGAGCTCATCTCCAACGCGGCCGATGCCTCGGACAAGCTCCGCTTCGAGGCGCTGACCCAGCCGGCCTTGTTGGAAGGCGACGCCGGGCAGAGCCAGGATCTGCGCATCCGGGTCAGCTTCGATCCCGAGGCGCACACCCTCACCATCGACGACAACGGCATCGGCATGAGCCGTGACGAGGCCATCGCCCACCTGGGCACCATCGCCAAGTCCGGCACCGGCGACTTCCTGCGCCAGCTGTCGGGCGACCAGAAGAAGGACTCGCAGCTGATCGGCCAGTTCGGCGTCGGCTTCTACAGCGCGTTCATCGTCGCCGACCAGGTCGACGTCTACTCCCGCCGCGCCGGCCTGCCGGCCAGCGAGGGCGTGCACTGGTCCTCGCGCGGCGAAGGCGAGTTCGACGTCGAGCCGATCGACAAGGCCGAACGCGGCACCCGCATCGTGCTGCACCTCAAGGACGACCAGCAGGACTTCGCCGATGGCTGGCGCCTGCGCGGCATCATCAAGAAGTACTCCGACCACATCGGCCTGCCGATCCAGATGGCCAAGGAACACCACGGCGAAGACGCCCCGGCCGAGGTCGAGTGGGAAACCGTCAACCGCGCCAGCGCGCTGTGGACCCGCCCGCGCAGCGAGATCACCGACGCCGAGTACCAGGAGTTCTACAAGCACGCCGCGCACGACCACCAGGACCCGCTGGCGTGGAGCCACAACAAGGTCGAAGGCAAGCTTGAGTACACCTCGCTGCTGTACGTGCCCGGCCACGCGCCGTTCGACCTGTACCACCGCGACGCGCCCAAGGGCCTGAAGCTGTACGTGCAGCGCGTGTTCGTGATGGACCAGGCCGAGCAGTTCCTGCCGCTGTACCTGCGTTTCATCAAGGGCGTGGTCGATTCCAACGACCTGTCCCTGAACGTGTCGCGCGAGATCCTGCAGTCCGGCCCGGTCATCGATTCGATGAAGTCGGCGCTGACCAAGCGCTCGTTGGACATGCTGGAGAAGCTGGCCACCGACAAGCCCGAGGTCTACGCCGGGTTCTGGACGCAGTTCGGCCAGGTGCTCAAGGAAGGCCCCGCCGAGGACTACAACAACCGCGAGAAGGTCGCCGGCCTGCTGCGCTTCGCCTCCACGCATGACGCCACCGGCGCGCAGAGCGTGTCGCTGGCCGATTACATCGGCCGCATGATCGAGGGCCAGGACAAGATCTACGTCCTGACTGGCGACAGCCATACCCAGGTCAAGGACAGCCCGCACCTGGAAGTGTTCCGCAAGAAGGGCATCGAAGTGCTGCTGCTCACCGACCGCATCGACGAGTGGCTGATGGGCTACCTGACCGAGTTCGACGGCAAGACCTTGGTCGACATCGCCCGTGGCGACCTGGACCTGGGCGCGCTGGAAACGGCCGAGGACAAGCAGGCGCAGGAAGAAGCGGCGAAGGAGAAGCAGGGCCTGGTCGAGCGCCTCAAGACCGCGCTGGGCGATGACGTGGCCGACGTGCGCGTCTCGCACCGCCTGACCGATTCACCGGCGATCCTGGCCATCGGCGAGCAGGACCTGGGCCTGCAGATGCGCCAGATCCTGGAGGCGAGCGGCCAGAAGGTGCCCGACAGCAAGCCGGTGTTCGAATTCAACCCGGGCCACCCGCTGATCGGCAAGTTGGACCAGGAAGCCGACGCGGCCCGCTTCGGCGACCTCAGCCGCGTGCTGTTCGACCAGGCCGCGCTGGCCGCCGGCGACACGCTGAAGGACCCGGCCGCGTATGTTCGCCGGCTCAACAAGCTGTTGCTGGAGTTGTCGGCCTGAGGCGGCGTACCCACCAACGGTGGGTACCTACCGTTGGCGGTAGCGCACTACCGTTGGTAGTGCGGGGCAACCGATCAGGCTTTTTCGTCCAGCAGCGCGCCGAGCATGTCGTCGGCCCGGCGGATCACGGCCGCGTTGGCCTTGAACGCCAGCACGTCGGTGCGGGCGGCCAGCAGATCGGCCAGCGGCGCCGACGGGTCCTCATCGGTCGTCGTCACACTGGTCTGAACGCCCCCGTCGGCGGCGCTGCTCCGCTGCATCTGCAGCCGCTGCGCATCCAGGGTGGTCAGGTTCGCCACGTTGTGCGCGGCGACCTGTACGCCCTGCTGGGCCGCGCGCAGGCCGCTGGCGGCGATGGCTTGGATGTTGCCCATGGTGATGTTGGCCTTGGGCCGTGATGGCGCGGCCCTCCACTGTCGTTAGCGGCGGGGGCGGCTCGATCTTTAAGCGTACACACACGGGTCCCACAGGCCCGGGTGATAACATATCCCCCTGATTTCAGCGCCGAATCCAATGCTCAGCTTCTTCCGTCGCAAAAAGCCCCAGGACGCTCCGCAGGACGCGCCCAAGACCCAGCACTACTCGGCTGAAGAGCTGGCCGCCGCGTTCCCGTCGGCTGCGCCTGCCGCCGAGCCGGAAGCTGCCCCGGTAGCAGCGCCGGCACCCTCTGCCCCCCCGGCAGCGACGGTCCCTGCGGTCGCGCCGGCCGTTGGCCTGCAGCCGACGCCCGCCGTCCCGCCGACCCATACCGCGCACGTCGAAGCCGCCCTGTCGCCCTCCGCACCGGTGCATACCCCCGCGCCGGTCGTGGTCGCCACCGAAATCGTGCAGGAAGCGGCCCAGCCGCTGGCTTCGCCCGCCGCCGCCGACGAAGCCGCACCGGCTGCAGCCGGCAAGACCGGCTGGCGCGACCGGCTGCGCAACAGCGTCATCGCCCGCAGCTTCGGCGGCCTGTTCTCGCGCAACCCCAAGCTCGACGACGACCTGCTGGATGAGTTGGAAACCGCGCTGATCACCGCCGACGTCGGCGTCGGCGCGACCACCGTGCTGGTGGAGGGCCTGCGCAAGCGCATGAAGGCCCGCGAGTTCGTCGACGCCAATGCCCTGCTCAAGGCCCTGCGCGCCGACCTGATCGCGATCCTGCAGCCGGTGTCCAAGCCGCTGGTCATCGACCGCAGCGCGAAACCCTTCGTGATCCTCACCGTTGGCGTCAACGGCGTCGGCAAGACCACCACCATCGGCAAGCTGGCCAAGCGCTTCAAGGACGACGGCCACAGCCTGATGCTGGCCGCCGGCGATACCTTCCGCGCCGCCGCCGTGGCCCAGCTGCAGGCCTGGGGCGAGCGCAATGGCGTGGCCGTGGTCGCGCAGGGCCAGAATGCCGACGCGGCATCGGTCGCGTTCGATGCGCTGCAGGCCGGCAAGGCACGCGGCACCGAAGTGCTGATCGCCGATACCGCCGGCCGCCTGCACACCCAGGGCGGGCTGATGAACGAGCTGGGCAAGATCCGCCGCGTGCTCGGCAAGATCGACGACAGCGCGCCGCACGAAGTGCTGATGGTCATCGACGGCACCACCGGCCAGAACGCGCTGTCGCAGCTGCGCCAGTTCCATGCCGCAGTCAACGTGACCGGCCTGGTGGTGACCAAGCTCGATGGCACCGCCAAGGGCGGCGTGGTGTTCGCGCTGGCCCGCGAGTTCGGCATTCCGATCCGCTTCGCCGGCATCGGCGAGCGCCCGGAAGACCTGCGCGTGTTCGACCCGGAAGCGTTCGTGGATGCATTGCTGCCCGAGGCGCTGGGCGGCTGATCGAACGGCGCGGCGGGCGTACGCTCCGCGCGCGCCCGGTAGAGCCACCCCATGGGTGGCTGCTCCACCTGCCCCGCGTATTCTGCTGCCGACGCAGCCACCCATGGGGTGGCTCTACCCTTCTGCGGACCTCCCATGCCCCGCCAGCCTTCCGCCAGCAACACGCCAGCCACCGACGACGCATTCGTCGCACGGCTGTTGCCATGGTTCGACGGCCACGGTCGGCATGACCTGCCCTGGCAGCATCCGCGCACGCCGTACCGGGTGTGGCTGTCGGAAATCATGTTGCAGCAGACCCAGGTCGCGACGGTCATTCCGTACTTCCTGAAGTTCCTGACCGCTTTTCCCACCCTCCCCGACCTGGCCGCCGCCAGCAACGACGCGGTGATGGCGCAGTGGGCGGGCCTGGGCTACTACGCCCGCGCACGCAACCTGCATGCCGCCGCGCAACGCTGCGTCGAACTGCATGGCGGTGACCTGCCGCGCGATGTCGATGCCCTGATTGCGCTGCCAGGCATCGGCCGCAGCACCGCCGGTGCAATTCTCAGCCAGGCCTGGAACGACCGGTTCGCGATCCTCGACGGCAACGTCAAGCGCGTGCTCACCCGCTACCACGGCATCGACGGCTTCCCCGGTCTGCCGGCGGTGGAGAAGGTGCTGTGGGCATTGGCCGAGGCACACGTGCAGCAGGTGCCGGCCAACCGCCTGGCCGATTACACCCAGGCGCAGATGGACCTGGGCGCCACGGTCTGCACGCGCAGCCGTCCGGCCTGCGTGATCTGCCCGCTGCAGGACGACTGCGTCGCGCGCCGAGAAGGCCGCAGCGACCAGTTGCCGACCCCCAAGCCATCCAAGGTGCTGCCCGAGCGCGAGGCCGTGGCGTTGCTGCTGCGCGATGGCCAGGGCCGCGTCCTGCTGCAGAAGCGGCCGGACACCGGCATCTGGGCGCAGCTGTGGACGCTGCCGCAGGCGGAAAGCGGTGCCGAGCTGCAGGACTGGTTCGATGCGCACGTCGACGGCGCGCTGGAGGACGCCGAGGCATTGCCGGTGTTGGAACATACGTTCAGCCATTACCGGCTGCACCTGCAGGTGCTGGTGCGCCGCGTGCAGGGCCTGCACCGTGACGACGACCCCACCCTGCGCTGGGTGGCCGCCGCCGATCTGCCCGCACTGGGCCTGCCCGCACCGATCCGCAAGCTGCTGGAAAGCGGCGCGCCGCCCGCCCGGCCCAAGCGCCGTACAATGCGTGGCGCACTATCCTCACCTGATGTCGAGTAAGCCCATGCCCCGCACCATTTTCTGCCAGTACGAACAACGCGACACCGAGGGCCTGGATTTCGTGCCCTATCCCGGCGAACTGGGCCAGCGCATCTTCAACGGCATCGGCAAGAGCGCCTGGAGCAAGTGGCTGGCGCACCAGACCATGCTCATCAACGAAAACCGGCTCTCCCCGCGCGACCCGAAGCACCGCGCGTTCCTGGAAGAAGAACTGGTGAAGTACCTGTTCGGCGGCGGCGCCGAAGCGCCGGCCGGGTTCGTGCCGGAATCCTGATGGCGGCCGAAGGCCCCGTCATTCCGCCGGCGGCGCCTGCCCTGCTTCGCGTTCCTGCACCTGCGCCTGGCGCATTTCCTGCTCCGAGGAGCGCAGCGCCTTGACGTCGAGCGGACGGATCGTGCCGATGAAACACGGCACCGTCGGGCCCCGGTTCGGGTCGCGTATCAGCACCCGGTCGAAGCGCGATGACACCTGCCCCGTCTGGCTGGTCAGGCCGATCGCGGTGGCGTAGCTGAGCCCGTAACAGGGGCCACGCAGTTCAATCAGGTAGGCCTCGCTGGGGCGGGTCCATACCGCCAGCGCGCTGTCGCCCAGTTCGGTCCAGCCATTGAGCGAGCCGAAGTAGCGCATGGACGGTTGCGGCGGGCCGGCGTGGGCGCGGTACAGCTCCAGGCGTTCGGCGCTGGTCAGGCGGCCCGTGGCGCAGCCGGCCAGCATCAGCCCCATTGCAACGACGGCGATAAGCGTTTTCATGACACCTCCGCAGTGGTGGACACGCCGATCATGCACCCGCCGCCGCCGGCCCGCAGGCACGGGCGGGCGGCCGTTCAGCTGCCAGCTCAGACCTCGCTGTTGGCCAGGCTGTGCAGCCGCCCTTCGCGCAGCTCCAGCACGCGGTCCAGCTTGCGCGCCAGGCTGCGGTCGTGGGTGACCAGCACCAGGCTGGTGTGGTGCGCACGGTTGAGCTCCAGCATCAGCTCGAACACGGTGGCGGCGGTCTTGTCGTCCAGGTTGCCGGTCGGCTCGTCGCCCAGCACGCAGGCCGGGCGATTGACCAGCGCACGCGCCACGGCGGCACGCTGGCGCTCGCCGCCGGAGAGCTCGCCCGGCTTGTGCTCCAGACGGTGCCCCAGCCCGACCGACTCCAGCAGTGCCTGCGCACGGGTCCGCGCACTGGCGACCTCTTCCCCACCCAGCAGCACCGGCATCATCACGTTTTCCAACGCGGTGAATTCCGGCAGCAGGTGGTGGAACTGGTAGACGAAGCCCAGCGCGCGGTTGCGCAGCCGTCCGCGCTGGCTGTCGGTCAGCGCGGACATGCGCTGGCCGGCCACAAAGACCTCGCCGGCAGTCGGCGTGTCCAGCCCACCCAACAGGTGCAGCAGGGTGCTCTTGCCGGCGCCGGAGGCACCGATGATGGCCACCGTTTCGCCCGCCGCCACGCTCAGGTCCAGGCCGTTGAACACCGGGGTCTGCATGCGGCCTTCTGCGTACGTCTTGGCCAGCCCCTGGGCGCGTACGACTTCGTCGCCACGGTTGATCGGCTCATTCATAGCGCAGGGCCTCCGCCGGCTGGGTGCGGGCGGCACGCCACGCGGGATACAGGGTGGCGAGGAAGCTCATGACCAGTGCGACCACGGTGATGATGACGATGTCCGGGGTCTGCATGTCGGTGGGCAGGCCGGTGATGTAGTACACGTCTTCGGGCAGCAGCTTGACGTTGAACAGCGTCTCGATGGCGCCGAGGATGCGCTCCAGGTTCAAGGTCAGCGTGATCCCGCCAACCACGCCCAGCACGGTGCCGAAGATGCCGATCAGCGAGCCCTGCACCATGAATACCTGCATGACGCCGCCCGGGGTGAGGCCCAGGGTGCGCAGGATGGCGATGTCGGCCTGCTTGTCGGTCACCAGCATGACCTGCGAGGACACCAGATTGAACGCGCCCATGGCGATGATCAGCGAGAGCAGGATGCCCATCACCACTTTTTCCATGCGCAGCGAGTGGTACAGATTGGCGTTCTGCTGGGTCCAGTCGCTGACCCGGTAGCCACCGCCCAGCGTGTGCGCCAGGTCGAGGCCGACATCCAGCGCCTTGTCCATGTCATGCAGCTTGAGGCGCACGCCGGTCACGCCGTCCATGCGCAGCACGCGCTCGAGGTCGGCCATGTTGGCGTAGGCCACGCCACGGTCGATCTCGTTGTACCCGGCCTCGAAGATGCCGCTCACGGTGAAGCGCTTCAGCCGCGGCATCGCACCCACCGGGGTGCCCTGCACTTCGGCCAGCGTCACCAGCACGGTGTCGCCCACGTCCACGCCCAGCCAGATCGCCAGTTCCTTGCCCACCAGCAGGTTGTAGCTGCCGGGGGTGAGGCTGTCGAAGCTGCCCTTCTTGAGTTTGGTGTTGATCACCGACACGGCCGGTTCCAGCGCCGGGTCGATGCCCTGCACGATCGCACCCTGCACGCGAGGCCCGCTGAGCATGGCCTGGATCTCGATGTACGGCGCGGCACCGGAGACGCGCGGGTCCTTGCGCGCCGCGTCCACGGCGTGCTGCCAGTTGGACATCGGGGCGCCATCGGTAGTGATGGTGGTGTGCGCGGTCATCTGCAGCAGGCGGTCGCGGATTTCCTTCTGGAAACCGCTCATCACCGCCAGGGTGGTGATCAGCACGGTCACGCCCAGGGCGATGCCCAGGATCGAGGCCATGGAGATGAAGGAGATGAAGCCGTTGCGGCGTTTGGCCCGCAGGTAGCGCAGGCCGATAGCGACTGGTATGGGTTTGAACATGCAGGTACGCCGGAGTATTCGGGCTATGGTGCCATCACGGACGTGAACACGGAATGGGACGGGCCTGCACGGCCAGTCGCAGTTCACGTCGCGCGGCCAGGGTGAGCGTGTCGGGCCAGAACAGGCGCGCGTGGCGCCGGCCGTGCTGCCGCCAGCTCAGCTGCAGCAGCGGGCCGCGGTCATGCAGGGCCAGCGCGTCCACCGGCTGGCCGTCGATCTGGGCGGTGCCCTCGCCGACCGGGATGACGATGTCGCAAGGCGGCCGACGAGCGTAGCGCCAGGCCTGCAGCGCCGCGCCTGCCCCGGCCAGCAGGCCCAGCGGCCACTGCGTGGCGGCGGGAAGCGCCGTGGCGGTGGCGGCCCACGGCATCAGCAGCGCGAACAGGAGCTGCGCGGCGGCCTGCCAGCGCGAGGGGCGCCACTCAAGCCGGCAGGGCGCGGATCCGGGCGATGAGTGCGCTGAGTTCGGCATCCGGGCAGGCCTCGTAACCCATGAACCAGCGCCACAATTTATCGTCTTCGCAGTCCAGAAGGCGCAGGAAAACATCGCGCTCGTCGGTGGGTGCAGTGCCCCATTCGCGGTCGAGATAGCGCTCGAAGAGCTGGTCCAGCTCGCGCATGCCGCGGCGGCAGCGCCAGCGGAGTTTTTTGAGGAGGGTCTGTTCGTCCATTTTCCGGGTTTCCAGATGTGGCAAAGCCACGCAGGGCGTGGCTCTACCGTCTTTTCGATCATTTCCACGAAGCCACGCATGGCGAGGCTCTACCGTCTTTTCGATCATTTCCGCGAAGCCACGCATGGCGTGGCTCTACCCCCCATCAGGCGCGGCGCGCCATCATGAGCTTCTTGATCTCGGCGATCGCCAGTGCCGGGTTCAGGCCCTTCGGGCAGGTCCGGGCGCAGTTCATGATGGTGTGGCAGCGGTACAGCTTGAACGGGTCTTCCAGGTCGTCCAGGCGCGCACCGGTGTCTTCGTCGCGCGAGTCGACGATCCAGCGGTAGGCCTGCAGCAGGATCGCCGGACCCAGGTAACGCTCGCCGTTCCACCAGTAGCTCGGGCAGCTGGTCGAGCAGCACGCGCACAGGATGCACTCGTACAGGCCGTCCAGCTTCTTGCGGTCTTCCGGCGACTGCAGGCGCTCACGGTCCGGCGGCGGCGGGGTCTGGGTGCGGATCCACGGCTTGATCGACGCGTACTGCGCGTAGAAGTGGGTCAGGTCCGGTACCAGGTCCTTGACCACGCTCATGTGCGGCAGCGGGTAGATCGGCACTTCGGCCTTGCCGCAGTCGGCAATGGCGCGGGTGCAGGCCAGCGTGTTGGTGCCGTCGATGTTCATCGCGCACGAACCGCAGATGCCCTCGCGGCACGAACGACGGAAGGTCAGGGTCGGGTCGATCTCGTTCTTGATCTTGATCAGCGCGTCCAGGACCATCGGGCCGCAGGCGTCCAGATCGATCTCATACGTATCGGTACGCGGGTTGCTGTCGTCGTCGGGATTCCAGCGGTAGATCTTGAACGTGCGGGTGTTCTTCGCACCGCTCTGGGCGGGGAAGTGCTTGCCCTTTCCGATCTTGGAATTCTTGGGGAGGGAAAACTCGGCCATGGCTGTTCTCGTTGGCTCAGGCGGCTCGCGCTGCAGGGCAGGCGCGGCTGGCACGGAAAATGAGGGAGTCGATTCGCATGGCGCTTAGTAAACGCGCGGCTTGGGCGGGACCACGTCCACGTCCTTGCTCAGCGTATACATGTGCACCGGGCGGTAGTCGAAGCTGCACTTGCCGTTGTCGTCGACATTGACCAGCGTGTGCTTCTGCCAGTTCACGTCGTCGCGGTCCGGGAAGTCCTCGTGCGCATGCGCGCCTCGGCTTTCCTTGCGCTGTTCGGCCGAGTTGATCGTCGCCACCGCGTTGAGCAGCAGGTTGTTCAGCTCGTAGGTTTCGATCAGGTCCGAATTCCACACCAGCGAACGGTCCGAGACCTTGACGTCCTGGAAGGAGTCGAAGATCTCCGACATCTTGGCGCAGCCCTCTTCCAGCGTCTTGCTGGTACGGAACACCGCCGCGTCGTTCTGCATGGTGCGCTGCATGCGGTCGCGGATGACCGAGGTCGGGGTGTCGCCGTTGGCGTAGCGCAGCTTGTCCAGCAGGCCAAGCGCCTTGTCGCAGGAATCCGAGGCCAGGGTCTTGTGCGGCTGGCCCGGCTTGATGGTGTCGGCGCAGCGGTTGGCCACCGCACGACCGAACACGACCAGGTCGAGCAGCGAGTTGGAGCCCAGGCGGTTGGCGCCGTGAACCGACACGCAGGCCGCTTCACCGATGGCGTACAGGCCCGGCACCACGGCATCGTTGTTGTCGCCCTGCTTGCGGACGACTTCGCCGTGGTAGTTGGTCGGGATGCCACCCATGTTGTAGTGCACGGTCGGGATGACCGGGATCGGCTGCTTGTGCACGTCCACGCCCGCGAAGATGCGCGCGCTTTCGGCGATACCCGGCAGCTTGTCGTCGATCACGCCCGGGCCGAGGTGGGTCAGGTCGAGCAGGATGTGATCCTTGTGCTCGCCGACGCCGCGGCCTTCGCGGATTTCAATGGTCATCGAACGCGACACCACGTCACGCGACGCCAGATCCTTGTAATGCGGTGCATAGCGCTCCATGAAGCGCTCGCCGTTGCTGTTGCGCAGGATGCCGCCTTCGCCACGCACGCCTTCGGTGATCAGGCAGCCCGCACCGTAGATGCCGGTGGGGTGGAACTGCACGAACTCCATGTCCTGCATCGGCAGGCCGGCACGCATGACCAGACCGCCGCCGTCGCCGGTGCAGGTGTGGGCCGAGGTGGCGCTGAAGTAGGCGCGGCCGTAGCCGCCGGTGGCCAGCACCACGCCATGGGCGCGGAACAGGTGCAGCGAGCCGTCGGCCATGTCCAGCGCGAGCACGCCGCGGCAGACGCCTTCCTCATCGAAGATCAGGTCGAGCGCGAAGTACTCGATCATGAAGCGCGCGTTGTGCGCCAGCGACTGCTGGTACAGCGTGTGCAGCATGGCGTGGCCGGTACGGTCGGCGGCGGCGCAGGTGCGCTGCGCGGACGGGCCTTCGCCGTACTTGGTGGTCATGCCACCGAACGGGCGCTGGTAGATCTTGCCGTCTTCGGTACGGCTGAACGGCACACCGTAGTGTTCCAGTTCGATGATGGCCGGAATCGCTTCCCGGCACATGTATTCGATGGCGTCCTGGTCGCCCAGCCAATCCGAACCCTTGATGGTGTCGAAGAAGTGGTAACGCCAGTCGTCTTCACCCATGTTGCCCAGCGCGGCGGAAATACCGCCCTGCGCGGCCACGGTGTGCGAACGGGTCGGGAAGACCTTGGTCAGGCAGACCGTCTGCAGGCCCTTGGCGGCCAGGCCGAACGTGGCACGCAGGCCGGCGCCGCCGGCGCCCACCACGACCATGTCGTATTTGTGTTCCGTAATCTTGTAAGCGGACATCTACTCTGGATTCCTGTCTTGGTGCCTGGACTCAGGCAACGCCGAGCGCAATGCGGGCGACCGCAAAAACACTGACGATCGCGCCCAGCACGGCAATGAACTTCACCGTGGTCTGCAGCGCCAGGGCCAGCAACGAATTATGGATGTAGTCTTCCAGCACGACCTGCAGGCCCAGCTGGGCGTGCCAGAACATCGCGACCAGGAAGCCCACCAGCAGCACCGCGTTCCACGGCTTGGACACCGCCTCGGCGGCGGTCACGTAGTCGGCGTTGATCAGGCTCAGCACGAACACCAGGAACCAGATGGTCAGCGGGACCAGCGCGGTGGCGGTCAGGCGCTGCATCACGAAGTGCTCGGTGCCGGTCTTGGCGGCGCCCAGGCCACGCACGTTCTTGAGCGGGGTACGGAACTTGTTCATGCGGCGGCTCCGACGAAGACGTAGGCCCAGACCAGCGCGGTGATCACCAGGCTGGCGAAGACCGAGATCCAGCTGCTGCGCACGAAGGCGGGAATGCTGAAGCCGATCGCGAAGTCCTGGGTGATATGACGGATGCCGTTGCACAGGTGGTAGGCAAACGACCACGTCCATGCGAACAGGAACAGCTTGCCGTACCAGCTGCCGGCGTGGCCGGTGAAGCAGTTCCAGGATTCGGGGCCCATCATCAGGGCGAGCAGGCCGCCGGCAATGATCAGGGCTCCAACAGACAGAAAGATGCCGGTGGCTCGATGCAGGATCGAGGTGGCCATCTGAATCTGCCAGCGATACACCTGAAGGTGCGGGGAAAGGGGACGTTCTCTGGCGGCCATTCGCTGGGCTCGTTGTCTCGGCTGGGCGGCGCAATGCCGCGTTGGCTCAATGCTGATCAGAAATCGATGCAGCGTCCGTTTTTTTCCCAATCTCCATACCGCACCGGATCAAGTCCGCCGCGGCCGCCGATTTCCACCGGCACCACCGGCGTAACGGCGAGCGGCTGCTCCTCCGGTACTAGCGGGGCTTCAGGTTCGGAATCTGGAGTGGGGGGTGTTTGGCCTATCATGGGTTGTTCTCGCAACGCACAAATTTTAGACCCCGTTCACGTGCCTGACAACCTGCCCATGGATTTCATCGATTTTCCGCGCCTTTCCGGTCACGCCTTGCTCAGTCTGCGAGGCGTAGAGGCGGCGGCGTTCGCCCACGCCCAATTCTCCAGCGACGTCACTGCCCTGCCCCTGCGGCACTGGCAGTGGAGTGCCTGGCTGAGCGCCAAGGGCCGCACGCTTGCTGTGTTTCAGCTGCTACGGCTGGACGAGGAGCACGTGCTGCTGGTGCTGGCCGATGGCGACGCCGATGCGATTGCGTCGCAGTTACAGCGCTTCGTGTTCCGCCGCAAGGTGAAGATCGAGGTCCGCACGGATCTCGCGATTGCCGGCAGCTTCACCGCGCCGGAAGCGGCATCTGGCGCAGCCATCGCCGTCGAGGCAGAGACGCTGGAGCTGGATATGGGCAGCGACGCCCTGCCGCGCACGCTGACGATCGGGCCGGCACCTGCCGGTGAAGCGGTGGTGGACCCGGCCTTCGAACTGGCCTGGCGCCAGTCCGACCTGCGCTATGGACTGCCGCGGCTGTCGGACGACCAGCGCGAGCAATGGACCCCGCAGCAGCTCGGCCTGGACCGTTTGAACGGCTACAGCGTCAAGAAGGGCTGCTACCCCGGCCAGGAAATCGTGGCCCGCACCCATTTCCTGGGCAAGGCCAAGCGCGCGTTGCAGCTGCTGCGGGTGACCGACGGCACCGCCAGCGGCGCGAAGGTCGAGCAGAACGGCGCCGCCATCGGCACCGTGGCCAGCGTGGCCGGCGACCTGGCGTTGGCGGTGTTGCCGCTGGAGATGGCCGAGGGCGACTTGAGCGTTGGCGGCGCGGAAGCCCACGGCGTACCGTTGCTGGAAGGCCTGGCCCGCTGACCCGACGCAGCCACCCATGGGGTGGCTCTACCCACCGTAGAGCCACCCCATGGGTGGCTGCACGCCTCACGACACGTCACGCGTCGTGGTTCAACCGCTCGCCCGATTCCGCATCGAAGAAATGCAGCCCCTGCGGCTGGATCGCCACGCGGATCGTGCCGCCCACCGCCGGCAAGGCCTGCGGGGCCACGCGCATCACCAGCGCCTGGTCGCCATGGGTCATGTTGACGAAGATCTCGTTGCCGACCGGCTCGATGCCGTCGATGGTGGCCTCGAACGCCGTCGCATCGTCACCCGCGGCCGGCTGCAGATGCTCCGGACGCACACCCACCGCCACGGCCCTGCCGATCCAGGCCGGATCGATCGCGGCCGCACCGAGCGGCGCGCGCAGCGAGGCCTCCTGCATCACGATGCCGTCGCCGTCGCGCTGCAGGGTGCCGCGCAGCACGTTCATGGCGGGGCTGCCCAGGAAACCGGCGACGAACAGGTTCACCGGGCGGTCGTACAGCGCCATCGGCGTGTCGATCTGCTGGATCACGCCGTCCTTGAGCACCACGATGCGCTGGCCGAGGGTCATCGCCTCGACCTGGTCATGGGTGACGTAGATCATGGTGGTGCCCAGCTTGCGGTGCAGCTGCGCGATCTCGGTGCGCACGCTGTGGCGCAGCTTGGCGTCCAGGTTGGAGAGCGGCTCGTCGAGCAGGAACACCGCCGGCTCGCGCACCAGCGCACGGCCAAGCGCCACGCGCTGGCGCTGGCCACCGGACATCGCCTTGGGCAGCTTGTCGAGCATCTCGGTCAGGCCCAGCGTCTGCGCCGCTTCATTGACCCGCTTGGCAATGGTGGCCTTGTCGTGGCCGCGCAGCTTCAGCCCGAACGCAAGGTTCTCGGCCACGGTCATGTGCGGGTACAGCGCATAGCTCTGGAACACCATGGCGATGTCACGGTCCTTGGGCGCCACATCGTTGACCACGCGGTCGCCGATGGTCAGCGTGCCGCCGCTGATCTCTTCCAGGCCAGCCACCATGCGCAGCAGGGTCGACTTGCCACACCCGGACGGTCCCACCAGGACCATCAATTCCCCATCGGCCACTTCGAAGGTCGCGCCCTGGACGGCCACCTGGCCGTTGTCGTAGACCTTGCGTACGCCCTGCAACTGCACTTTTGCCATATCACCATTCCAGTCCGCCCGTTCCCGGGCTGTTGTGCGGAACTGCCTTCGGCCCTCCCGATGGCAGGTCGATGGCGTGGTGCCGCATGACGGCGACCACTGCAATCGAATACAGTCTGCTCATTCTGCCATGTAAACGTTTTCACGTGGCAGTATCCAATCATCGGTCATGACCGCGTCGCATCCAGGGAAGCACATTCTCCCGATCGGCCCGTGACATGCCCCATGATGAGCAGGCCCGCGCCTGTTCATGTTGCACTACAGCAACTGGACACCGCGGCCGGCGAGACCCCCGAGAACATAGACGAGAAGCGATTGACAACGATGTCACCCGGATCTGAAACTCGAGCGATGCACGACACCCTCTTCCTGTTTGGCGCCACCGGCGACCTCGCCCAGCGCTACCTCTTCCCTTCGTTGCTGCGCCTGCTGGGCGATGGACTGCTGGCGGAGGACTTCAAGATCCGCGCGCTGGCCCTGTCCCCGCACGACACCGAGGCGTTCCGCGACATCCTGCGCCCGCGCCTGCAGCAGGCGATGCCGGCGGCCAGCCAGGACGACATCCAGTCGCTGCTGTCGCGCATCGATTACCGGTCGGTCGACCTGCGCAACCCCGAATCGGTGGCCGAGTCGGTCAGCGACCTGGTCCACGGCAAGTGCGTGAGCTACCTGGCCATCCCGCCGGGCCTGTACATCTCCACCTGCGAAGGCCTGGCCAAGGGCGGCGCACTGGCGGCCCCGCACCGGCTGATGCTGGAGAAGCCGATCGGCAGCGACAGTGCCAGCGCCGAGGAGATCATCTCCACCATCGGGCAGTGGATCGACGAAGACCGCGTGTTCCGCCTGGACCATTACCTGGGCAAGGCTGCGGTGCAGAACCTGATCGCGCTGCGCTTCGGCAACACCCTGCTCGAGGCGGTGTGGAACCGCAACTACATCGAATCGGTGCACATCCTGGTGGCCGAGAGCGAAGGCGTGGATGGGCGCGATGCCTACTACGCGCGCTCGGGCGCACTGCGCGACATGGTCCAGAGCCATATCCTGCAGCTGCTGTGCCTGGTGGCGATGGAGCCGCCGGCCTCGCTGGAAGCCGACCGCATCCGCGACGAGAAGGTCAAAGTGCTGCGTGCGCTGCGCCCGCTGGATGCCAAGCACGCTGCGCGTGACAGCGTCCGCGGCCGCTACACCGCCGGCACCATCAACGGCCAACCCGCGCAGGCCTACCAGCCGCCGGAAGGCAGCGACGTGGAAACCTTCGCCGGGGTCACCGCGCACATCGACAACTGGCGCTGGTCCGGCGTGCCGTTCCACTTGGTCACCGGCAAGCGCCTGGCCGAGCGCACCACGCGTGTGGTGGTCACGCTCAAGCCGGTCACCCACTGGCTGTTCGAACGCCCGCACCGCGGCAATGCCACGCCGAACCGCATCACCTTCCAGTTGCAGCCGCAGGAAAACATCGAGCTGGGCCTGATGAGCAGCCTGGCCGGCCCGGAATGGGGCGCGCTGGAACTGCACCCGCTGGAACTGGAGCTGTCGGTGCCGACCGGCCTGCACCGCCGCATCGCCTACGAACGCCTGTTCCTGGATGCCTTCAACGGCAACCATGCGCTGTTCGTGCGCGATGACGAAGTGCGTGCCGCATGGGCGTGGATCGACAGCGTCAGCGACGCGTGGAAGGCCGCGCAGCTGCCGCTGCAGCCCTACCCCGCCGGCGTGTGGGGCCCGGAGGAAGCGCTCGGCTTCCTGCCTGCCGACGTGGATGCCGACGCTGGCCGCAAGGACCCGGCATGACGGTGTCGACGCAACCGGCGCTGGTCGCCGACATCGGCGGCACCAATGCCCGCTTCGCGCTGGCCGACACCAGCCTGGGCGCGCCGCTGCTGCCCGACAGCATCCGCGAATTCGTGGTGGCCGACTTCCCCTCGCTGGGGGACGCCGCGCGCCATTACCTGGAACAGATCGGCGCCGAAGCGCATCGCGGCGTGTTCGCGGTGGCTGGCCGAGTCGATGGCGATGAAGCGCGCATCACCAACCATCCGTGGGTGATCTCGCGGGCGCGCACGGCGCACATGCTGGGCTTCGACCAGCTGCACCTGATCAACGACTTCGCCGCGCAGGCGATGGCGATCTCGCTGCTGCAGCCGCAGGACGTGGTGCAGGTCGGCGGCGCGGCGTGGGTGCCGGGCAAGCCCGGCCAGCCGCGCAACTATGCGGTGATCGGCCCGGGTACCGGGCTGGGCGTGGGCGGGCTGATCCTGCGCCATGGCCGCTGCTACCCGCTGGAAACCGAGGGCGGCCATGTCAGCTTCCCGCCGGGCACGCCGGAGGAGATCCGCATCCTGGAGATCCTGTCCGAACAGTTCGGCCGGGTCTCCAACGAGCGGCTGATCTGCGGACCGGGCCTGGTCAACATCCATCGCGCGGTGTGCGAGATGGCCGGAGTCGACCCGGGCCAGCTGCAGCCGGTGGACGTGACGGCGCGTGCGCTGCACGGCGACCCGCAGGCGATGCGCACGGTGGATCTGTTCTGCGCGGTGTTCGGCGCGATCGCCGGCGACCTGGTGCTGATCCAGGGTGCCTGGGACGGCGTGTTCCTCACCGGTGGACTGGTGCCGAAGATGCTCGATTCGTTGCAGCACTCGGGCTTCCGCCAGCGCTTCGAACACAAGGGCCGGTTCTCCTCGATCATGGCCCGCGTGCCGTCGCTGGCGGTGATGCACCCGCACGCCGGCCTGCTCGGCGCCGCCGCCTACGCCGCCGATATCGAACGTGACCTGCCCGGAGACGCCGCATGAACCGCCTGGATCTTTCCGATCGTTACACGCTGGTCCGTCACGGCGATGCGGATGGCTGGATCGAGGCCATTGCGGCCGAGATGGCGCAGATCCTCAACCACGACATCACCACCTATGGCCGCGCACGCATGCTGCTCTCCGGCGGTACCACGCCGGCGCCGGTGTACCAGGCGCTGGCCGAACTGGAGGTGCAGTGGGACCGGGTCGAGGTCAGCCTGGTGGACGAACGCTGGCTGTCGCCGCAGGACCGCGACAGCAACGCGCGGCTGGTGCGCGAGAGTTTCCTGAGCCGCGCCGAGGGCGCGCACTTCGATCCGCTGGTGCGGGTCGGCAAGCCGCTGCCGGAATGCGTGTACACGGCCAACCTGCAGGCACAGCACAGCCAGGCGCCGTGCCTGGGCGTGCTGGGCATGGGCAACGATGGCCACACCGCCTCGCTGTTCCCCGGCTCGAAGGACCTGGCCCGCGCCCTGGAAAGCACCCTGCCCTACGCGGCGCTGGATGCCACCGGTTGCCCGGGCGCGAACCAGTGGCCGCTGCGCATCACGCTCACGCCGCACGGGCTGCGCCAGTGCAGGCAGCGCCTGCTGCTGCTGCGCGGCAAGCAGAAGCTGGAAGTGCTGAAACAGGCACTGGAAAGCAACAACGCACAGCTGTACCCCATCCTCAACGCGATCAACATTGAAGGCGCCAAGCTGCGCATCCACTGGTGCGACTGATGCCCTGCGCCTGTCGTTTCGTTCGCCCTCTCATAGCCGGTAGCCAATGAGCCTGCACCCCAAACTACACGCCATCACCGAGCGCATCGTCCAGCGCAGCGCCGCGTCGCGCGCCGCCTACCTGGCCGGTATCGACGCCGCCCTGCGCGATGGCCCGTTCCGTTCGCGCCTGAGCTGCGGCAATCTCGCGCACGGCTTCGCCGCCTGCGGCCCGACCGACAAGAGCCGCCTGCGCGGCGGGGTCACGCCGAACCTGGGCATCATCACGGCGTACAACGACATGCTGTCGGCGCACCAGCCGTTCGAGCACTACCCGGAGATCCTGCGCGAGACGGCGCGTTCGCTCGGTGCCACCGCACAGGTGGCGGGCGGCGTGCCGGCGATGTGCGACGGCGTCACGCAGGGCCGCGGCGGGATGGAGCTGTCGCTGTTCTCGCGCGATGTGATCGCGCAGTCGACGGCGATCGGGCTCAGCCACGATATGTTCGACAGCACGGTGTACCTGGGCGTGTGCGACAAGATCGTGCCGGGGCTGTTGATCGGCGCGCTGGCATTCGGCCACCTGCCGGCGATCTTCCTGCCGGCCGGGCCGATGACGCCGGGCATTCCGAACAAGCAGAAGGCCGAGGTGCGCGAGCGCTATGCGGCGGGCCAGGCCACGCGCGAGGAGCTGCTGGAGGCCGAATCGGCCTCGTACCACGGCGCGGGCACGTGCACGTTCTACGGCACGGCGAATTCGAACCAGACGCTGCTGGAGGCGATGGGCGTGCAGCTGCCGGGCGCGTCGTTCGTGAATCCGGATACGCCGCTGCGCGACGCGCTGACGCGGCAGGCGGCGGTGCGTGCGCTGGAGATCTGCGCGCTGGGCGACGATTTCCGGCCGCTGGGCCGGTTGATCGACGAACGCGCGATCGTCAATGCAGTGGTGACGTTGATGGCAACCGGTGGCTCGACCAACCACACGATCCACTGGATCGCGGTGGCGCGGGCGGCCGGCATTGTGTTGACGTGGGACGATATGGACCAGCTGTCGCAGCTGGTGCCGCTGCTGGCGCGCGTGTACCCGAACGGGGAAGCGGACGTGAACCGCTTCGCGGCGGCCGGCGGCACGGCGTTCGTGTTCCGTGAGCTGATGGACGCGGGGCTGATGCACGCGGACGTGGTGACGGTGGCCGAAGGCGGTATGCGCCAGTACACGCAGGATCCGGCGCTGCGCGACGGCACGCTGACGTGGATCGACGGGATCGCGGAAAGCGCGGACCGCGAGGTGGTGCGCGGGGTGTCGGAACCGTTCGAGGCACAGGGCGGGCTGCGGCTGCTGCGCGGCAATCTGGGCCGTTCGCTGATCAAGCTGTCGGCGGTGAAGCCGCAGTACCGCACGATCGAGGCACCGGCGGTGGTGGTGGACGCGCCGCAGGTGTTGAACAAGCTGCACGCGGCCGGCATGCTGCCGCAGGATTTCGTGGCGGTGGTGCGCTACCAGGGGCCGCGTGCGAACGGAATGCCGGAGCTGCATTCGCTGGCGCCGTTGCTGGGCCTGCTGCAGAACCAGGGCCGACGCGTGGCACTGGTGACGGACGGTCGTCTGTCGGGCGCATCGGGCAAGTTCCCGGCGGCGATCCACATGACGCCGGAAGCATCGCGCGGCGGTCCGCTGGCGAAGCTGCGCGAAGGCGACATGATCCGTCTGGATGGCGAGGCCGGCACGCTGGAGGTGCTGGTGGATGCGGCGGAATGGGCAGCGCGCGAGCAGGCACCGAACACGGCGCCGGCCGGCCACGATCTGGGCCGCAATCTGTTCGCGATGAACCGCCGTCTGGTGGGTCCGGCCGACCAGGGCGCGATTTCGATCTCGTGCGGCCCGGCGGCCGACGACGGCGACATGTGGAATTACGACGCGGAGTACGAGCTGGGTCACGACGCCGATGCAGCGCTTGCGCCGCATGAGGCCAAGGACGCCTGACTTGTTTCAAAGCGGTGGAGCGGCAAAGCGGCGGTGAGGTTTCCTGGTGGAGGTAGCGGCTCACCCCCCTTCGGGACACGCCGTGAACCCATCCATGGGGGCTCGTAGAAAACATCCATGTTTTCTACGGTCCCGAAGGGGGGTAAGCCGCCACCTCTCGACACAATGCGGCGCCTTGTTGGCGTCGGCGAGTTTGGTCGAGCCGGCCGTTGGCCGGCATCACGACAGAACGCGGCGCCTCCCTGGCGTCGACCGGTAGCGCCGGCCGTTGGCCGGCCCTCGGAACCACTGATCGATCAGCGGTTCCGATCAAACAGGAAGAGAAATTCATGAGCATTGCCGAATACCAGAAGCGCGCTGAAACCCTGCTGCATGCAGCCGGCATTCTGCCGGTGGTTACGGTGCATACCCTCGATCAGGCGCGCGCGGTCAGCGCGGCGCTGTTGGAGGGCGGGCTGCCGGCCATCGAGCTGACGCTGCGTACGCCGATTGCGATGGAAGCGCTGGCGATGCTGAAGCGCGAGCTGCCCGATGTGGTGGTGGGCGCGGGCACGGTGCTGACGGTGGAACAGATGCAGCAGTCGATCGATGCGGGCGCGGATTTCCTGGTGACACCGGGTACGCCGGCGCACATGGCCGATGCGCTGGCGGCGGCACCGCTGCCGGTGGTGCCGGGCGCGGCGTCGCCGACGGAGATGCTGGCGCTGTACGCGCGCGGGTTCCGGGTCTGCAAGCTGTTCCCGGCCTCGGCGGTCGGCGGGCTGGCGATGATCAAGGGGCTGGCCGGTCCGATTCCGGACCTGAAGCTGTGCCCGACCGGCGGCATCACGGAAACGACGGCGGCCGAATACCTGGAGCAGAAGAACGTGGTCTGCATCGGCGGTTCGTGGATGGTGCCCAACAACTGGATCGAGAACGGCCAGTGGGACAAGGTGCGCGAGAGCGCGGCGGATGCCGCCAAGATCGTCGCACGGGTTCGGTCGCGCTGAGCGACCGGACACCGCGTAGCCACGCATGGCGTGGCTCTACCGGTTACATCGGCCGCGCAGGATCCACCAACCCATATTGGCTCGCCATGCGCGCCAAGGCGATGTTGTCGTGGATCCCCATCTTCTCGAACAGGCGCGCCTTGTGGGTGTTGACGGTCTTGGCGCTCAAACTCAGGCGCTTGGCGATGTCTTCCTGGCGCAGGCCCTGGGTAAGCAGCAGGGCCACTTCCAGTTCGCGCGGGGACAGGCTGTCGAACGGCGACTGGCTGCCTTCGACATTGGACAGGGCCAGGTTCTGGGCAATGCTGCTACCGAGATAACGCCGGCCCAGCGCGGCATCGCGCACGGCGCGCAGCAGCTCCTGCGCATCGCAGGCCTTGCCGATATAGCCGGAGGCGCCGGCTTCGAGCAGGCGTTTGGGCATGGGGCCGTCTTCGAGGACGGAAACGATCACCACGCGGGTGCCGTGGTCGCCGCGCACGACGCGCTCGGTGACTTCCATACCGCTCACACCCGGCAGATGCAGGTCGCACAGCACCACGTCCGGCCGCAACTGGCGGATCTCGGGCAATGCGTCTTCGCCGGATTCGGCCTCACCGACCACCTCGATGTCCGTCTCGTTGGACAGGATCATCTTCATGCCGGTTCGCACCAGCGCGTGGTCGTCCACCAGATACACTCGAATCGTCATCCACGCACCTCTTCCAAACGCTGCAAACGGGGGCAAGCCTAGCCGCGGGGTACTGCGTAAACAAGGATGATTGCACCTTGTCGGCGCGTTCTGGTCCCCCCATCACACGCGTTCAGGATTACCCCAACCCTGAGCCTTTCACCCCAAGCCGTATCGGTTTATTGAACCTATCGCGGTCCGCGGAAACCCCTGCCGCTTCCGGCCTGTTTCCCTGTCGGCCGGTCTCAGTGACGACTGCGCCAGGGTTGGAGGCGCCGGAACATCACCAGGAAGCACCCTACCACCCAAACCAGCGCGGCACACCATCCGGCCAGGATGTCGGAGGGGTAATGCACCCCGAGGTAGATGCGCGACAGGCTGACCGAACCGGCAAACAGCACCCCGAATGCCACGGCGGGCCAGCGCCAGCGGGTGTTCCAGGCCAGCAGGACGATGACGGCGGCCAGGGTCATGGAGCCCATGGCGTGGCCGCTGGGGAAACTGTAGGTGCTTTCCGGGGCGATCGACTCCCACAGGGTCGGCCGGTCGCGCTGGAAGAACTGCTTGCTGCCCAGGTTGAGCAGGGCCGAACCGGCGAAACTGATGCCGGCGAAGCTGGCCTCGCGCCAGCGGCGGCGCAGCAGCAGAACCGCCACGATCAGGATGTCGGCCGGGATCACGCCCCATTGGTAGCCGATCTTGGAGATGAGCACGAAGGCCGCATCCAGGCTGGGCCGGGCCACGGCATGCATTTTCAGCAGAAGAGGTGCGTCGAAATAGAACGCCTCCAGCTCGTGGACTTCGTCGGCCAGGGCCACGAAGCCGGCCAGCGGCAGCAGCACGCCGGCAAACAGCAGCACGAAGCGCCAGGCGTTGCCGGCCATCCAGTGGCGGAAACCGGCGGCGGGTTCCCGTGCGCCCAGCGCCGTTGGCTTATCCAACGCTTCGGACATACTTGCGTTCGACGTAATCGTCGATCAGCGCCACGAATTCCTGGGCGATGTTGTCGCCGCGCAGGGTGACCGTCTTCTCGCCATCGACGAACACCGGCGCGGCCGGCGTTTCACCCGTGCCAGGCAGCGAGATGCCGATATTGGCGTGGCGCGACTCGCCCGGCCCGTTGACGATGCAACCCATCACCGCCAGCGTCATGTTCTCCGCGCCGGGATGGCTCACCTTCCATTCCGGCATCTTCCCGCGCACGTGGTTCTGCACGACCTTGGCCAGCTCCTGGAAGAACTCGGAGGTGGTGCGGCCGCAGCCCGGGCACGCGGTGACCAGCGGAGTAAAGGCACGCTGGCCGGTGGTCTGAAGCAGTTCCTGGGCGACGATGACTTCCTGCGTTCGCGACTGCCCCGGTTCGGGGGTCAGCGAGATGCGGATGGTGTCGCCGATACCTTCCTGCAGCAGCACCGCCAGCGCCGCCGAAGAGGCGACGATGCCCTTGCTGCCGATGCCGGCCTCGGTCAGGCCCAGGTGCAGGGCGAAGTCTGAGCGCTGGGCCAGGTCGCGGTACACCGCGATCAGCTCCTGCACGCCACTGACCTTGGCCGACAACACGATGCGATCGCGCGGCAGGCCGAGTTCGACGGCGGTGTGGGCCGAATCCAGCGCCGAGCGGATCAGCGCCTCGCGCAGCACCCGGCCGGCGTCCCACGGGGTGGCGCGCTGGCTGTTCTCGTCCATCAGGCGCGCGGCCAGCGACTGGTCGAGCGAGCCCCAGTTGGCGCCGATGCGCACCGGCTTGTCGTAGCGGATCGCGAACTCGATCAGCTGGGCGAACTGGGTGTCCTTCTTCTTGCCGAAGCCCACGTTGCCGGGGTTGATCCGGTACTTGGCCAGCGCCTCGGCGCAGGCCGGTTCCTGGGTCAGCAACTGGTGGCCGTTGTAGTGGAAATCGCCGATCAGGGGGACGTCGATCCCCATCATCTGCAGCTTCTCCACAATGCGCGGAATGGCCGCGGCCGATTCGGGGTTGTTGACGGTCAGGCGCACCATTTCCGACCCCGCCCGCCACAGCTCGGCGACCTGCTTCACGCTGGACGCCACGTCGGCGGTGTCGGTGTTGGTCATCGACTGGACGACCACGGGCTTGCCCCCGCCGACCACCACGCCGCCGATAAGGACGGATTGGGTCTGGCGGCGGGCCCACACGGTGGTGTCGGACGGTTGGGTAGGTTGGCTGACGGCGTCGTGCATGCGGGCATTTTAACGCGCGGCGGGCACGGACGCGCGCGGTTTCGGGTCGACGCGCGGGTGCGGAGGACCGCCATTCACGCGATGCGGCCGATTGTCGCAGGCGGGCAGCCGCGCGAGCGCATACGATGGGCGTGATGACCGGCCAAGACGCTCCCTTCCTCCGCACCCTGTGCAGCCTGCGCTGGCTGGCCGTGGCCGGCCAGGCCGCCACCATCCTGGTCGCCACCTCGGTGCTGGGGCTGGAACTGTCGCCGCTGCCGCTGTGGGCGGGGGTGGCCGCACTGGCCCTGTTCAACCTGTACGTACAGCTGCGCGTGCACGACGCCGACACCGCGCCGGTGACCGCGTTCGGGCACATCCTGGTCGACGTCACCGTGCTGACCTGGATGGTCGCCTGGAGCGGCGGGGTGGCCAACCCGTTCGGCTCGCTGTTCCTGATCCTGATCGCGCTGGCCGCGCTGGCGCTGCCGCTGCGCTGGACGCTGGCCGTGGCCGCGGCCTGCCTGATCGGCTACGCGGTCAGCGGCATCTTCGGCCTGCCCCTGCCCGCCGGTTATTTCACGGCAATGCAGATGCACCAGTGGGGCGTGGTCTGCAACTTCCTGCTGTCGGCCACGGTGGTGCTGGTGTTCGCCACCCGGCTGGCCATGGCACTGCGCAGGCGCGAACACGAACTGTCGCTGCTGCGCGAGCGCTTCGTGCGCAACGAGGGCATCGTCGCGCTGGCCACCCACGCCGCCTCGGTGGCGCACGAACTCAATACCCCGCTGGCGACCATGACGCTGCTCGCCGACGACATCGCCGACCAGACCGAAAGCCCTGAACTGCGCGACGACGTGGACACGCTGCGCGAACTGCTGGTGCAGTGCCGCGAACGCGTGCTGGCGCTGGCGCGGCCCGCGTCGGGCCAGCTGCGCGGACGCGATTCGGTGACCCTGCCGCAGGTACTGGAGCAGTGGCGGCTGGTGCGCCCGACCATCACCCTCAAGCGCAATGACGACGCGCCATTGCAGCTGCCGCTCGATCCCGGCATTGGCCACCTGCTGATGGTGCTGCTCAACAATGCCGCCGATGCCGGCGAGCAGGCCGAGCGGCCGCAGGTTGACCTGACCCTGCGCATCGAGGGCAGCGACCTGATCGGCGAAGTGCGCGATTACGGCCGTGGCTTCGACGCCCGCGAGGCGGTCCTGCCCGGCACCCTGTTCAACAGCGGCAAGACGCAGGGCATGGGCGTCGGCCTGGCCCTGTCCCACGCCACCATCGAGCGCCTGGACGGCGAGTTGTGGATGCGCCCGGCCAACGGTGCCGGCACCCGCGTCGGCTTCCGCCTGCCCCTGGCCTCATCGGAGAACCCCGCATGACCACCCCCACCCTCCCCGCTGCCAGCCACGGCCTGCTGGTCGACGACGACGAACTGTACCTGCGCACGCTGCAGCGCAGCCTCGCCCGCAAGGGCCTGGAGACGGTGACTGCCAGCGACATCGCCTCGGCCCTGATGCTGGCCCGCCAGCAGCCGCCGGCGTATGCGCTGATCGACCTGAAGCTGGGTTCCGAATCGGGCCTGGCGCTGATCCAACCGCTGCGTGCGCTGCGCGAGGACATGCGCATCCTGCTGGTAACCGGCTACGCCAGCATCGCCACGGCGGTGGAGGCGATCAAGCTGGGTGCCGACGATTACCTGCCCAAGCCGGCCACGGTGCCGATGATCCTGCGTGCGCTGGGCGAGGAAGACGACGGCCCGGCTGACGACGGCGACATGGAGCCGCCGGACTCCATGACCCCGATCAGCCGCCTGCAGTGGGAACACATCCAGCAGGCCATGCACGAGACCGGCGGCAACGTCTCGGCGGCCGCGCGCCTGCTGGGCATGCACCGACGTTCGTTGCAGCGGAAGTTGGCGAAGCGCCCGAGTCCAGAAAGAGATCCGTCGCGCGACGGGCGATAAAGCCGACGGGGTAACGCGACAGGCGCGACGAGCGCG
Source organism: Stenotrophomonas sp. PD6 (assembly GCF_049199305.1). Taxonomy (NCBI): domain Bacteria; kingdom Pseudomonadati; phylum Pseudomonadota; class Gammaproteobacteria; order Lysobacterales; family Lysobacteraceae; genus Stenotrophomonas; species Stenotrophomonas sp. PD6. Next base: position 52,637 of record NZ_JBLZQD010000018.1, on the reverse strand, counting down.
ACGGGGTAGAGCGGACTGTTAGTCCGCTGCTCTCCGGGCAGACGCCGGCACCGCGCGAACGGCAGCGGACTAACAGTCCGCTCTACCCAGTCGCATTGACGGCCGTCGCGTTGACGGCCGCCCCATGGCGCTCAGCCCTTAAAACGCCCCAACAACTCCAGCGTTACCGGATCGGTGATCGCATGCGCCTCGCCCTGCAGCGCCGGCAACAGCTGGCTGGCCAACTGCTTGCCCAGCTCCACGCCGAACTGGTCGAAGGCGTTGATATTCCAGATGATCGACTGCACGTACACGGCGTGTTCGTACATGGCGATCAGCGCGCCCAGCGACTGCGGGGTCAAGGCGTCGAGCAGGATCATCGTGCTCGGTCGGCCGCCCGGATACTCGCGGTGCGGGTCGTCGCTGCCCTGGCCGTTGGCCAGCGCCTCTGTCTGCGCCAGCAGGTTGGCCATCAGGGCCTGGTGGTTGACCACGTAAGGATCATCGTTGTGCACGCAGCCGATGAAATCGGCCGGGATCACGCTGGTGCCCTGGTGCAGTGCCTGGAAGAAGCTGTGCTGCACGTCGGTGCCCGCCCCGCCCCACCACACCGGCACGGTGTCGCTGTCGACCGGGCTGCCGTCGAGCTGCACGCGCTTGCCCAGGCTTTCCATGACCAGCTGCTGCAGGTAGGCCGGCAACAGCGCCAGACGCTGGTCGTAGGTCATCACCGCGTGAGTGGCGTGGCCCAGCAGGTTGCGGTTCCAGATATCGGTCAGCGCGTGCAGCACCGGCAGGTTCTGGTCCAGCGGCGCGGTCAGCGCGTGCTCGTCCATCTGCGCGGCGCCGTCCAGCAGCTGCTCGAAGCGCTCGAAGCCGATGGCCAGCGCGATCGGGAAGCCGACCGCCGACCAAAGGGAATAGCGCCCGCCCACCCAGTCCCACATCGGCAGCACGCGGCCGGCGGCAATGGAGAACGCCTTGGCCGCCCGCTCGGGGTTGGCGCTGACCGCGTACAGGCGCTCGCTGCCGCCCAGCCAGTCATGCAGGATCTGCCCGTTGAGCAGGGTCTCCTGGGTGCCGAAGGTCTTGGAAATGAGGATGCCGGCGGTGGTGGCCGGATCCAGCATGGCCAGGGTGCGCTGCATGGCGGCGCCGTCCACGTTCGACACGAAATGCACGCGGAAGCGCGCGCCGCTCACCGGGCGCAGCGCATCGGCGACCAGGCGCGGACCGAGGTCCGAGCCGCCGATGCCGACGCTGACGATGTCGGTGACGTTGGTCTTCTCCAGCGCGGCCACCAGCTCGCCCATCTGGGCGCGCACCTGGGCGGCGGTGGCAAAGGCTTCGCCGGCCACCGGCGCGCCGCTGACATCGCCACGCAGCGCGGTGTGCAGGGCGGCGCGGCCTTCGGTGACGTTGACCGTCTCACCGCGGAACTGGCGCTGGAAGGCGCCGGCGACATCGCGCTCGGCGGCCAGCTGCAGCAGCGCATCCAACGCCGCGCGGTCGAGCTTCTGCCGCGCGAAGTTGGCATACAACGGACCGACCCGCAGCCCCAGCGATTGTGCGCGGCCCGGTTCGGCGGCGATCAGTGCGGGGATGCTCGCGCCACGCAGGCGCTGGGCATGGGAGTGGAGCGGGTCGAATCCGTTGTTCTGTGTCATGCGGCCTGGGTCGGGATGCTGTCGTTGGTGTGGGAAATCTGGTTGTTGCCGTCCACATATACCAACTTCGGGCGGAAGCTGTCAGCTTCTTCTTCGCTCATGCTGGCAAAGGCGGCAATGATGATGATGTCGCCCACCTGCACGTGACGCGCGGCGCCGCCGTTGAGCGAGACCACGCCGCTGCCGGCTTCGGCGCGAATGGCATAGGTCGAGAAGCGCGCACCGTTGGTGACGTCCCAGATGTGCACCTGCTCGAACTCACGGATGCCGGTAGCCAGCAGCAGGTTGTCATCGATGGCGATGGACCCTTCGTAGTTCAGCTCCGAATGGGTCACGGTGGCGCGGTGGATCTTGGTCTTGAGCAGGGAAAGGTGCATGGCACGCGACAACGGTAAAGGAAAGGGAAATTCTATCACCCGGGGACCCGGCGGCAGGTGCTGCTCCTGGACCGCTGCCGGCGGTTCAGGCAGGTGACGGGGTGTTGGGCCCCTGGTGCCCCCGGTTGATCGGTAGTCGATGGGTTCTGGTCGCCGGGCTTCGCACGGCTGCTGTTGGTTTTGGGCGAACAGCCCTTAGCCAGCGGTTTCCTGGATTTGGCGGGACGGTGCGGGTTTGCGGGGGACGCTGCAAGTACGTCCCTGTAAGCTCAGTCGCCGCATCCATGCGGCTCATGCCCCCGCAAACCAGCCCCGACCCGCCTTTGACAGTGTGCTGGTGGCCGCTGGAAGAGCCGGCCGACCGAGCGCGCCGCTGATCGTGCGCACTGTTGGTAGCGTTGATCGCCAGAAGACTGCCGTGAACCCATCAACGCCCGGTAACGCATGACCCGGCACGAAGAGGCCGTTGCCGATCAATGGACATGCCGAGGACCATGCAGCCACCCGCGCCCCGAGCAGCTACCGACATTCCAGTGCGAAACAGCCAAACCGTCAGTTACGCGTTGTGAGCTCGCCGCATGAGAAATCTAGCCGTTGACCTGAGCACCATCAGCCCAAGAGCGATAGAGACGATCACATTGAGAATGGTGATCCGACCTCCCGCCAGGACTATGGAGACGATCACCCAGATCGAGTAGAGAAACAAACATATGAATCCGATCATCCCGACCAGATCGGCAGTCCGCCCAGTAGCAATCGACTTCAACAACCCCATACCGCAGCCCTCCGTCCCTGTTTACCCAAACACGGCGATTTCAAGCACCCTCTGGATGGATGGCCTGAATCGTTTCGACCCCGTTCCGGCGACGCAAAAAAAACGCATACGGTTCATTTGAACCCCTGCTGTTCTGCACGCCCATCAAGCCTCGTACGGAATTGCATCAGCGCCGACTGACCGGCTGGCAGAGACAGGTCATAGGCGCCATACGGACCGTTGACCGCATGGAACACCCCGTTTCCGTCCGCGCGGAGAAACAGAAGCCGCGCCGTCTCCGGCGCGCAGGCGGCAGGGCTGAACTCCGGGGCGGCCTCCTCGCAGCGGAACCGGATCTCCGCCGGAACAGGGCCCTTTAGTACCTCCTGCACGTGAACCTTGGCGGTCACTGCCGAATCCCGACACTCCCCCGCTTCAATGCGAGCGCAACGGGAAACCTCACCCACGACACCGATGACGACCACATCCGAATCGGCCGCCTTGGCCGCCAGAGTAATCTTCTGAACTTCGTTGGCTGAACAATCCAGAGCCGCAATCAACAACGAAAGCAGCAGAACATGGCATCGGCACGCCTTCGCATCCATCGTTCATCGCTCCGTCCTGGGTCATTCCCGTGACTCAAGCGCGAACATAGCGCACACGGACTGCGTCTGGAAGTGAGCCGGGCGACCGCTGGCCCGACCGCCGAAATGCACAAGGGCGCCTTCCGGCGCCCTTGTGCATACGGCCATGTACCTGGAAATCAGAACTCGAGGTTGTCGATCAGGCGGGTGCTGCCAATGCGTGCGGCGATCAGGGCGACGCGGTTGCCGTCTTCGCTGTCTGCCGGCTCGGACAGGTCCGGTTTGCGCACCACGGCGTAGTCGACCTGGAAGCCGGCGGCCTGCAGGGCGGCGGCGGCATCGGCCTCGATCAGGCTGCGGCTCTTGCCCGCGATGAAGCCCTCGCGCATGCCCAGCAGGACCTGGTGGATGGTGGTCGAGACCTGGCGCTGCTCGCCGTTGAGGTACTGGTTGCGCGAGCTCATGGCCAGGCCGTCGGTCTCGCGCACGATGTCGCCGCCCACGATCTGGATCGGGAAGGCCAGGTCTTCCACCATCTGGCGGATCACCGCCAGCTGCTGGTAGTCCTTCTTGCCGAACGCGGCCACGTCCGGCTGGACCTGGTTGAACAGCCGCGAGACCACGGTGCAGACGCCATCGAAGTGGCCCGGGCGGTGCGCGCCTTCCAGCAAGCCGCTGATACCGGGCACGTTGACGCTGGCGGCCAGCGCCACGCCGAACGGGTACATCGATTCAACGGTGGGCAGCCACAGCACGTCACAGCCGGCCTGCTCCAGCCCGGAGGTGTCGGCCTCGGGCGTGCGCGGGTAACGGGTGAAGTCTTCGTTGGGGCCGAACTGGGTCGGATTGACGAACACGCTGGAGACCACGCGGTCGGCGTACTGCCGGGCCAGCGTGACCAGCGAGTAGTGGCCGGCGTGCAGGTTGCCCATGGTGGGAACCAGCGCAACGCGCAGGCCCTCGCGCTTCCAGCCGTTGACGACGGCGCGCAGGCGGGACAGTTCGGTGACGGTATCGATCATGAGGCGTAGGCGTGTTCTGCGTCGGGGAAGGAGCCGTCGCGCACCGCGTCGGCGTAGGCACGGACGGCGCCGGCAACCGACCCGCCTTCGGCAAGGAAATCCTTGACGAACTTGGGACGGCGGTGGCCGCTGTCCAGGCCGAGGAAATCATGCAGCACCAGCACCTGGCCATCGCAGTGCGGACCGGCGCCGATCCCGATCGTGGGCGCCGACACAGCAGCAGTGACCTCAGCGGCCACCGGCGTGGGCAGGCATTCGAGCACGATCATGCTGGCGCCCGCCTCGACCACGGCCTTGGCGTCTTCAACCAGCTGGCGGGCGGCATCGCCCCTGCCCTGCACGCGGTAACCGCCCAGGCGCAGCACCGACTGCGGGGTCAGGCCCAGGTGCGAGCACACCGGAATCTCGCGCTCGACCAGGTAACGGATCACGTCCAGCTTGAAGCCGGCACCCTCGATCTTGACCATCTCCGCGCCGGCCTGCAGCAGGCGCAGCGAGGCGTCCAGCGCGCGCTCGGGGGTGGCGTCGGCGCCGAACGGCAGGTCGGCGATAAGCAGCGCACGCTGCAGCACGCGGGCCACGGCGCGGGTGTGATAGACCATGTCGTCGGTGGTCACCGGCAGGGTCGAGTCATGGCCCTGCACCACCATGCCCAGCGAATCGCCGATCAGGATCAGGTCGACGCCGTTGGCGTCGAACGCACGCGCGAAGCCGGCGTCGTAGGCGGTCAGCATGACCAGCTTCTGGCCGTTGCGCTTGGCCTCGGCCAGTGCGGGGACGGTCCAGGGCTTGCTGTCTGCGTGGGTACTCATGAGCTGATAACCGGTGGCGATAAGCCCCGCATTATCCTCCTATTGGCGCGATCCCGCAGGCCTCGATACGCATCGCAGCGTCCCGCACGCGGCCCTGGCCCGGAATCATCGCCTCCGGGGCGATCTCGGCCAGCGGCAGCAGCGCGAACGCGCGCTCGTGCAGATAGGGGTGCGGCACCTTCAGCTGCGGCAGGTCGATCACCGCCTCGCCGTACAGCAGCAGGTCCAGGTCCAGGGTGCGCGGGCCCCAATGCACGGCGGCATCACGGACCCTGCCGAAGTCGCGCTCGATGCCAAGCAGGGCCTCGAGCAGCGCCGGCGCGTCCAGCCCGGTGTCGAGCAGCGCGGCGGCATTGACGAACGCCGGCTGGTCCTCGTTGCCCCAGGCCGGGGTGCTGTACAGCTGCGAGCGCGCCCGCAGCGTGGTGTGCGGCAGCGCGGCCATCGCCGCGAACGCGGCGCGCAGGGTCTGCGCGGCCTCGCCCAGGTTGGCGCCCAGTCCGATACAGGCCAGGGTCACGGCTTACTCGCCTGCGGCGCCACCGGGACGACGACGGCGGCGACGGCGCTTGCGCGGTGCCCCGTTCTCGTCCAGCTCACCGTCGACCTGCACCGCATCCAGGGTCGAGTCCAGCTCGGCGCCGGACTGCAGCTGGGCCTCGCGCCAGAACTCCACGTCGGCCTGGTGCTCGCTGGACGCGACCTGGCGCAGGACCAGGAAGTCGTAGGCGGCGCGGAAGCGCGGGTGGGTCAGCGTACGGATCACGCGCTTGCGCTGGCGCGAGCTGAAGCGCCCCTGCAGCAGCCAGATTTCCTGCATCGGCAGCGAGAACCGGCGCGGCAGCGCGATGGTGGTCAGCTGGTGCAGGGTCACGCGGTCGGCGGCGCGACGCTGCGCTTCTTCCAGCGCCACGCCCTGCTTCTGCAGGGTGGCCAGCGCGCGGCAGAACGCCGGCCACAGCAGCAGCGCGAACAGGAACGAGGGCGACACCGGTTCGTCGTTGGCCACGCGCAGGTCGGTGTTGTGCAGCCCTTCGATCACCATGCGGCGCAGGGCGCCACTGCGGTTGCTGCGCAGCGCGGCGGCACTCTCGGGGAACATCACATCGAGCAGGCCGTAACGCTCCAGGCCTTCGAAGCTGGCCACGCCGTGACCGGACAGGAACAGTTTGAGGACTTCTTCGAACAGGCGTGCGGGTGCGGCATCGGCCAGCAGGCCCGCCAGGCGCGGCAGCGGCTCGGCGCTGGCCTCGTCGATCTGGAAGCCGAGCTTGGCGGCCAGGCGCACCGCGCGCAGCATGCGCACCGGATCTTCCTGGTAGCGCTTTTCCGGGTCGCCGATGAGCTTCATCAGGCGCGCCTGCACGTCTTCGAAACCGCCGGTGTAGTCACGCACCGAGAAGTCCTCGATGGCGTAGTACAGCGCGTTGCAGGTGAAGTCACGGCGGACCGCGTCGTCTTCGATGGTGCCGTACACGTTGTCGCGCACCAGCATGCCGTTGTCCATCTCGCGGTCGCCGCTGCCGTCATCGACGTTGGCGCGGAAGGTGGCCACTTCGATGATCTCGCGGCCGAACACCACGTGCGCGAGGCGGAACCGGCGCCCGATCAGGCGGCAGTTGCGGAACAGCGACTTGACCTGTTCCGGCGTGGCGTCGGTGGCCACGTCGAAATCCTTGGGGTTGCCGCCGACCAGCAGGTCGCGCACGGCGCCGCCGACCAGATAGCCAGAGAAACCCGAGTCGCGCAGCCGGTACAGCACGCGCAGGGCGTTGGGGCTGATGTCCTTGCGGGAGATGGTGTGCTGGTCGCGGGGGATCACGCGCAGGCTGAACGGTGATGTAGCGGAGGAATTGATGTTGGCGCTTCCGGTTGAAGTTTCGGGATTGCCCAATGGCATCGAGGTCCATATACTAGCGCGCTGCGCAGTTCGCGACAAAGCCTGCTCCCTTCGTCTAGAGGTTAGGACGTGGCCCTCTCAAGGCTAAAACAGGGGTTCGAGTCCCCTAGGGAGCACCAGTCGCGGCGCAGACCCAACAAAAACCCCGCTCTGGCGGGGTTTTTTGTTGGCCGGCCTCACCCCTCCATCTGCTCCAGCTCCCTGCCCTTGGTCTCGTGCACATAGCGCAGCACGAAGAAGATCGAGGCCACCGCCGCCACCGTATAGATGCCGTAGGCGCCGGCCAGGCCGATGCTGCCCAGCAGGATCGGGAAGGTGACCGTGATGGCGAAGTTGGACATCCACTGCGCCGCACCGGCCACCGCCAGGCCCGAGCCGCGGATCTGGTTGGGGAACATCTCGCCCAGCATCACCCACATCACCGGGCCCCAGGACATGTTGAAGAAGATCACGTAGACGTTGGCCGCCACCAGCGCCAGCATGCCCATGCGATCGCTCAGCTGCAGCTTCCCGGCCGCGTCCAGCGAGCCACTGGCGAAGGCGATGGTCACCAGCGCCAGGGACACCGCCATGCCCACCGAACCCACCCACAGCAGCGGTTTGCGCCCGATGCGGTCGATCAGCACCACGGTGACCAGGCAGGCGCCGATGCTCAACGCGCCGGACAGCACATTGATCAGCAGGGCGTCGTTCTCGGAGAAGCCCACCGCCTGCCACAGTACCGCGCCGTAATAGAAGACCACATTGATGCCGACCAGCTGCTGGAACATCGCCAGCCCGATCCCGACCCATACGATCGGGCGCAGCTTGCCGGTGACCTTGCTGATCAGGTCGGAGAACCTCGGCCGGTGCTGGTCCTGGGCCAGCGAGCCTTCGATCTCGCCGACCTTCGCCTGCGCCTCGGCGGGTCCGTACAGCCGGGTCAGCACCGCCAGCGCCTGCTCGCGGCGCCCCTTCACCACCAGGTAGCGCGGGCTTTCCGGAATCACCAGCAGCAGTACCAGGAACACGGCCGACGGAATGGCCTGCATCCAGAACATCCAGCGCCACGCGGCCTGGCCCAGCCACAGCACCTCGGTCGAGGCACCCGCGGCGCGGGCCAGCAGGAAGTTGCTCAGGAATGCGCAGAACAGGCCGCTGATGATGGCGATCTGCTGCACCGTGGCCAGCCGCCCGCGATAGCGCGCCGAGGCCACTTCGGCGATATAGGCCGGCGACATCACACTGGCCGCGCCGACCGCGAAGCCGCCGACCACCCGCGCGATCACGAACGCGAGCGAGCTGTGCGCCGACCCCGCCCCCAACGCCGAGAGCAGGAACATCAGCGCGGCGATGATCAGCACCCCGCGCCGGCCGAGCCGGTCACCGAGCCAGCCGGCGGCAAACGCGCCGACCGCGCAGCCCAGCAACATCGAGGCCACTTCGAAGCCGATCCCGGCCGCGCTGGACTGGAAGGTCTGCTTGAGACCGTCGACGGTGCCGTTGATGACGCCGCTGTCGAAGCCGAACAGGAAGCCGCCGATGGTGGCGACGCAGCTGATCAGCACAATGAAGGACGTGTTCTCGCCGCGGGCGGCGTTGGCTGCAAGTGTGGTGGACATGAAGGGTCCTGGCAGGAGTGGGACAGCGACGGCTCAGCGCAGCGGGTACTCGTTCAGCAGGTTCTCACACGGCCACGCCCGCGCACAAAGGCCTGCGGGGCCCGGTCTGCCTAGCTCCTGCCCCACCGGCTGTCTACCGGTAGGCACCGGCATCTAACCCCACGGACCGGCTCCGGCGCATCGTGCACTGCGACAAAGGCGCAACTGTTCTAGAATTGTCCGGCTTACTGTCGGATCCAGATCCAGCCATGCCCTTTGTCGTCACCGAAAACTGCATCAAGTGCAAACACACCGATTGCGTGGAAGTGTGCCCCGTGGACTGCTTCCACGAAGGCCCGAACTTCCTGGTGATCGACCCGGATGAGTGCATCGACTGCACCCTCTGCGAACCCGAGTGCCCGGTCAACGCCATCTTCCCCGAAGACGACGTGCCCGCCGGCCAGGAAAAGTTCGTCGCGCTCAACGCCGAGCTGGCCAAGGCCTGGCCGGTCCTGACCGTGCGCAAGGACCCGCCCGAGGACGCCGGCGAATGGGACGGCAAGCCGGACAAGCTCCAGTACCTGGAGCGGTAACGCGGTAACGCATGAAAGGCGCCTTGGGCGCCTTTTTTGTGTCTGGTTGCGGTTGATTGCCTGGTGCCGGGCTCGCCCGGCTTCATGCATTTGGGCGAACAGCCCTTGATCTGCGAGGCTCCCTGGTTGGGGCCGTCGGGTGTGGGTTTGTGGGGGACGCTGCAAGTACGTCCATGTAAGCTCAGTCGCCGCATCCATGCGGCTCATGCCCCCTCAAACCCACCCCCGCCGACCCTTCGACAACAGGTCGGTGGCCACGGGACAAGCGGACATGGCGGCCGCAGGCCGCCTCGGCGTTTCCCATGGCAACGACACACTGTCAAAAGGTGGGTCCGGGCGGGTATGTGGGGGTGTGAGCGGCATGGATGCCGCGACCAAGCCCAAATGGACGGGTTTACGGCGTCCCCCACATGCCCGCCCGGACCCGCCTAAGCCAGAGATACCATCAGCCGAACGCTGTTCGCCTAAACGCAAAAAGCTGCCGGGCAACGCCCGGCAGCCTCATTGAGTCTGCAATCGCAACAGCACGTACCGACCAACGGTCGGTACCTACCGCGTTGTTTCGCAGGTCCAGCCTTATTACTGCGCCAGATTACTGCGCCAGCTTCGCCTTCAGCTCACCAAGGAGCTTGGTCGGGGCGGCACCGGTGGCCGGCAGGCCGCGCGGGTCCACGGCCGAGATGTAGACGCCGGCTTCGACGGCGACCACACGGACCAGGAAGTCGCTGCCTTCGAAGGCCACGTCGTAAGAGCCCAGCAGCTGGGCCTTGCTGGCGATCTTCAGGCCTTCAACCGACTCCAGCGCCGTGCCCACTTTCGCGAACACGTCTTCCTTGCTGCCCGGCACAGTGAAGCCGGCATTGTTGGCGGCTGCCGTCGACGGGGCCGGCTTGGCGGCCTGCGAGGCGAGCACCGGCACCTGTGCGGCCGGGTTGTTGCCCGGGGTGTTCAGGTCCGGCGGGACTTCCAGCGGACGCATCTCCGGGGCCAGCGCGTAATCGCCGCGGGCACCGCGCTTGAAGCAACCGGTGGTGCCCACCAGGGTGGCGGTAGCCAGGATCGCGAACGACAGCACGCGGATGGCGGAAACGGATTGACGCATGTGAATCTCCTGGGTCAGGCCACTGACATCAGTGGCTGGAAAGTGCTTCGAGCGCACCGATATCGGTGGCCAGGTGGTCGGCGGCAGCGTGGTGAGCCTCCGACAAGGACAGCAGTGGCAGGCGCAGACCGTGCCCGATGCCAATACGGTGCAGCAGCGCCTTCACCGGAATCGGGTTGGATTCGACCCCGCAGAAATCATGGAACGGCTCGAGACGGGCGTCCCAGGCCTCCGTGGCCGTGTGGTCGCCTGCGGCAGCCAGGTCGCACATCCGACGGTAGGCGCCCGGCAGTGCGTTCGAGCCGACCGAGATCAGCCCGTCCACCCCGGACAGAATGGACCGGGCGGCCGTGCCGTCGTCGCCACTGAGAATCGCGAAATCCGGCGAACGCAACGCCAGCAGCGCCTGGACCCGGCCCACGTCGCCGACCGCTTCCTTGATCCCGACGATGTTCGGGTGCGTGGCCAGCTCGGCCACCGTCTCCGGCAGCATGTCGCAGCCGGTACGGCCCGGCACGTTGTACAGGATCACCGGCAGCTCGCCCTGGTCGGCCACCGCGCGGAAGTGCGCGATCAGCCCGGCCTGGGTCGGGCGCACATACGGCGGGGTCACCACCAGCGCATGCGTCGCGCCGCTGGCGGCCGCCCGCCGGGTCTGCTCGATCGTCTTGGCGGTGCCGGACAGCCCGGTGCCGGCCAGGACCGGCACGCGCCCGGCCACCGTTTTGACCGCGCTGCGCAGCAGTTGGTCGTATTCGTCATCGGACAGGGTCGCGGCCTCGCCGGTCGAGCCGGCGACCACCACCCCGTGAACGCCACCCTCCAGTTGCAGGTGCAGCAGGCGCTGCCAACCGTCGGGATCCAATGCGCCATTGGCCTGGAAAGGCGTGGCCAGCGCGGTGATGAGACCGGAAAGAGACAAGGAAACGATGCTCGGAAGAAAGGGGGACGACGGCCACGTAAACGGCGGCCGGACGTACGTTGCATGTTACTTGCGGGTCGAAAGCGCGGGCAAGTATGCTGGACCCCGGTGAACGTGCCGTCGCCGGCGCCGTTCAGACTCATCCCGCATTACCGGAACCACCTTGACCGACACCACGCCGCGGCCTGCGCCGACCGAAAACCATCTCCTGATCAACGCCTACACGACGCATCCGGAGTCCCCCCTGCTGCCCGTCACCCGGCGCATCGCCGACAGCGGCTGCAACCTGGTCGATGCCCGCCTGGCTACCGTGGGCCGCGATGTCTCGGTGACCGCCCTGGCCACCGGCTCGTGGGACTCGGTGGCCAAGCTGGAAGCCATGCTGACCCGCCTGGAGCGCGAGGAAGGCCTGAAACTGGTCTGGTACCGCACCGGCGCCAAACAGGCCCAGTCCAACCTGCTGCCCTACATCGTGGAAGTGATTGCCGCCGACAAGCCCGGCATCCTGTTCCAGCTGGCCGACTTCTTCGACCGCCAGGGCATCACCATCGAAAACCTGCAGAGCACCCGCTACCGCGCCATGCAGACCGGTGCGGAGATGTTCTCCGCGCAGGTGACCATCGGCGTGCCGGCCAACATGCACATCGCCGCCCTGCGCGACGATTTCCTCGAATTCTGCGACCACCTCAACCTGGACGCGATCATGGACCCGATGAAGTTCTGACGGCTTCGCGCGTTCATCACGAACGCGCGGTGTTTCATGCAGTTGTAAGACGCCTCACTCAGGCTCCGAAGCAAGGACCTCATGAACAACGGCGATACCCTGGACAGCACCACCCTCGCCCTCCCGCTGGCCTTGTCCGGCGGCGAACACACCACCCTCGGCGATCTCGCCGGCCAATGGCTGGTGCTGTATTTCTACCCCAAGGACAGCACCCCGGGCTGCACCACCGAGGGCATCGACTTCAACGCCCTGCTGCCGAAGTTCAAGCGCGCCGGCGCCCGGGTGTTCGGCGTTTCCCGCGACTCGGTCAAGTCCCACGACAACTTCTGTGCCAAACAGGGCTTTGCCTTCCCGCTGATCAGCGACGGCGACGAGGCCCTGTGCAATGCGTTCGACGTGATCAAACTGAAGAACATGTACGGCAAGCAGGTGCGTGGCATCGAGCGCAGCACCTTCCTCATTTCTCCCGACAGTCGTATCGTGCAGTCGTGGCGCAAGGTGAAAGTGGCCGGCCACGCAGAATCCGTCCTTGAAGCCCTGAAGGCCGCGAAAACCCAGTGATCAATGTGCACCCCACAATGGCCATCACCCTGCCCCGCAGGTCGTGATGGCTTGTCCCTGTTCTGCCACCAGGAAATGACGATGACCCGAGGCAAGCGCATCTACGTTCTGGATACCAACGTGCTGATGCACGATCCAACCGCGCTGTTCAAGTTCGAGGAGCATGATGTCTACCTGCCGATGCAGGTGATCGAAGAGCTGGACAATGGCAAGAAGGGCACCACCGAGGCGAGCCGCAATGCGCGCCAGGTGAGCCGCTTCCTCAATGAGCTGGTGCAGGCCTCCGGCCTGGACAACCTGGCCGACGGCATTCCGCTGCAGCGGCCGAACGGGCTGCAACTGCGCGGCAAGCAGAGCGTGGGCCTGCTGCGCTTCCAGACCAGTCATTTCGAAGCGGGCAAGAGTTTCGGCGCGGTGATTCCGGACAACGCCATCCTCGGTGCGATCCTGGCGCTGAAGGAACAGATCCCGGAGATTCCGGTGGTGTTCGTGTCCAAGGACATCAACCTGCGGATCAAGGCGGCCATCGCCGGCATCGTCTCCGAAGACTACGAAAACGACCGGGCGCTGGACGATTTCAGCCTGCTCTACACCGGTGCCACCGAGCTGCCGGAAGACTTCTGGAAGAAGCACACCGACAGCCTGCGCAGCTGGAGTGACAAGGGCCGCACCAGCTACGAGATCCTCGCCAGCGACGACGAGAGCTGGCACCCCAACCAGTACGCCTACCTGCCCGGCGACGATGAAGTCGAACTGCGCGTGGCCAAGGTCGACAACGACAAGGTCACCCTGTCGCTGGTCAACGACTTCCGCCACGGCAGCCATGCGGTCTGGGGCATCAGCGCGCGCAACCGCGAGCAGAACTTCGCGCTCAATGCGCTGATGGACCCGGAGATCGACTTCGTCACGCTGCTCGGTACCGCAGGCACCGGCAAGACCCTGCTGGCGCTCGCCGCCGGCCTGGCCCAGACCATGGACCAGCAGCGCTACCGCGAGATCATCATGACCCGCGCCACGGTCAGCGTCGGCGAGGACATCGGCTTCCTGCCCGGCACCGAAGAAGAAAAGATGACGCCGTGGATGGGCGCGCTCACCGACAACCTGGAAGTGCTCACCCACACCCAGGAAGGCGGCGCCTGGGGGCGCGCGGCGACCAACGACCTGATTGCCAGCCGGATCAAGATCCGTTCGCTGAACTTCATGCGCGGCCGCACCTTCCTGTCGCGTTACCTGATCCTGGACGAGGCGCAGAACCTCACCCCGAAGCAGATGAAGACCCTGATCACCCGTGCCGGCCCCGGCACCAAGATCGTCTGCCTGGGCAACGTGGAGCAGATCGACACGCCGTACCTGACCGAAACCACCTCGGGCCTGACCTACGCGGTGGACCGCTTCAAAAACTGGCCGCACAGCGCGCATGTCACGCTTCGCCGTGGCGAGCGTTCGCGCCTGGCCGACTACGCCTCGGAGGTGTTGTGAACCGTTTCCTTCCCCGTGCCGTGCTGCCACTGGCGCTGGCCGCGCTGGCGGCGGCCTGCACGCCCGCCAACACGCGGCCTGGTGCCAGCGTGCCTACCGCCGTGAAAACCGGCCAATCCTGGGTGGTGACCCGTCCGGTCATCGCCGCCCAGGTGCTGGATACCTGCTCCCGCCCCAGCCCCGGCCAGCCGCCGGGGCGGGTCACCGGCTACTGGGCCCCCAGCCGCCAGCAGATCGAGCAGCTCGAAGCGCAGCTGCCCGCGCTGGACGCGCAGGTGCCAGGTGCCGCCGACTTCGACCGCCAGTACGTGGGTGTCGAGCTGGAGGGCAGGCAGCTGATCTACCTCAACGCATTCCGGCTGCCCGACCAGAGCGAGACCGATCCGGCGCGCGAAGCGATCCGCGTCTGCGATGGCGGCCGCCAGTTCTGGGGCGCACTGTTCGATCCGGCCAGCAACCAGTTCTCCGAGGTGCAGTTCAACGGCCCACCTGCGGATCACTGAGCACAGCGTGATCCGCACCGCACACTGCCGATGAACATCCGGCTGCCCACCTGGGTGTGGATCGGCGCGATCGCCTTGTCCTGCGTGGCCGGGATGGTCAACGTGGTCGGCTTCCTGGGCTTCGAGCACCAGGCGGTCAGCCACATGACCGGCACCACCAGCCAGCTTGGCATGGCCCTGGCGCAGGGCGACTGGCGGGTGGTCGGCCACCTGTGGGGCCTGCTGATCGCGTTCTGCCTGGGCGCCATGCTGAGCGGGATGATCGTGCAGGACAGCGCTCTGCAGCTGGGTCGTCGCTACGGGGTGGTACTGACCCTGGAATCGCTCCTGCTGCTGGCCGCCATACCGCTGTTCAAGCAACACCAGATCTGGGGTGCGCTGGCCGCCGCGATGGCCTGCGGCCTACAGAACGCGATGGCCACCACGTTCAGTGGCGCGGTGGTGCGCACCACCCATCTCAGCGGGATGTTCACCGATCTGGGCATCGGACTGGGCCACCTGCTGCGCGGCCTGCCGCTGCCGATCCGGCGCCTGACGCTAAGCGGCCTGATCGTGAGCGGCTTCCTGGCCGGCGGCATCCTCGGCGCGTGGCTGTTCGTGCGCTTCGGCTACAACGCCCTGCTGGCACCTGCAGTACTGACCGGCGGCACCGGGCTGGGCTACGTGCTCTACGCCCAATGGCGGCTGCTGCACCGGCGCTGAGAACGCCCCCGGCGCACCACCGCCGCAAACACTGCACAATCGCCACATGAGCCCATCCACGCCCGTCTCCGCCCTCACCATTGCCGGTTCCGATTCCGGCGGTGGTGCCGGCATCCAGGCCGACCTGAAAGCCTTCGCCGCGCATCGCGTGCACGGGCTGTCGGCGATTGCCGCCCTCACCGCGCAGAACACCCGCGGCGTCACCGCCGTGCATGTGCCCCCGCTGGAGTTCCTGCAGGCGCAGATCGACGCCTGCTTCGCCGACTTCGACATCCACGCCGTGAAGCTGGGCATGCTGGCCAACGCCGAGGTGATCGCGCTGGTGGCCGACGCGCTGGAAAAATACCGTCCTCCCCATGTGGTGCTGGACCCGGTGATGGTCGCCACCAGTGGCGCCCGGCTGCTGGAAGACAGCGCGTTGCACGCGCTGCGCACGCGCCTGCTGCCGCTGGCCACGCTGCTCACGCCCAATACCCCGGAAGCGGAACTGCTGCTGGGCCGGCGCATCCAGAATGCCGACGACGCCGAAGACGCCGCCGCCGCACTGCTCGACCTGGGCGCCGGCGCGGTGCTGCTCAAGGGCGGCCACATGGCCGAAGGCACGCGGGTGATCGACCGCTACTTCGATGGCGTCAGCAGCGAGGAATTCATCCACGCACGGCTGCCGGTGGACGCACACGGCACCGGCTGCACGCTGGCCTCGGCAATTGCCGCGCAGCTGTGCTGCGGGCTGTCGCTGCCCAACGCCTGCGAGGCGGCGATCGACTACGTCGCGCGCGGCCTGCAGAGCGGCTACGCACCCGGCCGCAGCGACGTGCTGGTGCTCGACCACTTCGGCGCGGCGTGGTCGGCATGACGCGCGCCCTGGCGATACCCGTCGCGACCGACGATGGCCACCGTTTCGAACTGATCGCACGCGTGCCGGTGCAACCGCGCGCGCACCTGCTGTGGCTGCCGGCCCTAGGGGTGTCCGCGCGCAACTACCAGCCCTTCGCCGATGCATTGGCCGCGCGCGGCATTGCCGTGTTCCTGCACGAATGGCGCGGCAATGGCAGCAGCAGCCTGCGCCCGTCGCGGCAGCAGGACTGGGGCTACCGCGAGATCCTCGAATGCGACCTGCCGGCCAGCCTCCGGGCGCTGCGCCTGCACGGCAACGCGCCGCTGATCATCGGCGGGCACAGCCTGGGCGGCCAGCTGGCCTGCATGTTCGCCGGCCTGCACCCGGGGGTGTTCGAACGCTTCTGGCTGGTGGCCACCGGCACGCCGTATTGGCGCGCCTTCCCCGCCCCACGCGGCTGGGCACTGCCGTTGTTCTACCGCTTCCTGCCGTGGCTGGCTCAGCGCCAGGGCGTGCTGCATGGGCGCCGGGTGGGCTTCGGCGGTACCGAGGCGCGTGGATTGATCCGCGACTGGGCAAAGGTGGGCCTGAACAACCACTACGCGGCCATCGGCATGGCCCAGGACCTGGAAGGCAGCATGCGCGGGCTGCAGGGCCACGCCAGCGCGGTGGTCATGGCGGAGGATTGGTTCGCCCCCACCGGCTCGATGCAGGGTCTGCTGGCCAAGCTGCCGCAGGTGGATGCCACACTGTCGGTGCTGACGGCATCGGCACTAGGAGCGCGGGCCGATCACTTCGCCTGGATGAAGTCGCCGGAGGCCGTGGCGAAGGCGCTTTTTCATTCATTTGAATGAAGTTCTTCACAAAGGCGTTGACGGATGCGGCGTCGATCCGCATAATTCCGCTCCTGTTGACGCGCCCGTAGCTCAGTTGGATAGAGTACCTGGCTACGAACCAGGCGGTCGGGAGTTCGAATCTCTCCGGGCGCACCATCAACAGGCCAGCAGTTTCGCCTCTGCCGGTAGTCGTAAAACAACGTGATGTAAATGCGCCCGTAGCTCAGTTGGATAGAGTACCTGGCTACGAACCAGGCGGTCGGGAGTTCGAATCTCTCCGGGCGCACCATTACATCTCGGCAACAACCAGACAATGCAAGCGCGCCCGTAGCTCAGTTGGATAGAGTACCTGGCTACGAACCAGGCGGTCGGGAGTTCGAATCTCTCCGGGCGCACCATTGCATCGATGAGAAGAAAGGCAGCCACTGGCTGCCTTTTTTGTTTCTGATGTTCCCCGGCGATGTAGAGCCACCCCATGGGTGGCTGCCCTTCGTTCCTGCACCGCGATGCCACCCATGGGGTGGCACTACCCGCGTGCGGGGACCCGCGGCTGCACCGCGGCCATTGCCCTGCGATCCGCTTCCTGCGGCACTTCCGGCGCGGGGCAGCGGCCACCCGCATGGTCATCGTGCGCCAGCCAGTCATCCACCACGCCACTCAGCAGGTCCAAGCGCAGCGGCAGGGTGATGTGGTCTTCGCCGCGCATTTCGATGTAATGCACGCGCGGACTGGCGGCGGCCAATGCACGCCCCTGCTCCACCCGCACGTGCGCATCGTTCTGGCCATGCAGCAGCAGCATGCAGGCACGCGTGTCGGCAACGGCGCGGGTTACGTCCACGTCATTCAGATCCAGGTCCAGGCGCTGGCTGGCGGCGGCAATCACCGCATCGATGTTCTGCCCGCCGTAGCGCCACCGCCCGTAGGTCGCCATGGCCTGCGCCTTCCACGCGGTGGGCTGCAGCGACATCAGGTGCGGAATCATGCTGCGGATGGCGTCGCCCGCATTGGCGAACGATTCCATCGCCACCACGCCGGTGACGCGGTCGCCGAGCTTGTCGGCGGTGAACAGCGCCGTGGCCGCACCGTAGGACACGCCGAACAGATACAGCGGACCGACCACCTCGCCACGGCGCTGCAACGCATCGATCACATCGATCACGTCGTCGGATTCGAACGTGCCATAGCCCGACGGTCCCGCACCGGAATGCCCGTGGTTGCGCAGGTCGATGGTGATCACCCGATAGCCCGATTCGGCCAGCTGCAGCGACCACGGCAGCATCGCATCGCCGTTCATCATCCAGCCGTGCAGCAGCACCACGGTGCCGCGCGGGGCCTGCGCCTGGAACGGCTGCGGCAAGGCCAGCTTCAGGCCGGTGTTCAACGGCTCGCCGTTGTCATGCTGCTGGGCCAGATACTGGTAGTGCAGCCCGTAGCGACCAGGATCGAACGCCCGCCAGAACAGCGGCACGCCGGCGCGCCCGGTCACGAAACCGTGGCGATTGGGCACCGCCGCCACCGCCTCGGCAATACGCGCGGTATCGAGCAGCGTGGACACGCCAACGGGCGCGACCAGGCGGTCGCTGAGCGAGGTGGAGGCAGCGGAGGAATTGAGCGATGAGCACGCGGCCAGCCACAGGCCGGCCCCGGCCAGCAGCAACAGCAGCAGGCGTTTCATGGGCGCAGAGGTTCACATTGAGCCGCGCAGATTAACCATCGCGCCCGGGGCGCTCTACCGCAACCACATGACCGATCGATGACAGCCCAGCCATTGTTCATTTATCCCGAACGTTACAACCACCCCTCCATCGTCTCCCACCACCCCGCCATCACCCCCTCCCGCCGCATCCGCTCCCGCCACCAGCGCAATGCCGCCCCCTCCTCGCCCGTCCGCCAGGCCAACCACAGGGTCTCGTCCGGCTTGGGCTCCTCCACCTGCCTGACCACCAGCCGGCCCTGGGCCACGGCGGCCTGCACATACGGCTCGGGCAGGAACCCGAAGCCCAGCCCGGCGCATTGCAGCCGGAACTTGCTCACCGTATCGGGCACGGTGACCGTCTCCTGCCCCATCAGCAGCCCGACCGTACGCGGCAGCAGCCGCCGCGCGGAATCGGCCACGGCAATCGCGCAATGCGCCGCCAGCTGCTCGCGCCCCAACGGCGCCTTCGCCGCCGCCAGTGGATGGCCCGGCGCCACCGCGAACACGAAGCGCACCACTCCCATCGGCTCCACCACGTAGCCCCCGCCACTGGGGCCCTCGCCCGCCGCCCCCACCAGCAGGTCGGCGCGCCGGTCCAGCAGCGCCTCCCAGGTACCGGACAACGCCTCGCTGATCAGCCGCACACGGGTCTGTTCGGCCACACCGCCGAACGCACGCACGTCCTCGGCCAGCAGCGCCGGCTGGAACAGTGAATCGACCGCCACGGTCAGCTCCGCCTCCCAGCCCGAGGCCACCCGCCGCACCCGCATCTCCAGCTCGCGGGCGGCGCGCAGCAGGTGCCGGCCCTCGTCCAGCAGCGCCACGCCCGCCTCGGTCAGGTGCGCCCGGGGCCCGATCCGGTCGAACAGCTGCACGCCCAGGTCCTGCTCCAGCTTGGAGACGGTGTAGGAGATGGTCGAAGGCACCTTGTGCAGCTCCTTGCCGGCCGAGGCGAAGGAGCCGCGGCGGTCGATCGCATCCAGGATCTGCAGTGCGTCGAGACTGAGCTTAAGCATTCGAATTTTTCGATGATGGCTTGCAAAACTATCCGTTTTTCAAGCCGACGGTGCAAGCGGATACTGGCGCCAACAGGAAAGGGGCAGCAAACACCTCCCCGGACCGCCATCGAAACCATCGAACACCCTGAGGAGAACATCATGCTGCAGATCCGCAAGAGCGCCACCCGCGGCCAGGCCAACCATGGCTGGCTGAACTCCCAGCACACCTTCTCCTTCGCCAATTACTACGACCCGCGCTATACCAGCTTCGGCCCGTTGCGCGTGATCAACGAAGACAAGGTCGTCGGCGGCCAGGGCTTCGGCACCCACAGCCACAGCAACATGGAGATCATCTCCTACGTGCTCGGCGGCGCGCTGGAGCACAAGGACTCGATGGGCACCGGCTCGGTGCTGCGCTACGGCGATGTGCAGCGCATGAGCGCCGGCAGCGGGGTCAGCCACAGCGAGTTCAACCACTCGCCCGACGAGACCGTGCACTTCCTGCAGATCTGGCTGTTCCCGGACACCGAGAACATCCCCCCGAGCTACCAGGAAACCCACTTCGCGCCGGAGGCCAAGCGCGGCCAGCTGCGCCTGATCGCCTCGAAGGATGGCCGCGACGGGTCGCTGCTGATCCACCAGGACACCAACATCTACGCCACCCTCCTGGACGGCGAAGAGCGCGTGCACCTGGCCCTGGCGCCGCAGCGTGGCGCCTATGTGCAGGTGGCGCGTGGCCAGCTGCAGGTCAACGGCATCACGCTGGAGACCGGCGATGCGCTGCAGGTCCGTGACGAAGCCCAGCTCACGCTGGAGAACGCCAGCGATGCCGAAGTGCTGGTGTTCGACCTGCCGCTGTAAGCCGTGATGCGGCAAACCGGTCACCCCGCCTGGCGGGGTGACCGGTGCCTGCGACTCAGAACCGGTAGGTCACGTTCAGCCGCACGTTGCGCGGCTCGCCCCATGTGTAGGTGCTGTACCAGCTGAAGATCGTGTAGTAGTGCTTGTCGAGCAGGTTGTTGACGTTCACCGAGGCGGCAAGGCGATCATTGAATTCATAGCGCGCCATCGCATCCAGCAGCCAGTACGGCTCGGTGCGATGGACCAGGCTACCGCCGTTGGCGGGGTTGGTGATCGTGCCGAAGGTGCTGCCCTGCCACCGCGCACCGCCGCCCACGCTCCAGCCCTGCAACGGCCCGGTCAGGCGATAGCTGCTGTGCAGGCTGAACTGGTCTTCCGGCTCCAGCGTGGACACCTTGGTGGACTGCTGCCGGGCCACTTTGTGCGCATAGCCGCCCTGCACCTGCCAACCGGGTGCCAGCTGGCCGGACAGTTCCAGCTCGTAGCCCTTCGTACGCACGCCCATCAGGCCGCGATACGCGATTCCACCACTCGGCGTCAGCCCGCCACTGGGCTCGGCGTAGTTGTCCTGCTCCAACTGGAACACCGCAGCACTGGCGTTGAGGCGGTCGTCGAAGAACCCCGCCTTCAGGCCGGCTTCGTAGCTGCGCCCTTCCAGCGGATCCAGCACGCGGCCCTGCTCGTTCTGGTAGCCCTGCGGTTTGAAGATGGTGCTGTAGCTGGCGTATACCGACACCGTGCGACCGAGGTCGTACACCAGGCCGGCGTACGGCACGACCACGCCACTCTCATCCGTATCGGGCGATCGGTAATTGGCGATGCGGCTGCCGAGAATCAATTTGAGCGGATCGGCCAGGTTGAAGCGGCCCACGACATAGGCACCGCTCTCACGGGTGACCTGGTTGTCGCCGAAGCCCCACTGCCAGTCCGGCTCGGGAACGTCGCCGGTCCATGCGCGGTAGTCGGCCACATCGCCCACATAGCCCGGCTGCGGCGAGTAGCCGTTGTTGATCCAGCGCTTGCGCGACACGCTGCCACCCACCACCAGTTCGTGCTCGCGACCGAACCATTCGAACGCACCGCTCACGTACAGATCGGCGGCATTGCTGGTGGTCTTGCCGATGTACTGCCCCAGCCACATGCTCACGCCTTCGCCGGTCACCGGATCCGGATTGCCGCCTGCGGCCGCGCCAAGCGACGCGTCATAGCCGTTGACCTGGTGGTTGAGCTGCAGCTTGGCCACCCAGTCGTTGCCGAAGGTGTGCTCCAGGGTGGCAAAACCGGTACGGCTGTACTGGCCCCAGCGACTCCAGCGGGCGCCGTTGTTGAACGAGCGCGGCATGCGGTTGAAGTTGCCGGTGCTGTCCAGCAGCGGGATGCCACCCCAGCTGGAGCCCTGCGGATCGCTGTCCTGGTAATCGGCGCCGACGGTGAGCAGGGTGCTGTCGCCGATGTCCGCCTCGAGGATGCCGTAGAACACCTGGTTGCTGCGCTGGTAATGGTCGACGTTGGAATGCTTGTCCTGATAGGCCGCCACGGCCCGGCCGCGAACGCGACCGCTGTCGGTCAGCGGTCCGCCCACATCGACTTCCGCGCGATAGCTGTCCCATGACCCGGCGCCCAGCGTGGCACTGCCGGCCAGCGCGCGCGTAGGCTTCTTGCGCACCAGGTTGATGGTCGCACCGGGATCGCCCATGCCGGTCAGCAGTCCGGTCGCGCCCTTGAGCACCTCCACCCGGTCGTAGATGGCCGTGTCGCTGAGCGTGTTGCCCGCCGAGTACGACGAATCACGCGCCATCGGAATGCCGTCGTACTGGAAGTTCTGCACCGCGAAGCCGCGCGCGTAGTACTCGGTGCGCTCGCTGTCGTAGGTAACGATGCTCACCCCGGGGGTGACCTTCATGATGTCGTCGATGCCGTTGAGGGCAAAGTCATCCATCTGCTGGCGCGTGATCACGCTGATCGACTGCGGCGTCTGCCGCGGGGTGAGCACCAGCCGGGTGGCGGTGGCGATCGTGCCGGGCGTGTAGGAGCCACTTCCTTCGGTGACGGTGCCCAGCTGATTGGCCGAGACCTGCACGGTCTGCAGCGTCTTCGCCTCACCCTGCGCACGCGCGGCATCAGCCGCGGCTGACTGGGCGTGCGCGGCGCCCGTGGAGACGATCAGGGCCAGTACACCGGCGACCGCCTTCATCAGCGGAGCGTGCGGCATCGCCGCGATACGAACGGATGAACGCGTTGGAACAACACGAAGTGAAGCAACGGACACGGCAACGCCTCCAGACAGGACGGGAATCCTCTGGCGGCGGCTGGAGGCAGGGAATGGGCGCCATCATCGCGCATCTTCGGCCGAACCGGAAGTTGCCGGCGGCACGCCGATGACGCAAAGAAAAAGGCCTTCGTACTTTCGTACGAAGGCCTCTTCTTGTTACTGGCGGAGCGGGAGGGATTCGAACCCTCGATAGAGTTTTAAGCCCTATACTCCCTTAGCAGGGGAGCCCCTTCAGCCACTCGGGCACCGCTCCAGTATTCGTCTTCCGCCGCTGCGGTGTTTCTTCTCAGCGGGGGCGCGAAGAATA
The DNA here is from genome assembly GCF_049199305.1 of Stenotrophomonas sp. PD6. Classification (NCBI taxonomy): domain Bacteria; kingdom Pseudomonadati; phylum Pseudomonadota; class Gammaproteobacteria; order Lysobacterales; family Lysobacteraceae; genus Stenotrophomonas; species Stenotrophomonas sp. PD6. Next base: position 29,568 of record NZ_JBLZQD010000018.1, on the reverse strand, counting down.
ACGTTTTTCGCACCCCGAGGTAAAGCCTTAATCGGAAGAATTTTCACTTCCGGATGCATTCGGCTCGTCGCCTCGCTGGATACGCTGGTAAATCTCTTCGCGGTGCACGGCCACATCCTTCGGAGCGGTGATACCAATACGCACCTGGTTGCCCTTGACGCCGAGCACGGTCACGCTGACCGAGTCACCGATCATCAGGGTTTCGCCAACACGGCGAGTCAGGATCAACATTTTTTCAAGTCTCCAGGGAACCGGTGGATTTTCCCCACCGGCTCGGCGTCCAGCCAAGGAACGCCACACGACAAAGGGGAAAGATTAGCCATAGTACCGTCAGCCCTCCCGCCCCATCAAGGAGCAGGAGGATTCAGGCGTTCAGATACGCGGGGTGACCCAGTCCACGACGGCGGCCAGTGCAGAAGCAAGGGCGGGCCCGTCCTCACCACCACCCTGGGCGAGGTCCGGGCGGCCGCCGCCCTTGCCTCCGATCTGACTGGCGATGTGGGACAACAGTTCCCCCGCCTTGACCTTGCCCATTGCGCTGCCGTTCACGCCGGCGACCAGGGCGGCCTTGCCGTCCTGGGTGCCCGCCAACACGATCACGGCGTCACCCAGCTGCTGCTTGAGGCGGTCGATTGCGTCACGCAGCGCCTTGGCATCGAAGCCTTCCAGGCGTGCAGCGAGAATCTTGACGCCCTTGACCTCAACTGCGCTGCCGCCCAGGTCCGAGGTCGCGCCGGCGGCCTGCTTGGCCTTCAGTTGGTCCAGTTCGCGTTCCAGCTTCTTCTGCCGTTCGCCGAGCTGGCGGATCTTCTCGACCACATCGGCGGCGCTGCCGCCGAGCAGCGCGGCCGCTTCGGTGAGCTGCGCTTCTTCTTGGGCCACGTAGTCCAGCGCACCCTGTCCGGTGACCGCTTCGATGCGGCGCACGCCGGAGGACACGCCGCCTTCGGAGGTGATCTTGAACAGACCGATGTCGCCGGTGCGGCTCACGTGCGTACCGCCACACAGTTCGGTGGAGTAATCGCCCATCTTCAGCACGCGCACGTTCTCGCCGTACTTCTCGCCGAACAGCGCCATCGCGCCGAAGTCCAGCGCTTCCTGCATGGCCATGTTGCGCACTTCGACGGCGTTGTTGATGCGCACCTGTTCGTTGACCTTGCGCTCGATCACGGCAAGATCCGCCGCACTGATCGGCTCGAAATGCGAGAAGTCGAATCGCAGGCGGTCGGGCGCAACCAGCGACCCCTTCTGATGCACATGGGTGCCCAGCACTTCGCGCAACGCGGCGTGCAGCAGATGGGTGGCCGAGTGGTTGAGGATGGTGGCGCCGCGACGGTCGCCGTCGACCTGGCCGCTGAGCACGTCCCCGACCTTCAGGCTGCCGCTGGCGATCTGGCCGACGTGGCCGTGGTACTGGCCGGCGAATTTCTGGGTATCGCTGATCTGCAGCTGCACGCCATTGCCGGCGAGCGTGCCGGTATCGCCAACCTGGCCACCGGATTCGGCATAGAACGGGGTCTGGTCGGTGAGCACGATGACGTCGTCGCCGGCCTGCGCGCTGTCCACTGGGCGGCCGTCCTTGAGCAGGGCCACCACGGTCAGGCCGTCGGCCTGCAGCCGGTCATAGCCCAGGAAGACAGTCGGCTTGAGCGTGGCGACCAGCTCGGCGGACAGGACCACGCCTGCACCGCCCTTGCCTGCCTTGCGGCCGTCGTCACGCTGCTTCTTCATCGCCGCATCGAAGCCGTCGATGTCCACGACCAGGTCGCGCTCGCGCGCGATGTCCTGGGTGAGGTCCAGCGGGAAGCCGTAGGTGTCGTACAGGCGGAATGCATCCACGCCCGGGATGATCCCGTTGGTCACCTGGGCGGCGACGTCGTCGAAGATCTTCATGCCCGAATCGAGCGTCTGCGCGAAACGCTCTTCTTCGGCCTGCAGCGCACGCACGACGATGTCGGCCTGGGCCGGCAGGTCCGGATAGGCTTCGCCCATCTGCTCGACCAGGGTCGGCACCAGCTTGCTGAAGAACGGCTGGCGAACGCCCAGCATCCAGCCATGGCGCAGGGCGCGGCGGATGATACGGCGCAGCACGTAGCCGCGACCTTCGTTGGACGGCAGCACGCCATCGACGACCAGGAACGAGCACGCGCGGATGTGATCGGCGATCACGCGCAGCGACTTGTTCTCCAGGTCGGCCATGCCGGTCAGTTCGCTGGCCTTGCGGATCAGCGCCTGGAACAGGTCGATTTCATAGTTGGTGTGCACGTGCTGCAGGATCGCCGCGAGGCGCTCCAGGCCCATGCCCGTGTCCACGCACGGCGCCGGCAGCGGCACCAGGGTGCCGTCGGGCTGGCGGTCGAACTGCATGAACACCAGGTTCCAGATTTCGATGTAGCGGTCACCATCTTCGTCCGGCGAGCCCGGGGGGCCACCGGCGATATGCGCGCCATGGTCGTAGAAGATCTCGGTGCACGGGCCGCAAGGACCGGTGTCGGCCATCTGCCAGAAGTTGTCCGACGCAAACGGCGCGCCCTTGTTGTCGCCGATGCGCACAATGCGCTCTTCCGGAATGCCCACCATGTCGCGCCACAGCGCGTAGGCCTCGTCATCGGTCTGGTAGACGGTGACCAGCAGGCGGTCGGCCGGCAGCTTCCAGACCTGGGTCAGCAGCTCCCATGCCCAGGCGATGGCGTCCTTCTTGAAGTAGTCGCCGAACGACCAGTTGCCCAGCATTTCGAAGAAGGTGTGGTGGCGCGCGGTGTAGCCGACCTGGTCCAGGTCGTTGTGCTTGCCGCCGGCGCGCAGGCAGCGCTGGACGTCGGCAGCGCGCACGTAGCTGCGCTTCTCGGCGCCAAGGAACACGTCCTTGAACTGCACCATGCCGGAATTGGTGAACAACAGGGTCGGATCATTGCCCGGCACCAGCGGTGCCGACGGCACGATGGTGTGGCCCTTGCCCTTGAAGAACTCAAGGAAGTCGCTGCGGATCTGGGAGGTGGTGAAGGTGGCGGATTCGGTCATGGGGGGCTGGCTGTCTGCGGGCCGGTCAGTCCCTCGCACGCAGCCCCAATGGCCGGGTGTCGATTGCAGGACCGCCGAAACCACAAAGGGTATCAGGCCCGGGCCTTACGGACATCCCGCCCGTGCCCTTCCTTACTCTTCCGGATCGAATCGGGTCGCCCGGCGGATGCTGTCGCCGTCGAAGCCCCGCCGGGCCAGCAGATCGGCCGCCTTGCGGCGCTGGGCCAGCTCCTGCGGGCCCGCCTCACCAAACCGGCGGCAGACCAGGTCCCGCGCGTTCTCGGTCCAGTCGCCCTCAAAGGTGTCCATGGCCGCGGCGATCTGCTCGCTGTCCAGCCCGTGGGTGCCCAGTTCGGCGCGGATGTGGATCGGCCCATACCCGGTGTTGGCGCGGATACGGACCAGATTCTCGGCAAACCGGGTGTCGTCCTGCCAGCCGGCCTCGCGGAGCTTGTCCACCGCGGCCACGGCGGCTTCGGTTTCGATCCCGCGGGCCTGGAGCTTGCGGGTCAGCTCCTTGCGTGAATGTTCGCGGCGCACCAGCAGACCCAGCGCCCGCTGGACGGGGGTCTGTTCACTGACACGGCGTTTGCGGCGGGGTGCCGGGGCGTCGGAATCCTGCATGGCAACCTTCAATCAGATGCGCCGTCCCTGGCGCTCCCCCCCGTCGGGGGAATACGGAAACCGCGGGACAGAGCGAGCGTCACTGACGGCGCTGCCCTGCCCCGCAGGAAACTTACTCGGCGTCGTCTTCGCCGTCGTCCTCACCACCCTCACGGACGGCTTCGGCCGGCTGGAACTTCTCGCGCAGCTCGGCTTCCAGGCGCTGGGCGATCTGCGGGTTGTCGCGCAGGTAGCCGCGGGCGTTGTCCTTGCCCTGGCCGATGCGCTCTTCGCCGTAGCTGTACCAGGCGCCGGCCTTCTCGACCAGCTTGGCTTCCACGCCCATGTCGATCAGTTCGCCTTCGCGGCTGATGCCTTCGCCATACAGGATCTCGGTGATGACCTGCTTGAACGGGGGCGCCAGCTTGTTCTTGACGACCTTGATCTTGGTCTGGTTGCCGATGATCTCGTCGCCCTTCTTGATCGCGCCGATACGGCGGATGTCCAGACGGACCGAGGCGTAGAACTTCAGCGCGTTGCCGCCGGTGGTCACTTCCGGGCTCTGGCCCGGCATCATCACGCCGATCTTCATGCGCAACTGGTTGATGAACACCACCAGGGTATTGGACCGCTTGATGTTGCCGGTCAACTTGCGCAGCGCCTGGCTCATCAGACGGGCCTGCAGGCCCGGCAGCTGGTCGCCCATTTCGCCTTCGATTTCCGCCTTGGGGGTCAGGGCGGCGACCGAGTCGATCACCACGATGTCCACCGAACTGGAGCGCACCAGCATGTCGGCGATTTCCAGCGCCTGCTCACCGGTGTCCGGCTGCGACAACAGCAGGTCATCGACGTTCACGCCCAGCTTGGCGGCGTAGATCGGGTCCAGGGCATGCTCGGCGTCGATGAAGGCGGCGGTGCCGCCCTTCTTCTGGCATTCGGCGATGGCCTGCAGGGTCAGGGTGGTCTTGCCGGAGGATTCCGGCCCGTAGATCTCAACGACACGCCCCTTGGGCAGGCCACCGATGCCGAGCGCGATATCCAGCATCAGCGACCCGGTGGGGATGACCTCGACCGCTTCGACGACGCGGTCGCCCATGCGCATCACGGCGCCCTTGCCGAACTGCTTTTCGATCTGGCTCAGCGCGGCGGTGAGGGCACGCTTCTTGTTCTCGTCCATCGGATGGGTCCTTGCAGAGGTCGTGTCGGTGGAGGTGCTGTCTTTGGAAGTCTTCTTGGCCATGGGTTCACTTTAAGGCTGGCGTATCGCACAGGCTGAGATTCTGCCCGGCGTTCGGAAAAAAATTATCGGACATCCGTACCAACCTCAGCGGAACCAGAGATTCGCCACAAAAGACCGTGCATATCGAGCGGTGTGCGGATCAGCGGTTCGGGCGCAGCAGACCGCAATAGAGGCCTTCGATGGCGAAGTCCTGATCCGGGAGAACTTCAATCGGCTTGTAATCGGGGTTGCGCGGCAGCAGGCGGATGCGGTCCTTGCCCATCTTCAGCAGCTTGACGGTGATCTCGTCATCGATGCGCGCCACCACGATCTGGCCGGAGCGGGCGTCGCGGGTGCGATGGACGCCGATCAGGTCGCCGTCGAAGATGCCCTCGTCGATCATCGAGTCGCCCTGGACCTTGAGCAGGTAGTCCGGCGCGGGCGAGAAGAACACCCGGTCCAGGACCACGAAGTCGTCCGAGCCGATGTCCGCGCCGATCGGGAGACCGGCCGCGACCCGGCCCAGCACCGGCAGGCGCAGCACGTGGTCGGGCAGCGCAGGCACCGCCAGCGAGGCCGGCAGGCCGTCCTGCAGCGGCGGCACCTGCACCAGCCGGATGCCGCGGGCCTGGCCGGGAATGCGACGGATCGCCCCGGCCTGCTCCAGCGCTTCCAGGTGGTACTGCGCGGCCCGGACGCCCTTGAAGCCAAAGGCACGGGCGATTTCCGTCTGCGACGGCGGTGCGCCGTCGGTCTCGATACGCTCGGCGATCAACTGCAGGATCGCCTGCTGGGTGTCGGTAAGGTCCATGGTTAGTAGTATTACTACTAACACCCGACCTCCACAAGTGCCCAGACAGAAAAAAGCGAAGACAGCGCCGCGGTATCCGGATCCAAACGAAGGCCCATAGCAATGCGTAGCGCCGGGCTCTGCCCGGCCGCCCCCCGCAGCCCCGCCCAAACAAACCAAATAGCAAAACAAAAAGCCCCC
>NZ_JBLZQD010000018.1:0-23724 GCF_049199305.1 Stenotrophomonas sp. PD6 | reverse complement strand
CACACACAAAAAAACGCCAACACCGCGCCGCGTTAGCCGCAACAAAACCACGCCCAATACAATTCGGTCGCGCGGGGCGCGGCCGGGCCGCCGCGCGAAGCGCGGCACAAGCATCCGAATTCGCAAGACAAACGGCCGCCCTGGTCCGACCGACGTTCAGACCTGCCGAAGCCGTCCTTCAGGCGTCATGACCCCGGAACGAAGAGCAGCCACGCAGGGCGTGGCTCTACGGGCCAAACGGCAACCGCGCGGCAGTTGCGCGATGCCCGCCCCCCTCACGAATTTCTGCCCGACCGCCAGATCGACACCAATATCCACACCCCACAGAATCCTGCCCCCACAAACCCGGCCACGCCCAACGCCAGCAACCAGCGGCTCGACAGCCCGCCCACGCTGTGCATCACGATCGACGAACCGATGATCAGCGCGGCAGTGACAATACCCACCACCAGCCGGTTCGCCGCCCGGTTGACCTGCTCGCCGAAGCCCTGCAGCGCGGTGGTCTCCACCTTCAGCTGGAGCCGGCCGCGGCGCGCCATCTGCAGCAACTGGCGCACGTCGCGCGGCAGGTCGCCGACCAGGTCCATCACGCCGACCAGGCTGCGCTTGCCACGCTTGAGCAGGGCGCCGGGCGAATAGCGCTGCCACATCACCCGCTCCAGGAACGGGCGCGCCGCGGTGGCCATGTCGAACTGCGGATCGAGCTGGCGCCCCATGCCTTCCAGGGTAAGGAAGGTCTTGATCATCAGTGCGAGGTCGGCCGGCAGCGTCAGCGCGTGCTGGCGCAGCAACTGGGTGATGTTGCCCAGCATCAGGCCCATGTGCAGGTCCTTCAGCGGCACGCCACGGTACTGGTCCACGAAGGCGCTGATGTCCTGCTGCAGCCGAGACTCGTCCACGTCGATGCCGCCGGACCAGTCCAGCAGCACATCGGTCACCGATTCGGGTTCCTGGCTGACCAGGCCGTGCAGCAGCTGCGCGACCTGGAAGCGGCGCTGCTCGGAGATGGCGCCGACCATGCCGAAATCGATCACGCCGATCCGGCCGTCGCGCAGGTAGATGATGTTGCCCGGGTGTGGGTCGGCGTGGAAACAGCCATCCTCCAGCACCATCTTCAGCACGATGCGCCCGCCGGTGCGCGCCAGCTTGACCCGGTCCAGCCCGGCCGCATCCACCCCGGCCAGGTCGCGGCCGGGGATGCCGTCGACGAAGTCCTGCACGTTCAGGCTTTCGCAGGTCCACTGCCAGTGCACCCGCGGAATAAGGATGTCGGTGCGTCCGGCGAAGTTGCGCGCGATGCGCTCGGCATTGCGACATTCGGCGGCGAAATCGAGTTCACGGCGCAGCGATACCTGGAACTGCTGCACGACCTCGGCCGGGCGATAGCGGCGCATGTCCGGCAGGCGCGCCTCGACGATCTCGGCCAGCCGCGCGAGCAGCCGCAGGTCGGCCTCGATGACCTCGCGGATGCCGGGGCGGCGGATCTTCAACACCACCTCGCTGCCGTCGTGCAGGGTGGCGCGGTGCGCCTGGGCCAGCGAGGCGGCGGCCATCGGGGTTTCGTCCAGCCAGGCGAAGACCTCGGTGGCGGGCGCCTCCAGGTCGGCCTCGAGCTGGTCGCGGATCTGCGCGTAAGGCAGCGCGGGCACCGCGTTCTGCAGTTCGGAGAATTCGGCGATCCAGTCCGGCGGGAACAGGTCCACGCGGGTGGCCAGCACCTGCCCCAGCTTGACGAAGGTGGGGCCGAGGTCCTCCATCGCGCGCCGCACCCGCACCGGGGCGGTCATGCGCAGGATCTGCTGGGTGTCGTTCCAGTGCAGCAGCCGGCCGGCGCGTTCCAGCACGTCGGCCAGCCCGATGCGGCGCACCAGGTCGCCGAAGCCATAGCGGATCAGGACCGAGGCGATTTCCTGCAGGCGTCCCAGGTCACGGACGGTTCCCAGCGTTTCCCACATCGGCACACCCTCGCATCAACACTCGGCGCAGGATGTCACACCGGTGCGAAAATTCCCGTCAGTGCCTGCTGCACGGTCTGGCGCCGGATGGCATCGCGGTCGCCATCGAACTGGAACAGCTGCGCGCGGGCATAGCCGCCGCGATGCTTCCAGCCGATCCAGACGCTGCCCACCGGCTTGTCCGGGCTGCCGCCACCGGGGCCGGCGATGCCGGTCACCGCCACGGCGATGCCGGCGCCGGAACTGACCAGCGCGCCGGACACCATTTCCAGCACGGTTTCGCGGCTGACCGCACCGAACTGCTCCAGTGTCTGCGCGCGTACACCGAGCAGCCGCTGCTTGGCCTCATAGCTGTAGACGACCATGCCGCAGTCGAAGAAGGCCGAGGAGCCGGCAATGTCGGTCATCGCCTTGGCGATCCAGCCGCCACTGCAGCTCTCGGCAGTGACCAGCTGCAACCCCGCCTGCTGCAGGCGCTGGCCGACGTCGCGGGCAAGGACGCCGAGCTCGGCATCGGTGGGAACGGTCATGGGAATCCTGGAACGGGGGGCATCAGCCCCCGTTGTAGCCGAAATGCCACGCGATGTCGTGCCCAGCGGGTGCGACAGTGCGTCGCGCGATCACCATTCCGGAACCTTCTCCGGCAGCATCGCGCGGATCGGGGCGCCATCGTCGGCGGCGGCCAGCTTCTCGGCCTCGGCGATCGGAATCTCGACCTGCAGCAGCCAGCCGTCCTCGTCGCTCTGCTCGCCGCGCACCACTTCCAGCTGGTGCAGGCGCGAGCGCAGGCGACCGGCCGACGGTGGCAGGCGCAGGTCGCCGCTGATGTGCTGCAGGCCCAGCCGCTTGCCCAGCACCGACTGCAACAGATCCAGCCCCAGCCCATCACGGGCGGAGATCCAGACCCGTTCGCGGCGCGCGGTGTCCGGGATGCCGTCCTGCGCGTCGTGACGGACCTCGCTGCCCTCGATGCGGTCGATCTTGTTGAAGATCAGTAGCTGCGGCAACTCGCCCGCGCCCACCTCGTTCAACACCTCATCCACCTGGGCGATGCGCTCTTCGCGATGCGGATCGGCCGCGTCCACCACGTGCAGCAGGAAGTCGGCCTCGCGCGCCTCGCTCAGGGTCGCGCGGAACGCGGCCACCAGCTCGTGCGGCAGGTCGCGCACGAACCCCACGGTATCGGCGAGCACCACATTGCCGCCCGGCACCGCGATGCGGCGCACGGTCGGGTCCAGGGTGGCGAACAGCTTGTCGGCGGCATAGGCCTCCGCGCCGGTCAGCGCGTTGAACAGCGTCGACTTGCCGGCGTTGGTGTAGCCCACCAGGGCCACGCGCGGCAGTTCGCTGCGCACGCGGGCGCGGCGCATCTGGGTGCGCTGCACTTCGACTTTCTCAAGCCGCTTCTGCAGCTGCTCCACCCGCTTCTGCAGCAGGCGGCGGTCGGTTTCCAGCTGGGTTTCACCCGGGCCGCGCAGGCCGATGGCACCACCGCGCTGACGCTCCAGGTGGGTCCAGCCGCGAACCAGCCGCGTGGCCATGTGGCGCAGCTGCGCCAGTTCGACCTGCAGCTTGCCTTCGTGGCTGTGCGCACGCTGGGCGAAGATGTCCAGGATCAACCCGGTACGGTCGATCACCCGGCGCTCCAGGAACCGCTCCAGGTTGCGCTCCTGCGATGGCGACAGCGCATGGTTGACCAACACCAGGTCCGCGCCGGTGGCGTCGGCCGCCGCCTTGATCTCGTCGAGTTTGCCGGAGCCGATCAGGATCGACGGATTGGGGCGGTCGATGCGCGCGGTCAGCGTCGCCGCGATGCTGGCCCCGGCCGAGCGGGCCAGATCGGTGAACTCTTCGAGCACATCTTCTTCCAGCCGGCCGAAGTGCGGCTGGATCAGGATCGCGTGTTCGCCTCGCTTGGAACGGTCAAACACGCGCTTCTCCGCAAAGGTTTACTTCATTCAACGTCGTCTTCTTCCTGGACGCCATCGGCGCCACCTTCATTGGACTGCACATAGCCACCGCCGGGCCCGACCCGGACGTTGCGCGCCGGCACCACGGTCGAAATGGCGTGCTTGTACACCATCTGGCTGACCGTATTGCGCAGCAGGACAACGAACTGATCGAACGATTCAATCGTTCCCTGCAACTTGATGCCATTCACCAGATACACCGACACCGGCACGCGTTCGCGCCGAAGTGCATTCAGAAACGGATCCTGCAGCGATTGCCCCTTGGACATTGCACACTCCTGTTTAATTATTGTTTTTATGGTCGTCCGGCAGCTGCCACGGCCCCCGCCGCCGGACCCCCGATGGTACACGGGCCGGGGGGAAGGCGCTGTGGCTCAACGGGCCACAAAGGCCGCCACGGCATCCGCCATGGACGTCCGGTCTAGATGGGGGTCGAACCAGCGTGCATCAAGCTCGCCGCGCAGCCAGGTCAGCTGGCGCTTGGCCAGCTGCCGGGTGGCGTAAATGGCGTGGTCACGGAAGGTTGCGGCGCTGCCCTGCCCGTCCAGGAATTCCCATGCCTGGCGATACCCCACCGCCCGGACCGCGGGAAGGTCCAGCGGCGCGACCACCTCGGCCATGGCCGGCAGCGCGCGCAGGGCCCGCACCTCGTCCAGGAAACCCAGACCGAGCATGGCGTCGAACCGGGCCTCGATGCGCTGGTGCAGCACCGCGCGTTCGCGCGGCGCCAGGATCAGCTTCAGGCAGCGCACCGGCAGGCGGTCCACGCCCGGCAGTTTCTGCCAGTCGCTGATCGGGGTGCCGGTGAGGCGGTACACCTCCAGCGCCCGCTGGATGCGTTGCGGGTCGGTGGCGTGGATGCGCGCCGCCGCAGCCGGGTCGACCTGGGCCAGCTGCGCATGCAGCGCCGGCCAGCCCACGGAGGCCGCTTCGGCGCCGATCGCTGCGCGGGTGGCAGGATCGGCCGGCGGCATCGGCGACAGCCCCTGCAGCAGCGCGCGGAAGTACAGCCCGGTGCCGCCGGCCAAAATAGGCATGCGGCCGCGCGCGACGATGTCGGCCACCACGCGCGCGGCATCGGCGGCGAACTCGGCCGCTGAATAGGTCTGCCACGGGTCGCGCAGGTCCAGCAGGTGATGCGGCGCCTGCGCGCGCTCGGCGGCATCGGGCTTGGCCGAACCGATATCCAGGCCGCGATAGACCAGCGCCGAGTCGACGCTGACGATCTCCCCGCCCAACTGCTGGGCCAGGGCGATGGCGGCCGCGGTCTTGCCCGACGCGGTCGGGCCCATCACGGCAATCGCCAGCGGTCGCTGATCTGCGCCCATCAGCCCTCGTCCGGCCAGCGCGGCATGACCGGAGCCGCATCCGCGCGCGGCATCGGCACTGCATCCACGGCGGCCCACACCTTCAACGCATCGACCGTGGCGGCGACGTCATGCACGCGCAGAATCATCGCGCCGCGCTGGGCGGCAATCAGATGCGCGGCGACCGAACCGGCAACGCGCTCGCGCGGCTGCTCGCGGCCGGTCAGCTCGCCGATGCTGCGCTTGCGCGACAGCCCGGCCAACATCGGCACGCCCAGCTCCAGGAAGCGCGCCGAGCGCGCCAGCAGGATCATGTTGTGTTCGGTGGTCTTGCCGAAGCCGAAGCCCAGGTCGATGACCAGGTTCTTCTTGGCGATACCGGCCATTTCGGCGGAAAACATGCGATCGGCCAGGAACCGATGCACCTCGGCCACGACGTCGTCGTACTGCGGGGTGTCCTGCATGCTGCCGGGTTCGCCCTGCATGTGCATCAGCACCACCGGCACGCCCAGCTCGGCGGCGGCGGCAAGCGCGCCCTCCTGCCGCAGCGCGTGGATGTCATTGATCATGCCCGCGCCGGCGGCCACGGCCGCACGCATCACCTCGGGCTTGAACGTGTCGATGCTGATCGGCACGGCGGTCTGGCGCGCCAGCTGTTCGATCACCGGGATCACCCGGCGCAGCTCTTCCTCCAGCGACACCGGCGCGCTGCCGGGACGGGTCGATTCGCCGCCGATGTCGAGCAGGTCGGCGCCGTCGGCCACCAGTTGCAGTCCATGGGCCACGGCGGCATCGGTGGTGTCATGCGCGCCACCGTCCGAAAACGAATCCGGGGTGACGTTGACGATGCCCATCACGCGCGGGCGGTCCAGCCGCAGCACGCGGCCAGCGCAGTCAAGCTGGGGAGAAGTGTCGAACATGGACCATCCACGAGGTACGCCAGCGCGTAGTTTACGCGGGCATGTGGCAGCCGCAGTCAGCGGGTGTCGCCCAGGCGCACATTGTCGACCGGGTCGGCCAGCCACTGCGCCAGGTCACCGCCGATAGCGGTCACGATCCGCTCCAGCGCGTCGCAGGAACCCTTGCTGCCGCCGGAGGACACCAGCCCGGACGTGCGCCGCGCGGTGACGCTGGCCAGTCGCTGGCCATCCTCGTACAGCTCACCGCGTACGGTCGCCGACTTTCCAAACCCCAGGAACACGTTGCCTTTGCCATTTGCCTCGATGAACTCGAGCTTCAGCACGCGCCCCTGCGCCCCCAGCGCCGGCTGCAGCGCCACGGCGTTGCCGAACTCACCGGCACGGTCGGCCAACGCCCGGGCCAGCTGCTGGCCCATCTGGCATTCGGCCATGATGTAGCGGGGAATGTAGGCCTGTTCAGAGAACGGCACCGGGTCCTGCACCTGGACGGTGGCCGCGAACGCGGGCGAGGCACAGCACAGCAGCACGGCAGCGGCCGCGCGCATCGGATGACGCATGGTATTCCCCCTGGAATGATGTGGACGGTCGCCTCATGCGACCGTGCCCGCGCATCGTGCCCAACCCCGGGCACGCCCGCAAGCACTCAGCGCTTGCGGCGCCGGTAATCCACGTACAGGGTCTTGGCGATGCTCAGGCCGACGCCGAGCACGATGCCCACGATGGCGCCCATCAGGAAGTTGTCGCTGGCCAGACCAATTGCCACACCCACCACCGTGGCGATCACCATTTCGAGGGTGTGCGAAATCGGGGGCGGCGGCGTGGACATGGCAACTCCGGAACGGCAGGCAGGCGGGGGGCGACATTGTCGCCCAGAACGCGCCGCCGGAACGACGAAGGCCGGGTTGCCCCGGCCTTCGTGTTCTACCCGTTCACCGTCAGACCTGCTCGGCAGGCCCGGCGATGGGCGGCAACGGACGGGCGTCGCCGCCCTTGTCGTTGTTGCCACCGTCCTTGTTGGACTTGCCCCAGCCCATCGGCGGCGGCGGATCGCGGCCTTCCATGATGGCGTCGATCTGCGGCGCATCGATGGTCTCGTACTGCAGCAGCAGCTGGGACATCGTGTGCAGCTTGTCGAGGTTGGCGGTGACCAGCTCGGTGGTGCGGGCGTAGGCCTTGTCCAGGATGCTGCGCACCACTTCGTCGATGCGGCGGGCGGTATCGTCGGAGACGCTCTTGTGCTGGGTCACCGAACGACCCAGGAACACTTCGTCGTCCTCTTCGCCGTAGGCGATCGGACCCAGTTCGTCGGACAGGCCCCACTTGGTGACCATGTTGCGCGCCATCTTGGTGGCACGCTCGATGTCGTTGGAGGCACCGGTGGTGACCTTGTCGGCGCCGAAGATCAGCTCCTCGGCAACGCGGCCGCCATACAGCGAGCACAGCTGCGATTCGATCGCCACGCGGTTCATCGAGTACTTGTCGCCTTCCGGCAGGTACATGGTCACACCCAGCGCGCGACCGCGCGGGATGATGGTGACCTTGTAGACCGGGTCATGCTCGGGCACCAGGCGGCCGACGATGGCATGGCCGGCTTCGTGGTAGGCGGTGAGGGTCTTCTCCTCCTCGCTCATGGCCATCGAACGGCGCTCGGCACCCATCAGGATCTTGTCGCGGGCGCGGTCGAAGTGCTCCATGCGCACTTCCTTCTCGCTGTTGCGCGCGGCAAACAGCGCCGCCTCGTTGCAGAGGTTGGCCAGGTCGGCACCAGAGAAGCCCGGGGTACCACGCGCGATCACCATCGGCTCGACGTCGTCGGCCAGCGGCAGCTTGCGCATGTGCACCTTGAGGATCTGCTCGCGGCCGCGGACGTCGGCCAGGCCCACCACGACCTGGCGGTCGAAGCGGCCCGGACGCAGCAGCGCCGGGTCCAGCACGTCGGGACGGTTGGTGGCGGCGATGACGATGACGCCCTCGCCTCCTTCGAAGCCGTCCATTTCGACCAGCAACTGGTTCAGGGTCTGCTCGCGCTCGTCATGACCGCCGCCCAGGCCGGCACCGCGGTGGCGACCGACGGCGTCGATTTCGTCGATGAAGATGATGCACGGGGCCTGCTTCTTGGCCTGTTCGAACATGTCGCGCACGCGGCTGGCGCCGACGCCGACGAACATTTCCACGAAGTCCGAACCGGAGATTGAGAAGAACGGCACCTTGGCCTCGCCGGCAATGGCGCGGGCCAGCAGGGTCTTGCCGGTACCGGGCGGGCCGACCATCAGCACGCCGCGCGGAATCTTGCCGCCCAGCTTGGTGAACTTGGTGGGATCGCGCAGGAAGTCGACCAGCTCGCCGACTTCTTCCTTGGCCTCGTCGCAACCGGCCACGTCGGCGAAGGTGACCTTGATCTGGTCTTCGCCCTGCAGCTTGGCCCGCGACTTGCCGAAGGACATCGCGCCCTTGGCCCCGCCGCCACCGCCCTGCATCTGGCGCATGATGAACAGCCAGAAGCCGATGATCAGGATCACCGGGAGGAAGTTCATCAGGATCGCGCCCAGCGAGATGCCGCTGGACGGCTCTTCCTGGACGATTTCCACGTTCTTGCCGCGCAGCACGTTGATCAAGTCACGATCGAGCGGCGCGGTGATGGTGGCCGACTGGCCGCCCCGGGTGGTGTAGCTGATCTGGTTGGTGCCGCCGCGCAGGTCGCCGCTGAAGGTCACCTTCTGGACGTTGCCGCTGTCCACCTGGTCCAGGAACTGGGAATAGGTTGCGCCCTGTGCGTTCGCGCCACTGCTCTTGGGCGAGAAGCTCTGGAACACCACCATCAGCACCACGGCGACGACCACCCATAGCAGGAGGTTCTTGGTCAAGTCGTTCATCCTCATTGGCTCCGGTGTTCCTCTAATGCCTGACGCAATTGGTATGGTTGAGCTTACTTGATCTCGGTACGTTTGCCCCGCCCCAAGGCATACACCTCGGGCGAGCGCTTCCGGGACGCTTCAGGCTTGCGGATGACAACCTTGTCGTACCGGCGGCGCATCTCGCGCAGGTAGTCGTCAAAGCCCACGCCCTGGAACAGCTTGATCAGGAACGCGCCACCCGGCTTGAGATGGTTGTCGGCGAAATCCAACGCCAACTCTGCCAGGTGCATCATCCGCGGCTGGTCGACCGCGTCCATGCCACTTTTATTGGGGGCCATATCCGATAGCACAAGGTCTACGGCCTGATCCCCCAACATGGCCTCGAACTGCGATAGGACGGCTTGCTCCCTGAAGTCACCGTGAAGGAACTCCACACCGGCCAGCGGCGGCATCTCCAGGATGTCCAGGGCCAGGATCCGGCCGGTGTCGCCGATCTGCCGGCGGATCTGCTGCGACCAGCCCCCGGGGGCGGCGCCGAGGTCGACCACGACCATGTGCGGCTTCAGCAGCCGGTCACGCTCGAGCAGCTCCTCCAGCTTGTAGGCCGCGCGCGAGCGCATGCCCTCGGCCTGGGCCTTCTTCACGAAGGGGTCGGCAAAGTGTTCTTTCAACCAGCGTTGACTGCTCTTGCTGCGGGAAACCATTGGAGATAGGGCCGGACGGGGTGGCCATGATACCCTGATCGCCCCAGTTAACCGCTTGTTCCTGAATGTCTATCGTGCTGACCTCCTCCCAGACCCGCTTCCTCCGCGGCCACGCCCATGATCTGAAAGCCCTGCTGCAGATCGGCGGCAAGGGGGTCACGCCGGCCTTCCTGACCGAGCTGAACGAGGTGCTGGAGCGCCACGAGCTGATCAAGGTGAAGGTGGGCGCGGAAGACCGCGAGGCCCGCGACGCCATGATCGCCGAACTGGTCCAGGCCACCGAAAGTGCGCTGGTGCAGCGCATCGGCCACGTGGCCGTGCTGTACCGCCCGAGCAAGGAACAGCGCCAGATCGTGCTCCCGCGCGGCTGACCGCCCATGCAGCTGAACCACGAAATCCCCGATTTCGCCTATGCGTTCCGCTCCGCCGGCGGCAGTTCGGTGGTGATCGAGGACCGTGAGCAGGTCCGCATGCGTGAACTGGGCCAGAGCTTCATCGTGACCCCGCGGTCGCTGGTGGAGGCCTGGCCAACGCCCGCCGACGCCAAGTCGCTGACCCCGGACGACCTGGCCGCGGTGCTCGCGCTGGAGCCGGAGCTGGTGATCCTGGGCACCGGAGCGACCCAGCAATTCCCGTCAGCGGCCGTCATGGGCGCCTGCCTGACCCGCGGCATCGGCCTGGAAGTAATGACCAACGCGGCGGCGGCACGGACGTTCAACCTGCTGGCCAGCGAGGGCCGGAATGTGGCCGCGGCGATCCTGCTGGTCGGTTGAAATGCGTTGATTTTGTTCAGGAAAGGCCGCCGTTGGCGGCCTTTTTTGTGTGCGGCTTCGTCCGGATCTGCGTGGCAGCCACCCATGGGGTGGCTCTACCTCGTACGCGCACGGCCATTACGGCAGCCACCCATGGGGTGGCTCTACCTCGTACGCGCACGGCCATTACGGCAGCCACGCAGGGCGTGGCTCTACGCCGTCGGGATGCGGTAGAGCCACCCCATGGGTGGCTGAACGGTTATTTCGGCGGCAGATACAGCAGCGGGTCGACCGGCTTGCCGTTGTAACGGATCTCGAAGTGCAGCATGTCGCGGGTGGTGCCGGTGCGGCCCATTTCGGCGATCTGCTCGCCCGCCTTGACGCTCTGGCCTTCATTGACCAGCCGCTTGCGGTTGTGGCCGTAGGCCGACAGCCACTGGTCGCTGTGCTTGACGATGATCAGCTCGCCGAAGCCCACCAGGCCGGCACCCGAATACACCACCACGCCCGGCGCGGTGGCGCGCACCGGCTGGCCGCTGCTGCCGGCGATGTCCACGCCCTGCTTGGTGACGTCGGCACCGACGAAGCGGCCGACGATGGCGCCATCGGCCGGCCAGCGCCAGTCGATGTTGCTCTTGATCGCGGTGGTCGGCGACGGGGTCGGCGCCGGCGTAGGCGTGGCGGTACCCGGACGCGGAGCGGTCACCACCGTGGTTGGTGCCCGGCCCGATCCGTTGCCGGGGTACAGACGCAGGGTCTGGCCCGGATAGATCGTGTACGGCTCGGACAACCCATTCCACGCCGCCAGGTCGCGCGGGGTGATGTTGTGGATGCGTGCCAGCGCGTACAGCGTGTCGCCACGGCGTACCACGGCGGTCTGGCCCGGCTTGGCCACCGAACTCTGGGGGGTGCTGTGCGCCGTCGGACGGCCACCGGAACCGGACGGCTTGACCACCGTGGCGGTGCCGCAGGCACTCAACGTGGCCACCACCAGCAGCAGTGCGGCCAGCCGCGCTCCCCCGTTCAAACGATCAGCACTCATGCGAACTTCGACCTCCAGACGAGCCAGGCCACCAGGCCGACCACAAGCACGGTCGCGACCCAGCCCAGCGGTTCAATCCAACGCCGCAGCGCCGCTTCCGCGCGCGCGCCGCCAATACGGATGACCGCCGCCAGCACGAACACGCGCTTGCCACGGCCGATCAACATGCTCAGGAAATACTGCGGCAGCGGCACGCCGACGATACCCGAGGCCCAGGTAAATACCTTCATCGGGATCGGCATGAAGCCGCCCAGCACTAGGAAGGTGAACACGGCCCAGGGCGACTCGGCCATCTTGGCCTGCACCACCGCGATACCGCTTTCAATGCTGCCCAGCATGCCCAGCGCCGCGAACAGCGGCTTGAGCGCCTCGAAGGCATAGTGCCCCAACGCGTAGCCGACGAGTGCGCCGACCATGGAACCGGACAGGCTCAGGGTGGCGAACCACCAGCCACGCTTGGGCTGGGCCACGCACATCGGCGCGAGCATCACCTCGGGCATCACCGGGAAGATGATCGCCTCGATGAAACTCAGCACCGTCAGATAGGTCGGCGCGCGCTCATGCGCGGCCCACTTCATTGCCCGCTCGTACAGCGGACCAAAAATCTTCATGACGCAACGCTCCTTGGAATCAGTCCAGCATGCCAGACAGCAGCGGTACGAACGTGACCGGCGCCAGTACCTGCTGTTCGACGCTGCCGTCTTCGCGACGGGTCAGCTGGATCAACGACTGCGCCCCTGCCCCGCCGACCGGCGCGACCAGGCGCCCACCCACGGCCAGCTGCTCGACCAGCGCATCGACCAGCGCCGGTGCGGCAGCGGTCACCACGATGGCGTCGAACGGGCCGTGTTCGGCCCAGCCGATGCGGCCGTCGTCATGCTTGCTGCGGATGTTCATGCCCAGCGCGCGGAAGCGCTTGCGCGCCTGCCGCAGCAGGTCGCCGATGCGCTCGACGGTGTAGACCTCCAGCCCCAACGCGCCGAGGACGGCGGCCTGGTAGCCGGAGCCGGTGCCCACTTCCAGCACCTTCTTCGGGGCCGACTGCAGCACCGCTTCGGTCATGCGCGCCACCACCCACGGCTGGGAGATGGTCTGGCCATGCCCGATCGGCAGCGCGGTGTCTTCATAGGCACGCGAGGCCAGGGCCTCGTCGATGAACAGGTGGCGCGGGACCACGCGGATGGCATTGAGCGTGGCTTCGTCGGCGATGCCGCTCTCGCGCAGGCGCTCGACCAGGCGGTCGCGCACGCGCTGGGAAGTCATGCCGATCCCCACCGCTTCGGGCTGCAGGCGCAGGCGCTGGCTCATGCCGGCCGGTCCAGCGCGGCGGTCAGCCCGCCTACCCAGCTGGCCACCTTCTCCAATGCCTGGTAACGGGTCAGGTCGACCTGGATCGGGGTGATCGAGATGAAGCCGTTGCGCACCGCGTGGAAGTCCGTGCCCGGGCCGGAGTCCTGCTCGCGCCCGGCCGGGCCGATCCAGAACACCTCGTTGCCGCGCGGGTCGCGCTGGGCGATGCAGCCTTCGGCGCGGTGGCGGTTGCCGAGCCGGGTCACCTCAAAGCCGCGCACCTCCAACCAGGGCAGGTCGGGCACGTTGACGTTGAGGATGGTGTCGGCCGGCAGCGGGTCGGCCTTGAGCCGGGTCACGATCTCCACGGCGGCGCGCGCCGCAGTCTCGAAATGCTTCGGCTCGTGGTTGTGGGTCACCAGCGACATCGCCACGGCGGGCAGGCCGAGGAAACGCCCTTCCATCGCCGCCGAGACGGTGCCGGAATAAATCACGTCATCGCCGAGGTTGGCGGCGTTGTTGATGCCCGAGACCACGATGTCCGGGTCGTATTCGAGCATGCCGGTCAGCGCCAGGTGCACGCAGTCGGTCGGCGTGCCAGCCACGGAACAGGTGTAGTGGTCGATCCGCTTGACCCGGACCGGCAGGTCCAGAGTCAGCGAGTTGCTGGCACCGGAACGGTCGCGATCGGGCGCGACGACCATCACTTCGTGACCGGCGTCGCGCAACACTGCCGCGAGCATCTTGATGCCGGGGGCATCGACACCATCGTCGTTGCTGACCAGGATCCGCATGGGCTGTTTAACCGCTTGATTATTCAAGACTTCATTTCCATCACTTTCCAGCGTTGGCGGGGCCGGCCTTCACCCGTTACGGGATCACCGACCGCGCAAGTGCGTCAGCTATTGTGCCGCAAGCGGGCAGATCGGCCTACCCCGCGCGGAGTAGGCACGACCGATCCAGCGCATTAGGCTGTACGCATGTCACATCCTGAAGACGAAGATCCCGCGGCGTTGTTCCGGGCCGCCATCGGCGAGGTGCAGCCGCTGCGCAAGCCGGCGGCCGCGCCACCCGCCACGCCCCGGCCGAAGCCGCGCGCGCGCATGGCCGAGCTGGACGAGGATGCCGCGCGCGGCGAGTTTGCCCGGCTGCTGCGCGACAGCAGTCCGCTGGAGGCCGGCGACACCGCCAGCTACCGCAAGGAGAACCTGCCTGCCCGGATGTTCCAGCGGCTCAAACGCGGCCAGTATTCGGTGCAGGACGAGCTGGACCTGCACGGGGCGACGATGGCCCAGGCCGAAGCGCTGCTGCGCCAGTTCCTGCTGGAGGCGCACGCGCATGAGCACGGCTGCGTGCGCATCATCCACGGCAAGGGGCTGCAGTCCGATGGTGGCGCGCCGATCCTGAAGAACCTGGTGGACCGGCTGCTGCGCCAGCGCAATGACGTGCTGGCATTCCATTCCGCACCGGCCGGGCAAGGGGGGACCGGCGCGGTGCTGGTGTTGTTGGCGAACCGGTAGGGACCCGCCATGCGTGTCTGCGCGGTGCTCAATCGTTCGACACGGCCCCGCCCACATCCTGCACCGGGCCCAGCTCGTGCACCACGGCGGTGGCGTAACAGCCCGGCGGCAGCGCGAAGGTCAGCTCGAGGACGCCTGCTTCCAGCCAGCGATGCTGCAGGTTGGCCGGCCGCAGGCGCAGCGCGCGGCGCTCCTGCTTCAGGCGCGCGCCTTCCAGCCCGGTGCGCAGCTGCAGGGACTGCTCGTCGCTGATGGCGCCCAGCTCCAGCTCGGCGGCCGCACCGGTGCTGCGCAGCTCGCCCTCGCCCCACAACGGGCCGCTGGGATGGATGTCGAACCGGCCGAGACGATCGGCCAACAGGTCGGTCCACGGCTCGGGGCCGAACACGCTGCGGCTGCCATCCAGCATCCACACCTCGCCTTCCAGCGGGCTGTCCCAGCTGCCCTGGGCGACGCGCTCGGCCAGCACCTGGTTGAACAGCGCCGAACGCGCGGCCGACAACAGCAGTGAACGCTGGTCCGGGCGCACCCGGCGCCCGCCGAACATCGCCAGCGCCGACGGCACGTTGCCGCCGTCACGGCCAAAACGCTGCTCGCCGAACCAGTTCGGCAGGCCGCGCGCGGCGATCAGCGACAGGCGCTCATCGATCGCCTTCGCATCGCCCTGCACCTCGCGCAGCACCAGCTTGAAGCGATTGCCAGCCAGTGCGCCCCGCTGCAGCTTGCGGTTGTGCCAGGTCGACTCGACCACTTCGACCTCGTCGGAGGCCAGCAGCGCGATGTCCGGCGCGATCCGCTTGGGCAGGTGCACGCTGAAGCGCTGGGTGGTGACCGCATGGCGGTCCTTCATGCCGGCGAAGCTGACCCCCATCTCCGGCAGGCCCGCCCACTTGGCCAGCAGCTTGGCCACATGCACGGTGTTGGCGCCGCGCTTGCGGATCGTCAGCAGCAGGTGCTCGCCCTCCCCGCTCGGCTCGAACGCCGGCAGCTCGTCGACCTGGAAATCCTCGGGCGTGGTGCGGATGTTCGCCGTGAGCAGCGGCGCACCGAACGCCAGCGGCAGCGGGATCACAGCGCCACCAACAGCACGACGGCCTGGGCGGCGATGCCTTCGCCACGCCCGGTGAAGCCCAGCTTCTCCGACGTGGTGGCCTTGACGCTGACCGCATCCAGCGCGACGCCGAGCAGCCTGGCGATGCGCTCGCGCATGGCCAGCGCATGCGGGCCCACCTTGGGCCGCTCGCAGATCACGGTGATGTCGGTATTGCCCACCTGCCAGCCGCGTTCGCGCAGCAGGTCGTTGCAGTGCGCCAGAAAGCGGCTGCTGTCGGCGTCCTTCCAGCGCATGTCCGAGGGCGGGAAGTGCTGGCCGATGTCGCCCAGTGACAGGGCACCGAGCATGGCGTCGCACAGCGCGTGCAGGATCACGTCGCCGTCGCTGTGCGCGAGCACGCCACAGCTGTGTGCGACGCGGATGCCGCCCAGCATGATGTGGTCGCCGTCGCCGAAGGCGTGGACGTCATAACCCTGCCCGATGCGGACCGGAGGAAACGGGGTGTTCATGATTGGACCTGGTGTAGCGCCGGGATCTGCCCGGCTGGGTAGCGCCGGGCTCTGCCCGGCTGGACGGATCACGCCCCGCGGCGCGACAGCTCGAATTCGAAACGGGACAGGTCGGCCGGAGTGGTGACCTTGAAGTTGTCTTCGTTGCCTTCCACCAGCAACGGACGCAGTCCCTGCCGCTCCATCGCCATGGCCTCGTCGGTGACCTCGACGCCGGCCGACGCGGCGTCCTGCAGGGCGCGGGCGAGCTGGTGGCGGCGGAACAGCTGCGGGGTGAGCGCCCGCCACAACCGCGCACGCGGTTCGGTGGCATCGATGCCGCCGTCGTCGCCGGCCCGCTTGAGGGTGTCGCGCACCGGCGCGGCCAGGATCGCCCCGACCGGGTCGGCACGTCCCACTTCCAGCAGCCGGCCGAGGTCGGCGGCGGCCAGGTTCGGGCGCGCGGCATCGTGCACCAGCACGAAGTCATCGGCACGCACGCTGTCCGGCAATGCCTGCAGGCCGGCCAGCACCGAATCGGCACGGGTCGCCCCGCCAATGCAGGTCAGGATCGGCTTGTCGGCGAGCGACTGCCAGCCCGGCCAGTCGGCATCGTGCTCGGCAATCACCACCATCACCCCGGCCACGACCGGGTGCGAGAGCAGCGCTTCGAGGGTATGCGCCAGCAGCACCCGGTCGCCCGCGACCAGGTACTGCTTGGGCGTCTCGCCACCGAAACGGGTGCCACGGCCGGCAGCGGGGACGACGGCCCAGACGCTGCCCATCAGGGCACTTCCGGGTGCGGTGCGTCGGGGTCGCCGACCTGGGCCGGCGCACGCGGCGGTGCCACCGGCGCGTTTTCGACCACGCGGTAGAACTTCTCACCGGGCTTGATCATGCCCAGTTCGCTGCGCGCGCGCTCTTCGATCGCGGCCTCGCCTTCCTTGAGGTCCTTGACCTCGGCAGCGAGCGCGTCGTTGCGCTGCTGCAGGCCGGCGTTGTCGCGCCGCTGCGCCTCGACCTGGGCTTCGAGCATCATGACCTCGCCCGAATTGCCAGGACCGAACCAGAAGCGGTACTGCAGCCATGCCAGCAGTACCGCGAGCACCAGCAGCAGCCAGCGCCAGTTGCGCATGCGGATCAGCGCTTCAGCGACACGAACGCGTCACGCCCGGCGTAACGCGCGCCGGCACCGAGGGCTTCCTCGATGCGCAGCAGCTGGTTGTACTTGGCCACGCGATCGCTGCGGCACAGCGAACCGGTCTTGATCTGGGTGGCGGTGGTGGCCACGGCGATGTCGGCGATGGTGGTGTCTTCGGTTTCGCCCGAACGGTGCGAGACCACGGCCGCGTAGTTGGCGTTGTGCGCCATGGCGATCGCTTCCAGGGTCTCGGTCAGGGTGCCGATCTGGTTGACCTTGATCAGGATGGCGTTGGCGGTGCCCGACTCGATGCCTTCCTTGAAGATCTTCGGGTTGGTCACGAACAGGTCGTCGCCGACCAGCTGCACCTTCTTGCCGATGCGCTCGGTGAGCAGCTTCCAGCCCGCCCAGTCGTTCTCGGCCAGGCCGTCTTCGATGCTGATGATCGGGTACTGGGCGGCCCAGTCGGACAGGAAGTCGACGAACTGTTCGGAGGGCAGGCGCTTGTTCTCGCCGACCAGGTTGTACTTGCCGTTCTCGTAGAACTCGCTGGAGGCCACGTCCAGGCCCAGCAGCACGTCTTCGCCGGCGGTGTAGCCGGCCTTGCCGATCGCTTCCAGGATGGTGTCCAGCGCCTCGACGTTGCTGCGGAAGTCCGGCGCGAAGCCGCCTTCGTCGCCCACGGCGGTGCTCAGGCCGTGGCCCTTGAGCACCGACTTGAGCGAATGGAAGATTTCGGTGCCGGCGCGCAGCGCTTCGGAGAACGAGGTGAAGCCGACCGGCAGCACCATGAATTCCTGGAAGTCGACGTTGTTGTCGGCATGCGCGCCGCCGTTGATGATGTTCATCATCGGCACCGGCAGCGACGGCGCCACACCGGTCTTGCCGGCCAGGTACTGCCACAGCGCCTGCTTGTTCGCGGCGGCGGCGGCATGGGCGGCGGCCATGGACACGGCCAGCAGCGCGTTGGCGCCCAGGCGGCCCTTGTTCTCGGTACCGTCGAGGTCGATCAGGCGGCGGTCGAGCGCCTCCTGGTCGGCCGCGTCATAGCCCTTCAGCGCGGTGGCAATGGTGGTGTTGACGTTGTTGACGGCGTTGCGCACGCCCTTGCCCAGGTAACGGGTCTTGTCCCCGTCACGCAGCTCCACCGCTTCCTTGGAGCCCGTCGAGGCACCCGAGGGAACCGCGGCGCGGCCGAACGAACCGTCCTCGAGGATGACATCGGCTTCCAGCGTGGGGTTGCCACGGCTGTCGAGGATTTCACGGGCGTGGATGCTGCGGATCGTGGTCATAGCGGGCCGGTTACCAGTCAGAAAGGGGGAACGCCAAAAAATGAACGTGTACAACGTGCCGCGTGATTATCCCCACCTGCCCCCCGCTTGCCAAATCGGCGTGCGGGCGCGGCGCGGGACTACAGCAGCGCGGGCAGCAGCAGCACCAGCAACAGCAGGCCCAGCAGGCCCAACGCGGCGCCGCCGCCCGCCGGCTGGCGGCGCAAGCGCAGCGCCAGCACGCTGGCGCCTACGGTGGCGAGCGCGCAGGTAATGCCAGCAGCCAATGCGAGGTTGATCGGGGTCGCCACGGCCTGGATGGCATGGCTGCCATCACCGGGCGCGCCCACCGCCGACAGCACCAGCACGGTGAGCACGAACGCGCAGCCCCAGCTGGCGATGGACAGCAGCAATGCTGCCCATCCCCATGGCCACGCCCGCCAGTGCCGACGCTGGCGGCGCACCTGCAGCGCCGCCCACGGGTCCTGGCTCATGCGTGCCGCCGCGGCGGACAGCCGGCAGGCAGCGCGATCAGGCCAGCGCTTCCTGCAGCGGGGCACCACCGGCCTTGCGCTCGCGCGCGGCACGGATGAAGCCGATGAACAGCGGGTGGCCTTCGCGCGGGGTGGACAGGAATTCCGGGTGCGCCTGGCAGGCCAGGAACCACGGGTGCTGGTCGCGCGGCAGTTCGATCACTTCCACCAGGGTGTCGTCCATCGACTTGCCGGCGATGACCAGGCCGGCGTCTTCCAGCTGGGTGCGGTAGCGGTTGTTGAACTCATAGCGGTGGCGGTGACGCTCGGACACCACGTCCTTGCCGTACAGCTCGCGGGCCAGCGTGCCCGGCTTCAGGCGCTGCTCCTGCAGGCCCAGGCGCATGGTGCCGCCCAGGTCGCTCTTGTCGTCGCGCTTCTCCAGATCGCCGGTGGCGGTGCGCCATTCGGTGATCAGACCGATCACCGGGTTCGGCGACTGGCGGTCGTTCTCGGTGCTGTTGGCACCGTCCAGGCCCACCACGTTGCGGGCGAAGTCGACCACGGCGGCCTGCATGCCGTAGCAGATGCCGAAGTACGGCAGCTGCTGCTCACGGGCGAACTGCGAGGTCAGCACCTTGCCTTCGAAGCCGCGGTCGCCGAAGCCGCCCGGTACCAGGATGCCGTCGACGTCCTTCAGCGCGGCCATGTCGGTGCCCTCCAGGTCCTGCGCCTCGAGCCACTTCAGGTTGACCTTGGTGCGCTGGCGCAGGCCGCCGTGCTTGAGCGCCTCGCCCACGGACTTGTAGGCGTCCTGGTGGTCGACGTACTTGCCGACCACGGCGATGGTGACCTCGTCCAACGGGTGCAGGGTGGCATCCACCGCCGCTTCCCACTCGTGCAGGTCGGCCGGACCGGCCTTGTCGCCCAGCTTGAGCTGGTTGATGACGATCTCGTCCAGGCCCTGCTCATGCAGGCCCATCGGGATGCGGTACAGCACGTCGACGTCGGGCACGCTGATGACCGCGCGCTCGGAGACGTTGGTGAACTGGGCGATCTTGCGGCGCTCGGATTCCGGCACCGGCTGTTCGGAGCGGCACAGCAGCACGTCCGGCTGGATGCCGATCGAGCGCAGCTCCTTCACCGAGTGCTGGGTGGGCTTGGTCTTGAGCTCACCGGCGGCGGCGATGTACGGCACCAGGGTGAGGTGCATGAACAGCGCCTTTTCCGGGCCACGCTCGGTGCGCACCTGGCGGATGGCCTCCAGGAACGGCAGCGATTCGATGTCGCCCACGGTGCCGCCGATTTCCACCAGCGCCACGTCGAAGCCTTCGGTGGCTTCATCCATGCAGCGGCGGATCTCGTCGGTGATGTGCGGAATGACCTGCACGGTGGCGCCTAGGTAGTCGCCGCGGCGCTCCTTGCGGATGACGTTCTCGTAGATGCGGCCGGTGGTGACCGAATTCTTGCGGCTCAGGCGGGTGCGCACGAAGCGCTCGTAATGGCCCAGGTCGAGGTCGGTCTCGGCGCCGTCGTCGGTGACATACACCTCGCCGTGCTGGAACGGGCTCATGGTGCCCGGGTCGACGTTGATGTACGGGTCGAGCTTCATCATCGTGACGGTCAGGCCACGGGCTTCGAGAATGGACGCAAGTGACGCGGCGGCAATGCCTTTGCCGAGCGAGGAAACCACGCCGCCGGTTACGAAGATCAAGGGAGTCATGGCTGGAGGTGTCCTGTCAGGAAGGGGGAAACGGCGCCGGCGCGGGGGGCGACGGACGACGTGAAGGGGAAATCGGGGACGATCCGGGCGGCGGCAGCGGGACGTTCACGCGCCGGGGCAAGGATCAGGGAGGGGGCGCAGGTCGGACCGGTCTGCGAGGTCGGGGTGGCCGCGCCGGTCGCCGATGGGACCGTCACCTCCTGCCTACCCTGCTGGCGGTCGCGCACGACCAGACCAGTCCATTCGCTGATGGATGACACGCACTGCTCCCGGAAAGCCATAGTTTACAGATTGAGCGGCCCAAGCCCAAGGGGCACGAACGAAGACGCCCCGGACATGCCGGGGCGTCGAAGGGGCTGCGAAGCAGACTCAGCGCTTCTTTTTCGCCTCTTCTTCCTCTTCCTGCTGCGGCGTCTGCTGGCCCTTGGCCTTCATTTCGGCGTTGGCAGCCGCGCGGCGCTTGGCCTTGGCGTCGGCCTCGGACTGGGCCTTGGCCTCGGCCTGGTCGCCCTGCTGCGCGGTGGACTGGCCCTGTCCGGCGTTCTGGGCCATAGCCAGCGGCACGGCCACGACGGCGGCGGCAATGGCAATGATGGTCAGCAACTTCTTCATGGGGTCTCCTCGCGTTGGCTGGTGATGAGGTTCCGGGGTCCGGTTTTCCCATCACGCCTAGTCTATCGCGGGCTGGTCGGCCGGCCCCTGAACGTGTGGCGTGCAAAAAAACCGGCCAGACCGCAAACTTCGCCGTCGCTTTGCGCTTCTTGAAGACCGATGAACACCCGCTATAACGCCGCCGATATTGAAGTCCTGTCCGGCCTTGACCCGGTCAAGCGCCGCCCGGGCATGTATACCGACACCGCGCGCCCGAACCACCTGGCGCAGGAAGTGATCGACAACGCCGTGGACGAGGCCCTCGCCGGCCACGCCCGGACGGTCGAGGTCACGCTGTACAAGGACGGCAGCTGCGAGGTCAGCGATGACGGCCGCGGCATGCCGGTGGACATCCACCCCGAGGAAAAGATCCCGGGCGTGGAGCTGATCCTGACCCGCCTGCATGCCGGCGGCAAATTCAACAACAAGAACTACACGTTCTCCGGCGGCCTGCACGGCGTGGGCGTCAGTGTGGTCAATGCGCTGTCCACGCTGGTGGAGGTGCACATCAAGCGCGACGGCAGCGAACACCGCATCACGTTCCGCAACGGCGACCGCGCGACGCCGCTGGAAGTGGTTGGCAGCGTCGGCAAGAAGAACACCGGTACGCGGGTGCGCTTCTGGGCGGACCCGAAGTACTTCGACACGCCCAAGTACAACCTGCGGGCGCTGCGCCACCTGCTGCGCGCGAAGGCGGTGCTGTGCCCCGGCCTGACGGTGAAGCTGCGCGACGAGGCCACCGACGAGCAGGACACCTGGTACTTCGAGGACGGGCTGAGCGACTACCTGAAGGCCGAGCTGGGCGAACGCGAGATGCTGCCGGCCGAGCTGTTCGTGGGCCAGCTGAAGAAGGACACGGAGGTGGTGGACTGGGCGGTGGCCTGGCTGCCGGAAGGCGAACTGGTCCAGGAAAGCTACGTCAACCTGATTCCCACGGCCCAGCACGGCACGCACGCCAACGGGCTGCGCACGGGTCTGACGGAGGCGCTGCGCGAGTTCTGCGATTTCCGCAATCTGCTGCCGCGCGGGGTGAAGCTGGCGCCGGAAGACGTGTGGGACCGGGTCTCGTTCGTGTTGTCGCTGAAGATGACCGACCCGCAGTTCAGTGGCCAGACCAAGGAGCGGCTGTCGTCGCGCCAGGCCGCGGGCTTCGTGGAGGGCGCCGCGCATGACGCATTCAGCCTGCTTCTGAACCAGAACGTGGCGTTGGGCGAGCAGATCGCGCAGTTGGCGATCGAGCGCGCCAGTGCCCGCCTGAAGACGGAAAAGCTGGTGGTGCGCAAGAAGGTGACGCAGGGCCCTGCGCTACCCGGCAAGCTGGCCGACTGCATCAGCCAGGATCTGTCGCGCACGGAGCTGTTCCTGGTGGAAGGCGACTCGGCCGGCGGCAGTGCGAAGCAGGCGCGCGACAAGGACTTCCAGGCGATCATGCCGCTGCGCGGCAAGATCCTGAACACGTGGGAAGTGTCGTCGGGCAGCGTGCTGGCGTCGGAGGAAGTCCACAATCTGGCGATCGCGATCGGCTGCGACCCCGGCAAGGAAGACATCAGCGGGCTGCGCTACGGCAAGGTGGTGATCCTGGCCGACGCGGACTCGGACGGGCTGCACATCGCAACGCTGCTGACGGCGCTGTTCCTGAAGCATTTCCCGTCGCTGGTGGATGCCGGCCACGTGTTCGTGGCGATGCCGCCGCTGTTCCGCGTGGACGTGGGCAAGCAGGTGTTCTACGCGCTGGACGAGGAAGAGAAGCGCTCGCTGCTGGACAAGATCGAGCGCGAGAAGATCAAGGGCCAGGTCAATGTGACCCGCTTCAAGGGTCTGGGTGAGATGAACCCGAACCAGCTGCGCGAGTCGACGATCCACCCGGACACGCGCCGCCTGGTGCAGTTGACGGTGGACGACGGCGAGCAGACCAGCGCGCTGATGGACATGCTGCTGGCCAAGAAGCGCGCGGGCGACCGCAAGCAATGGCTGGAGAAGAAGGGCGATCTGGCTTCGCTGGAAGTTTGATTGCTGCTGAAAAATCCCGCTTCGGCGGGATTTTTTTTGCCTGCCGCTCTCGCCTGCGGGCACCTGGATTGCACGCGTTGCGGTGGCGCCGGGCTCTGCCCGGCCGCTTCACGCATTTGGGCGAACAGCCGGTGACCTGCGCATGGCCTGAGCTGGGCTGGCGGGGGCGGGGGTACGGGGGACGCCGTAAATACCTCCCTGTAGGCTCAGTCGCCGCATCCATGCGGCTCATGCCCCCGTACCCCCGCCCCCGCCAACCCTTCGACAATGTGCTGGTGGCCACGGAAGATCAAAAGCCGGCGCGGCTGCCGCGTAGGGACACGCCATGCGTGTCTGCTTTTTGCATCCTCCCCTGACCCTCTATCGGGGCGGCCTGCGGCCGCCATGACCGCCTTTTCCGTGGCCACCGACCTTCCGTCGAGGGGGCGGCGGGGGTGGGTTTGAGGGGGCATGAGCCGCATGGGTCGGGCGCATGCGCCCGACGGGTTGGGCAGGAGCCCAACCCCGGTCTTGCCGTGTGGGCCGGGCAGCGCCCCCGGGGCAGCGGGGGCGGAGCGTTCATGGGGGTAGGCGCCCTGCTTTCGAGGCACAGGCACGC
>NZ_JBLZQD010000017.1:0-92969 GCF_049199305.1 Stenotrophomonas sp. PD6 | reverse complement strand
GCCTTCGGGCGGCCTTTTTGCGTTTGTCTGGCGGAGAGAGGGGGACGAGAAGCACCGGACGGGGGTTCGACGGATTAGCCCGGAGCGAATCCGGACAGACGAACGTCTGGCCCTTCCGCGCATGCGCGGAAGGGCTGGGCCCATGGATGGGCCCAGCAATCCCCGGCAATGAATCGGCCACCATGGCGCCACATCCGACCAACCCGCCGGAAAAACAACGCCGCCCGAAGGGCGACCCTGTTGGGTAGAGCCACGCCATGCGTGGCTGCCCCACCCCACTCCCACAAATGAACAGCTACCCACCCGCCTCGCGGTTCCACCGTAAACCGCGACCGGCATTGCAATTCCACATATTGCAGGAGGCCCAACGAGGGGCTAGCATGACCACGCAATCAATGCCGCCGGCCGTTTCTGTTATCCGGGGATTGATTGCACTGCATCTGCCGCCGGCCGTTCCTGTTATCCGGGGAGATGCGCAGTGAACAAAGCCCCGATCAGGGGCTTTGTTGCTTTTTGGGCCGGATCAAGTCCCCCTTGGGGATAACCGAGTACACCTCCGCCCTTGGCTTGCGGGCTTGCAGCTCAAGAATCGCCCTGTCGAGGACCTTGTTGCCATAACCATCATCGCGGTCAATCGCGCTGACCACGGCGGTCATATGTCTGTGGGTCTCGATGGTGGATGTACTGGCGAGGGCGGCTTCCAACTGGCGCACCAGATCGCACGGCATGTAACCATCCTTGCGAACACGGCTGTCGTAGTGGAATGAGCCTGGGCGCATTTTGGTAGAGCGGCATCGCCCTTCCCTGGGTCGTAAAGATCCGATGCTGCAGGGAAGCAGGCCGGCAGGCCATTCGATCTGTGCGATGCCAATCGGGTGGCGGAACATCGTCGGCCTATCGCAGAACATACGCCCAGGCGCCGACGCGGCTTCCGTCTGCGGTAGAGCCACGCCATGCGTGGCTGCTCTCCGCCCGGCACCGCGGAGACACGCATGGCGTGTCCTACGCGCTCGACACCTTCATCAACACCAGTCCACTCACGATCAGCACCGCCGCCGCGATGCGCATCGCGTTGACCTGCTCGCCAAGGAACACGATGCCGATGATGAACGCGCCGACCGCGCCGATGCCGGTCCAGATCGTATACGCCGTGCCCAACGGCAGGCTGCGCATCGCCAGGGCGAGCAGCCAGAAGCTGCCGATCATGCCGACCAAGGTGATGAGCGAGGGGGTGAGCTTGCTGAACCCGTCGGACTGCTTCATGGCGAACGCCCAGACGATTTCGAGTACACCGGCTGCCAACAGATAGATCCAGGCCATACGGCCTCCTTTGATGGGGCCAGGTCGTCCTGGTCATTGATGCCCGATGCGGGGGAGGCCGTTCCTCCAGATGTGGGGGAATTCTAGCGACTGGGCGTTCGGGGCGCGTGAGCTGCGGCGCTTGGGGATACGGGGGATTCAGGTGTACGTGGGACACGCATGGCGTGTCGCTACGATGATCGCTTTGGCTGGCGCTGCGCGGTGCGCTTGGGATAGAATGCGTGGCTGCACTGCGGGACCCGTTCCTGCCTGCATCCAGTCTCTATGGTGGCCCCGTCGGCCCCTCGCGACGCTAGGTCGAAAATCCCGCCAGGGCCGGAAGGCAGCAACGGTATCGATCGACGCGGGCGCCGAGGTCAGCCGGCGGGGCCGCCACCTTTTTGGGCGGTCCAATTGCAGCCGTCTAACAGACGGCTCTACCCTGCCGCGCGGACACCCGCCTATGCCGCGCAGCCACCCATGGGGTGGCTCTACGGGGGGGTTACCTTTGGGGCCGTCGGGGCCGACAGGACGACACGCTCGCCCGGCATCGCCACGCGGTGGCCGCGCTGGCGCAGCGCTTCGCCGTCTGCTTCGCTGGCGTAGTGGTAGAGCATCATCCGCGCCTGCAGTTCCGCGCTGTACTCACGCTCAAGATCCTCCACGCCGGTGTGCGACGGATTGCCGTGCAGGCCGCAGTCGTGCGCGATCAGTTCGTTGTCGGCCGCATAACGCGCCAGCATTTCCGGCACCGGCCGGGTGTCGCCGCTCCACACCAGCGCGCCCTGCAGGCGCAGGCCGTACGCGGTTTCCGGCCAGTGGTGGCGCACCGGAAAGACCTCCAGGCGCACACCGTCGTGCCAGAAGGCCTCGCCCACGACGATCAGCTGGAAGGCGTCCCAGAAGTTCGCCCCGCCCTCGGCCAGCACGTTCGGGTAGTCGGCGACGCGCCTGTGCAGCAGCGGCACCACGGTGGCCGGCACGTACAGGCGAATGCGCCCGCGCCGCTCGGGAGAAAAATAGGCATCCACGAACAGCCGCTCGAAGCCGGCCACGTGATCCAGGTGCACATGGGTGACGAACACGGCGTCCGGCGCGCGGCCGTATTGGGCCAGATAGGCAGTGAGGCCTTCGCCGCCGCAGTCGATGGTCAGCCACGGCTGGCCGCCGCGCTCGATCACCGCCATCGGCGAGCCCAACTGCACGGCCGACGCATTGCCGACCCCCATGAAGCGCAGCGCCCAGTCCATTAGTAGCCCCGGTTCCAGGCCAGGTCATAGGCCCGGCGCAGGCGCGCGAAATCCTTCTCCACCTCGTCATGGCTGCGCTCGCCACGCAGCTTGACCAGCGAACGGTGCAGGCGCTTGAGGTTGCGCTCGCGCCAGGCGGTGGCCGGAATGCGCTGCACACCGCGGTCGAAATCGATCAGCCAGCCATGCCCGTTGGGGTCGAACAGGATGTTGTGGGCATTGAGGTCGGCATGGTCCAGGCCTGCGCGATGGAAACGCGCGATGAGCCGGCCGGTCTCTTCCCAGGGAGCGCCCCGCCCGGCCACCAGCGCGCGGTCGGCCAGCGAGCGCACGCCTTCCAGGCGCTCCATCAGGATCGCGGTGCGATAGCGCAGGCCGTCGCGCATGTAGAACGCGGCGATCGGCTGCGGCACCGGCAGCTTCAGCGCGCGCAGGGCGCGCATGAGGCGGAATTCGGCGAAGCTGCGCGTGCGATTGGCGCCGCGCCACAGGTACTGGTCATGGCTGAACCTGGCCGCCATGCCACCGCGCAGGTACTGGCGCAGCACGCATTGGCCGAACGGGGCGTCGACGAACCAGGCGCCGCCGCGGCCGCCATCGCCGACCGGCCGGGCCCTGTCGCCCCAGTGGGCAGGCGAGAACAGGCTCATCTCGGCTTGCCGCAGCCGTTCGCGGTCGAACAGAATGGCGCCTATACCGCGTCCATCGCGGCAGGGCGTCAGCGCTTCAGTGGCGTCAAATGCGACCATTCCTTCGAGTCTAACAACACCATGGCACCAACGTCCTCTTCCTTGTGTCTTTTGCGTTTGTCGGCGCTGGGCGACGTGACCCATGTGGTGCCCCTGGTGCGCACCCTGCAGCGGGCACGCCCGGGTACCGAACTGCACTGGATCATCGACAAGGCCGGGCACAAGCTGCTCGATGGCCTGCCGGGCGTGGTGTTCCATGCCTACGACAAGAAGACCGGGCTGGCGGGCATGCGTGCGCTGCGCGCCGAATTGCCGCCGGGTCGTTTCGAGGCCCTGCTGCAGATGCAGGTGGCGTTCCGCGCGAACGTGCTGTCGGCGTTCGTGCCCGCGCAGCGCCGCATCGGCTATGACAAGGCCCGCTCGAAGGACCTGCATGGCCTCTTTATCAACGAGCGCATCCCCGACCGCCCCGGCATCCATGTGCTGGATGCGATCGGCAGCTTCGGCGAGCCGCTGGGCATTGCACAGACCGAGGTGAGCTGGGACCTGGCGGTGCCGCCGGCGGCTGTGGAATGGGCGCAGGCGCAGTGGCAGGACGATGGCCGCCCGGTGCTGATGATCTCCCCCTGCTCCAGCCACGTGCGCCGCAACTGGTATGCCGACCGCTATGCGGCGGTGGCCAACCATGCCGTCTCGCGCGGCTGGCGGGTGGTGCTGTGCGGGGGCCGCAGCGAGCTGGAGCGCGGCATGGCCGATGCGATCCAGGCGCAGTTGGAGGTGCCGGCGCTGGACCTGGTGGGCAAGGACACGCTCAAGCAGCTGCCGTCCCTGCTGGCCCGTGCGGCGCTGGTGATGACGCCCGATTCGGGCCCGATGCACATCGCCAACGCGATGGGCGCCAAGGTGCTGGGCCTGCATGCGGCGAGCAACCCGCACCGCAGCGGCCCTTACTCGGACCGTCGCTACTGCGTGGACCGCTATGACGATGCGGCGCGGAAGTTCCTGGGCAAGCCGGCCAGCGAACTCAAGTGGGGCGCCAAGATCGAGTTCGACGACGTGATGCAGCTGATCACCGTGGAAGACGGCGTTGCCGCCTTCGAACGGTATGTGGCCGATCAGCCGCGACCGGCGTAATCCTTGTACGACTTCTCTTCAACGTACACAGACCCCAGCGCCAGGTTGATGTCCTTCTTGATGCGGGCGCGCTGGTCGTTCTTCTGATAGACGCTGCGGGCCAGGGCGATGAAGTCCTCATCGAAGGCATTGGCCTTGTCCTGCAGGCGGATGTTGTCTTCGATGTCCCAGAGCTGTTCGTTGATGTCCTTGAGCTCGGCGCGCAGCTTGGCGATGTCCTTGACCCCGGCCGGATGCGCCATCCAGGTCTTCTCCAGCGCGCTCAGCTCGGCGTGGATGTTGGCCAGCTTGGCCGCGTCGCTGATGCGCTCGGACTTGATCTGCAGGATGGAGATCTTGTCCAGCAGTTCGCCGAAGGACACGGGAACGAGGATTTCTGCGGTCATGGGGGGGGCATTCCGTCTTGAATGGGGACCAGTTTAGCGAACGCAGCGCAGCGCAGCGTCAGCCCCATCATCGTTCGCACAACCCAACGGAGGAAGAAGCCCCTCTGTTGAGGGGCTGCCCCGAAGGGGCGGGGAGAGGAAGCAACGCGGGGCAACGGCGCAAAGCGCCGTTGCAATCCCCCCTCTCCGCCAGACACGCAAAAAGGCCACCCATTGGGTGGCCTTTTCGCGTATCTGGCGGAGAGGGGGGGATTCGAACCCCCGAGGCGCTATAAACGCCTGCCTGATTTCGAGTCAGGTACATTCAACCGCTCTGCCACCTCTCCAGATGGTCCCCGGCGAACCGGGGAGCGAATAATACGGTCAGGAGACGCAGACGGCAAGCCATTGGACGACATCCGATGAATTTCTTCTGTATGGATGCCTTGCCGGATGTCCGCAGGGCCGCGATCATGCCGTTATCCCTCAGCAATACACTCCCGGCCCGCGCCCGCCATGATCGAATTCGGACACCTCACCCACCCTGGCCTGCGCCGTGACCTCAATGAGGACACCTACTACGGGGACGGCGAGCTTGCGCTGTGGCTGGTGGCGGACGGCATGGGCGGCCATGCCTGTGGCGAAGTGGCCAGCGCGCTGGCGCGCGAGACCATCGTGCGCGAGATCCGCCAGGGCGCCTCGCTGGCCCACGCGATCCGGGTGGCCGACGAGGAAATCATCCGCACCTCGCGCCGCCGCAACGACAGCCTGCCGATGGGCACCACGGTGGTGGCCGCGCGGGTGCAGGGCAACCGCTATGAAGTGGCCTGGGTCGGCGATAGCCGTGCCTACCTGTGGCGCGACGGCAGGCTTGCCCAGCTGAGCCAGGACCATAGCGTGGTGCAGGAAATGGTGGCGCAGGGCAACCTGACCGCCGAACAGGCCCGCGCGCACCCGCACCGCAACGTGGTCACCCAAGCCCTGGGGGTGACCGACCCGGCGCATCTGAACGTGGCGACCACCACGGGCGAGCTGCGCCCGGGCATGCAGCTGTTG
Source organism: Stenotrophomonas sp. PD6 (assembly GCF_049199305.1). Lineage (NCBI taxonomy): Bacteria > Pseudomonadati > Pseudomonadota > Gammaproteobacteria > Lysobacterales > Lysobacteraceae > Stenotrophomonas > Stenotrophomonas sp. PD6. Next base: position 87,176 of record NZ_JBLZQD010000017.1, on the reverse strand, counting down.
CTGTGCAGCGACGGACTGACCGAAGAGGTCGAAGACGCCGGCATTGCCCGCACCCTGGCCTACGACGACGCCAGCGCGCAGGAATGCGTGGACACCCTCGTCGCCGCAGCCCTCGACGGCGGCGGCTCGGACAATATCACCGTCATTCTGGTGCGTTGCCATTAGAAGGATTGCGAGGGCCGGCCAACGGCCGGCGCTACCGAATCGGCGGCGTTATGCCGCCGATTCTTCCACCTTCGGGCCATCCCAGATGGCGTGCCCGGCCTTCTTGCGCAGCTTGGCCAGGCGCGCCTCATGCGCCTCCAGCTCCGAGGCGGTCGCTACGACGCGCGGGCGTGGCAGCAGGCGGGAGGTGTCGAACGCCTGCGCATGGGCGGTACCGGGGCGGGCGTCGTCGGCCGAGCCGAACCCGATCTCCTCCTGCCCGGAGGTCAGCGCGATGTACACATCGCCCAGGATCTGGGCGTCGAGCAGGCCGCCGTGGAGCTGCCGGTGCGCGTTGTCCACGCCCAACCGCTTGCACAGTGCGTCCAGTGAATTGCGCTGACCGGGATAGCGTTCGCGCGCCATCTTCAGCGTATCGATCACGGTGCAGCGGTCGGTGATCTTGCCGTACTGGTCGCCCAGCAACGACAGCTCGTAGTCCAGGAAGCCCAGATCGAATGCGGCGTTGTGGATGATCAGCTCGGCGCCGTCGATGTACGCAAGGAACTCCTCGGCGACCTCAGCGAAGCCGGGCTTGTCGGCCAGGAACTCCAGGGTCAGGCCGGTGACTTCCTGCGCGCCCTGTTCGAACTCGCAATCGGGCTTGAGGTACTGGTGGAAGTTGTTGCCGCTCGGGCGGCGTTCGAGCAGCTCCACGCAGCCGATTTCGACGATGCGGTTGCCCTTCCGCCATTCCAGGCCGGTGGTTTCGGTATCAAGGATGATCTGACGCATGGGCTCAGTGTACCGGGCCGGCGGAACGGATACGGATCGCGGCGTCGCGGGCCAGCGTGTCCACCCGTTCGTTGTCCGGATCGCCCGAATGGCCCTTTACCCAGCGCCAGTCGATGGTGTGCTTGAGGGTGGCCGCCTGCAGCCGCTCCCACAGGTCGCGGTTCTTCACCGGGTCGCCGCCGGCGGTCTTCCAGTTCTTCCGGATCCAGCCCGGCAGCCACTGGGTCAGGCCCTGGCGCACGTACTGGGAATCGGTATACAGCACGATCTCACACGGCTCGGTCAGCGCTTCCAGACCGGAAATGGCCGCCATCAGCTCCATGCGGTTGTTGGTGGTATGCGCCTCACCGCCACTGAGCTCCCGCTCGTGCCCCTTGTAGCGCATCAACGCCGCCCAGCCGCCGGGGCCGGGATTGCCGAGGCAGGAACCGTCGGTGTGGATTTCAATGGTTTTCAATACAACTCCAGATCAGGTCGCCACGGTGCCGTGCCAACGGCGTACCGGCAGTGGCGTGGGGCCCGGCAGGGCCAGGGTGCGTTTTTCGGCAGTAAACAGGCAGGCGGCCCGCAGCGGAGCCAGGCTGCTGCGCTCCGGGTCGCGGTCATGCCACATGGGCCCCAGCCACGCCAGCTCCGAACAGGCCAGGCCGGACTGCTCCAGGGTGTGGCGCAGCCGCTGCGGCGTGCGTACCACCAGCCCATGCCGGCGCCATTGGCGGCGGAACGGGCTGAACGGGTTGAGCGTGGACAGCCACAGGCGGCCGCCAGGCATCAGCACGCGCGCGCATTCGGCAATGAGCTGCTCGGCGTCGCGGGCGGTGACATGCTGCAGCACGATCGCGTTGAGGCTCTCGCTGGGCAACGGCAGGGGCAGCGCGCAGTGGGCGTCGCCGGCATACCCGCCCGGGCGGCGGTACAGCCGCAGTCCCTGCCCCGGCAGCGCCACCGCGTCCACCCAGGCGGGGGTCGGCGCGATCCACAGCCAGGGGGTGAGCGGGTGCGCGGCCAGCAACGGGCCCAGGCGCTGCCGCTCCAGCTCGCACAGGATGCGTGCCGGTTCAGTATCAAACCAGGATGCGACTGACGCTTGACGGGGGCTGGGCGCGGCGGGCATGGTCCAATTCTATGCGACTGACTGCCCTACCCGCATTTGCGGACAACTACATCTGGGCGCTGGTCGACAGCGACGGCCATGCCATTGTGGTCGACCCCGGTGACGCCGCGCCCGTTCTGGCCGCCGCAGCGCAGCAGAACTGGGCTCCCCACACGATTCTGCTCACCCACCACCACGACGACCACATCGGGGGCGTAGCGGCGCTGCAGGCCCGGTATCCGGGGCTGGAGGTGGTGGCGCCGGCCGATCCGCGCATTCCCCACGCCACCCGCCGGATCGGCGAAGGTGAACAGGTTCAGGCATTGGGGCTGGAGATCGACGTAGTATCCGTGCCCGGACACACCCGGTCGCACGTCGCGTTTCACACCGCTGAACATGTATTCAGCGGAGATTCGCTGTTCAGCCTGGGCTGTGGACGCATGTTCGAAGGTACGCCACCCCAGCTTCTGGCTTCCCTGCAGAAACTGGCGTCCCTGCCACCGCACCTGCTGTTGTGCTGTGGCCATGAGTACACCGTGTCAAATGCCGTCTTCGCGCGGCATGTCGACCCCGCCAACGCCGCGCTCGCGCGACGCCAAGAGGAGGCCCTGGCCATGCGCCGCGATGAACGCCCCACGCTGCCCGTGTCACTGGCCAGCGAGCTGGAATGCAATCCGTTCCTGCGAACCCATACCCCCGAGATCCGTGCTGCGGTCAGCGCACACCTGGGTCGCCCCGTCACCGATGAAGTCGATGTCCTTGCAGGTCTGCGGGGCTGGAAAGACGGATTCCGAACATGAGTCGGCGATGGCTGCCGCTCGCGCTGGGCCTGGCGATCGCCATGGCCGGCAATGCGGGCGCCCAATCGCTGGCGGCAGGCATGTCGCAGAACGTGGCCGGGCTGTCGCAGCTGCCGCTGGACCCCGCCGCGCTGCCGCCCGCCTCGGTGCGCAACGGCCAGGAGATCTTCGCCAGCTTCCGCGATGGCCTGGCCGAGCCCACCTGCAATGCAGAGGCCACCAGCCCGCGCTGGCAGAAGCAGTTCGCACATGCGCCGTCGCGGCTGGCCAACCAGGACGATGACGCGCTGGTGCTGTTCGGCTATGTGGTCGAAGAGCTGCGCGCCGCCAACCTGCCCACCGAATTCGCGCTGATCCCGTTCGTGGAAAGCGGCTACCGGCCCAATGCCCGCAATGGCAGCGGCCCGGCCGGGCTGTGGCAGTTCATTGCCACCACCGCCAAGAACCACCGGGTGCAGATGACCAACGGCTACGACGGCCGCTTGTCGGCGGTGGACTCCACCCAGGCCGCCGTGCGCTACCTCAAGACCCTGCACGGCATGTTCGGCGGCGACTGGCGCCTGGCCACCATGGCCTACAACGCCGGCGAGTATCGGGTGCTGCAGTCGCTGCGCAAGGCCGGCATGAATGCCACGAACGCGCGCCCGGCCGAGCTGCCGGGGCTGTCGCCGATCACCTATGCCTATGTTGAGAAGCTGCATGCCCTGGCGTGCGTGCTGGAAGACGCCGAAACCTCGCCGGGCGTGATGGCCTCGCTGGACCGCACCGTACCGGTGCTCAAGAGCCACACCCTGCCCGCCGGCACCAGCGTGCAGCAGTGGGCCGCACAGCGATCGCTGGACCCGGCGCGCATCGCCCGGCTCAACCCGGCGCTGGCCAGCGGCAAGGGCCGCCCCAGCGGCCAGGTCACCCTGCTGGCCCCGGCCACCCATGCGCCGGTGGACACCACGGCCCTGGTGGCCCAGGCCGACGTCCCGCCGGCCGACACCGCCAGCCCGCGCACGGCCCCCCAGGCGGCCAGCCGCGCGGTAGCCAGCGCAGACCGTCCACGTGCGCGCCGCCACACCGTGCGCGACGGCGAGTCCGCCTGGACGATCGCCAAGCGCTATGGAATGCCGCTGAAGGCCCTGCTCTCCCTGAACAACCTGAGCGGCAGCAGCGTCCTGAAGCCAGGCGCGGTATTGCGCGTAGAAGATTGAGGCACGCCGTTACCGGCGACGCCGCACACGACAAGGCCCGGCAATGCCGGGCCTTGTTGGTTCTGCAGTAGCGGGTGCCGGCATCAGAAGAGCCATTTCGTCGAAGGTCATGCCACAACCGGACGTTGTCAGCTCCCCTGCAGTGGTGCTCTTCCGCGTCCTGCGGCCGCACCACTTGTGCATCCATGCACGTCGTCGATAGGGATGCGACCCTACCAAAAGGCCCGGCAATGCCGGGCCTCTCGTATCAACTCTGGTGGAGAGCCCCCTTTCTGTTAAAGGGGGCGCGCCGAAGGCGCGGGGATTAGGAGGAATGCGCGGGCAAATCGAGGAAATCTTTAATCGGAACGATTAAAGATTGCCCTCCTCGATTTGCACCTTGTAACGCTTGCGCAGCGCCTTGGTCAGCGCCTTGGCATCCTCGTCGCCATGCATCTGGCCGACACCCTGGATGACCTGCTGCTTCTGCTCTTCGGTGAACTTGCTCTGGTCAGGCGGGGTCACCTTGGTCACGGCGTACACCACGTAACGGCCCTGAAGGTCCACCTTGCCATAGCTCGGCTTGCCTTCGGTCGGCGCCTGGGCGGCGAACAACGCGCGGTTGATCTCCGGCGTGGGCACGGGCTGCCCGCGCTGCAGACCCGGCATCGCCTGCACCTGGAGGTTCTCGCTGGCGGCCAGCGCCTGCAGGGTCTGGCCGGCGTTGAGCTTGGCCAGCACTGCGTCGGCGGCCTTGGCCGAAGCCTGGCGGGTGCGGTCGGCACGGATGGCGGCAATCACCTGGTCACGCGCCTTCTCCAACGGCAGCGCCTGCTCGGGGCTGTGGTCGGTGACGCGGATCATCACGTTGTGGTTCGGCGCAATCGTGATCGGATCGCTGACCGTGCCGTCCTGGACCAGGACGTCGGAGAACGCGGCGCGCAGCACCGCCGGGTTGGCGGCAATGCCACTGGCGGTGGCGCGGGTGAACGGGCCAACGGTCTGCACCGGCAGCTTCAACGCGGCCGCGGGGCCTTCCAGCGAGGTCGGGTTCTTGTAGACCTGGTCGACCAGGCGACCGCTGAGGTCACTGAAGGCGTTTTCGCTGTCGGCCTTGAGCTGTTCGGCCGCGAGCTGGTCACGCACGTCTTCGAACGAACGCTCCTGCCCCCCCTTCTGCTCGCGCAGCTGCAGCACGTGGAAGCCGAACTCGGTCTTGACCGGGCCACTGATCTCGCCCGTCTTCATGGCGAACAGCGCGTCTTCGAACGGCTTCACCATCGCGCCGCGTTCGACCCAGCCCAGATCGCCACCGGCGCTCTTGGAGCCGGTGTCATCCGAATTGGCCTTGGCCAACGCGGCGAAGTCGGCGCCCGGCGCCTTGGCTTCGGCGGCAATGCGCGTGGCCTTGGCTTCGGCCGCCTTGAGCGCGGCCGGATCGTTGCCGTCGGCAGCGATCAGGATGTGCGAGGCAAGGCGCGTCTCCGGCGTGGCGAAGCGTGCTTTCTCATCGGCAAAGCGCTTGCGCAGCGTGGCTTCATCGGCCGCGGTGGCCGGCGGCAGGGTCGCGGCGTTGATCTCGACGTATTCCAGCGAAACGGTTTCCGGCTGGCGGAAATCCTTGGCGTGGGTATCGAACCACTGCTTGATCTGCGCGTCGGTGACCTCGGCCGTATCGGCCGGCACGGGCGGCAGTACCGCCAGCTCCGCATCGCGGGTCTCGTACAGCAGGGCCATCAGGCGCTCGGCTTCGGCCTGGGTGATGAAACCCGATGACAACAGCGCGGAGGGGACGACCTGCAGCTGCATGCCCTCGCGGACTTCCGCTTCGAACTGCGCCGGGGTGCGCGGCGGGTTGCCGGTGGCCAGCCGCATGCGGTACTGGTCCTGGCTGAACTTGCCATCGGCGCCGAGGAAGGCGGGAATGGAGGCGATGGTGTCGCGCACCGTGCTGTCACTGATGACGATGCCCGACTGTTCACCCGCCAGGCGCACGACCTGGTCGTCGATCATCTTGTCGAGGACGGCCAACTTGTTCTCGGTGCTTTCGAACGCGCGCGGATCGAAATCTTCGCCCTGCTGTTCGCGGGTCTGCTGGCGCACCTGCTCGAAGCGGGTGCGGAAGTCCTGGACGCTGATCTCGTGGTGCTGCCACAGGAACGACATCGGCCACCACGACGGCGCCGAGCGCCACCAGGTCGGCGGCGCAGCCACCTTGGCTACGTTCTGCGCACCGACGCCACCCAGGTAGCTGGAGTCGATAACGAACAGGAACGGAATCATCAGCAGCCCCAGGATCACGGTAACGATCCAGCCCGAGGTCTTGTCGCGAAGTTTCTGCAGCATGGGAGAAATCAAGGCCTGATTGGCGAATCCCGCAGTGTAGCGTGCTTCGCGCTACACCCCAACCTCCCCCCGCGAAGCGCACAAAAGAAAAGCCCCCGGCTTTCGCCAGGGGCCTTCAAGAATTGGCGGAGCGGACGGGACTCGAACCCGCGACCTCCGGCGTGACAGGCCAGCATTCTAACCAGCTGAACTACCGCTCCGCGCTTGAAACTTTGCAGGCGCTCATTATATCCGAAGATATTCAGAAAACCCACCCCGAATTACTGCTTTTCGAGGATTTTTTGTAACTGGCGGAGCGGACGGGACTCGAACCCGCGACCTCCGGCGTGACAGGCCAGCATTCTAACCAGCTGAACTACCGCTCCGCACTAAAACCTTCTGCTGCCTTCCGCGACGATCTGGATCGTTGCAGAAAACAAGGCCCCCGATCTCTCAGGGGCCTCGTTGAAACTGGCGGAGCGGACGGGACTCGAACCCGCGACCTCCGGCGTGACAGGCCAGCATTCTAACCAGCTGAACTACCGCTCCACATTTCAAACGTTTACTGCGGTGCTGTGGTGGGTGCTGAGGGTTTCGAACCCCCGACCCTCTCCGTGTAAAGGAGACGCTCTACCGCTGAGCTAAGCACCCCAGCAAGCCGCTTAGTTTACGGCATCCTTCAGGGCTTTGCCAGCCTTGAACGACGGATTGTTCGACGCTTCGATCTTGATGGTGTCGCCGGTCTTCGGGTTACGGCCGGTGCGCGCAGCGCGCGCGCGAACCTGGAACGTACCGAAGCCCACCAGCGTCACTGCGTCGCCGCCCTTCAGGGCCTTGGTGATGGTGGCGACAACGGCGTCGACGGCGCGAGCTGCATCGGTCTTGGTCAGGTCGGCGGCAGAGGCAACGGCGTCGATCAATTCGGTCTTATTCATTCTGTACAGCTCCTTTGGCGGGGATTCCGCATGTTCGACAGTGAAGCACCCGACCCACAATGCGGCCGGATGCCAGTGAAGTTCTCGATTCGCCCTCATCAGCATGTGCTGACTCGCGAGTGGTGCTTTTATACCAGCGCACCCCTACCCGCGCAAGCTGAAAAGCTAATAACGACGCGGGTTTCGGGCATTTCTGTAATGCGCGTCAGTGCTTGACGCGCGTCGTGGAAGCTGTCTTGCCCTTGCTCCGCACTGTGACGCGCTGCCCATCCTTCTTGGGCTTCGGCGCGGTCAGCGGGGTCTCCAGGGCCAGGTCCAGCACCTCTTCGATCCACTTCACCGGCACGATCTTCAGGTCGCGCGTCACGTTGGCCGGAATGTCGGCCAGGTCCTTGCGGTTCTCTTCCGGGATGATCACCGTGGTGATGCCACCGCGCAGCGCCGCCAGCAGCTTCTCCTTCAGCCCACCGATGGCGGTGACGCGGCCACGCAGCGTGATCTCGCCGGTCATGGCCACCTCGGCACGGATCGGCACCTTGGTCAGCGTGGACACCAGCGAGGTCACCATCGCGATGCCGGCGCTGGGGCCGTCCTTCGGGGTGGCACCGTCAGGCACGTGCACGTGCACGTCGTGCTTCTGCAGGAACTCGTTGTCGATGCCCAGCCGCTCGGCGCGCGAACGCACCACCGACAGGGCCGCCGAGGCGGATTCCTTCATCACGTTGCCGAGCTGGCCGGTCAGGATCAGCTGGCCCTTGCCCGGCACCAGGGTTGATTCGATCTGCAGCAGGTCGCCACCGACCTCGGTCCAGGCCAGGCCGGTGACCAGGCCGATCTCGTTCTGCTCCTCGGCACGACCGAAGTCGACCCGGCGCACGCCCAGGTACTTGTCGAGGTTCTTGCCGTTGACCACGACCAGCGCCTTGTTCTTCGCGGTCTTCCTGCCCGCCTTGACCGGCTTGGCCGGCGCGGCAGGACCAGCCAGCGCGATCTCCTTGACCACCTTGCGGCAGATCTTGGCGACTTCGCGCTCGAGGTTGCGCACGCCCGATTCGCGCGTGTAGTAGCGCACGATGTCCTGGATGGCGTCGGCCTCGATCTCCAGCTCTTCCGGCTTCAAGCCGTTGGCCTTGATCTGCTTGGGCACCAGGTAGCGCATGGCGATGTTGAGCTTCTCATCCTCGGTGTAACCGGGGATGCGGATGACTTCCATGCGGTCCAGCAGCGGCCCGGGAATGTTGAGCGAGTTGGAGGTCGCCACGAACATCACTTCGGACAGGTCCAGGTCCACTTCCAGGTAGTGGTCGTTGAACGCGTTGTTCTGCTCCGGGTCGAGCACTTCCAGCAGCGCCGAGGACGGGTCGCCGCGGAAGTCCATCGACATCTTGTCGATCTCGTCGAGCACGAACAGCGCGTTCTTGCTGCCCACCTTGTTGAGGTTCTGCACGATGCGACCCGGCATGGAGCCGACGTAGGTGCGGCGATGGCCACGGATCTCGGCCTCGTCGCGCACGCCGCCCAGGCTCATGCGCACGAACTTGCGGTTGGTGGCCTTGGCGATGGACTGGCCCAGCGAGGTCTTGCCCACGCCCGGCGGCCCGACCAGGCACAGGATCGGGCCCTTCATCTGCTTCACGCGCGACTGCACCGCCAGGTATTCCAGGATGCGGTCCTTGACCTTTTCCAGACCGAAATGATCGGCGTCCAGGGTGTCCTGAGCGGCCTTGAGGTCCTTGCGCACCTTGGTGCGCTTCTTCCACGGCACGCCCAGCAGCCAGTCGAGGTAGTTGCGCACCACCGCCGCTTCGGCCGACATCGGCGACATCTGCTTGAGCTTGTTCAGCTCGGCCTTGGCCTTGGCTTCCACCGGCTTGGGCATGCCCGCTTCGGCGATCTTGCGCGCCAGCTCTTCCAGCTCGCCGGGCGCGTCGTCCAGGTCGCCCAGTTCCTTCTGGATGGCCTTCATCTGTTCGTTGAGGTAGTACTCGCGCTGGCTCTTTTCCATCTGCGACTTCACGCGGCCGCGGATGCGCTTTTCCATCTGCTGCACGTCGATCTCGCCGTCGACCAGGCCGACCAGCATCTCCAGGCGGTCGCCGATCTGCAGGGTCTCCAGCAGGCGCTGCTTGTCGGCCAGGCGCACGCTGATGTGCGCGGCAATGGTGTCGGCCAGGCGGGCGGGTTCGTCGATGCCGGCCAGGGTCTGCAGCAGCTCCGGCGGCAGCTTGCGGTTGGTCTTGACGTACTGTTCGAACAGCGACATCAGCGAACGGGCGATCGCCTCGATCTCGCGCGGTTCGCGCGATTCGTCGGACTCGATTTCCTCGCCCACGCCGTGCAGCGCGCCATCGCGCTCGGTGACCTGGGTGACGTTGACGCGCGACAGGCCTTCGACCAGCACCTTGATGGTGCCATCGGGCAGTTTGAGCAGCTGCAGGACCTGGGCCAGGGTGCCCACCTGGTAGAGGTCGGCGGCGGACGGGTCGTCGGTCTCGGCCGACTTCTGCGCCAGCAGCAGGATGCGCTTGTCCGCCTCCATGGCCTGCTCCAGGGCATGCATGGACTTGTCACGGCCGACGAACAGCGGAATGACCATGTGCGGGAACACCACCACGTCGCGCAGCGGCAGTACCGGCAGGTCGAGAGTCTCAGTAGGGGAACGGGCCATGTGGGCTCCAGTTGAGCAGTGGGGATGGCCTCCGGGCAGCTTCACCCGGATACAAAAAAGCCGATGGCCCCGTTATGGGGCCATCGGCGTCCAGATGCAAGATGCTCTGAAAAACTTCTATCAATTCAAACGCTTGAACTGATTATTCAGCACCAGCCGCCTTCTGTTCAGGGGCGGGCGGGGTCTGGTAGATCAGGTACGGTTCGGACTTGTGCTCGATCACCGATTCGTCCACCACCACCTTGCTGACGTTTTCTGCCGAAGGCAGGTCGTACATGGTGTCCAGCAGGACCGATTCGACGATGGTACGCAGGCCACGGGCGCCGGTCTTGCGCTTGAGCGCCTTGCGGGCGATCGCCGCCAACGCGTCGGGGCGGAACTCCAGCTCGACGTGCTCCATCTCGAACAGTTTCTTGAACTGCTTGGTGATGGCATTCTTCGGCTCGGTCAGGATCCGTACCAGGGCGGCCTCGTCCAGCTCTTCCAGGGTTGCCACGACCGGCAGGCGGCCGACGAACTCGGGAATGAGGCCGAACTTGATCAGGTCTTCCGGCTCGACTTCGGCCAGCACCTTGCCCACTTCCTGCTTGCGCTCGGAGCTCTTCACCTTGGCGCCGAAACCGATGCCGCCCGAATCGTTGGAACGCGCCTGGATCACCTTGTCCAGCCCGGCGAACGCGCCGCCGCAGATGAACAGGATGTTCTTGGTGTCCACCTGCAGGAATTCCTGCTGCGGATGCTTGCGGCCGCCCTGCGGCGGAACGCTGGCCACGGTGCCTTCGATCAGCTTCAGCAGCGCCTGCTGCACGCCTTCGCCGGACACGTCACGGGTGATCGACGGATTCTCACTCTTACGCGAGATCTTGTCGATTTCATCGATGTAGACGATGCCCTGCTGCGCCTTCTCGACGTCGTAGTCGCACTTCTGCAGCAGCTTCTGGATGATGTTTTCCACGTCCTCGCCCACGTAACCGGCCTCGGTCAGCGTGGTGGCGTCGGCCATGGTGAACGGCACATTGAGCAGGCGGGCCAGGGTCTCGGCCAGCAGCGTCTTGCCCGAACCGGTCGGACCGACCAGCAGGATGTTCGACTTCGCCAGTTCGACTTCGTCGTTCTTCTGGCGGCTCTCGATGCGCTTGTAGTGGTTGTATACGGCCACGGCCAGCGTGCGCTTGGCCCGGTTCTGGCCAATCACGTACTGGTCCAGGACCTCGAGGATCTCGCGCGGCTTGGGCAGCGAACTGCGCGCCGACTGCGCCTTTTCCTCGAGCTCTTCACGGATGATGTCGTTGCACAGCTCCACGCATTCATCGCAGATGAACACGCTCGGCCCAGCAATCAGCTTGCGCACCTCGTGCTGGCTCTTTCCGCAGAAAGAGCAGTAGAGGATCTTGCCGGTGTCCGTGGAACGACCTTGGCGGTCTTCGCTCATGCTTCGCTTACCCAGTTACCCCACCCGCTGAACGGGGGTTCGATTCGAGAATAGCACAGGGCCGGGAGGACGCCAGTCCAGCCCGACCCCGAGGAAACAGGCCGGTTTCCCGGCCTGGCGGCACTATCAGGCCGGGGTGATCGACTCTTCCGGACGACGTTCCAGCACCGAGTCGACCAGACCGTAGGCCACCGCATCGGCCGCGCTCTTGAAGTTGTCGCGCTCGGTATCGCGCGCGATGGTCTCCAGCGACTGGCCGGTGTGCTTGGCCAGCACCTCGTTCAGACGCGAACGCAGGGTCAGGATCTCGCGGGCGTGGATGTCGATGTCCGTGGCCTGGCCCTGGAAGCCACCCAGCGGCTGGTGGATCATGACGCGCGAATTGGGCAGCGCATAACGCTTGCCCGCGGCGCCCGATGCCAGCAGCAGCGCGCCCATGGAGGCGGCCTGGCCGACGCAGATGGTGCTCACGTCCGGCTTGATGTACTGCATGGTGTCGTAGATCGCCATGCCGGCGGTGACTACGCCACCGGGCGAGTTGATGTAGATGCTGATGTCCTTTTCCGGGTTGTCCGCTTCCAGGAACAGCAGCTGCGCCACCACCACGTTGGCCATGTGATCGTCGATCGGGCCCACGAGGAAGATCAGGCGCTCCTTCAACAGGCGCGAATAGATGTCATAGGCGCGCTCGCCGCGGCTGGTCTGTTCGACCACCATCGGAACCATGTTCAGGGCTGTGGTTCGGTTGTCCATTAGTGAGGCACCTATTTTGGGGGGAACAACCCCGCGCCGGGGCGCGGGGCGTAAAACACGGGCCGCTTACTGGCGGATCGCGTCTTGGAACGACAGCTGCTCTTCGGTGTGCTGGGCGCGCTCGGCGATCCAGTCGATCACCTGCTCTTCCATCACGCGATTCTGCAGCCCACTCATCAGCTGGGGGTCGTTGCGGTACATCTCAATGACCTGCTCCGGCTCTTCATAGGTGGAGGCGATCAGACGCATGGTTTCGTTCAGGCGCTTGGGGTCCAGGCGCAGGTCGTTCTTGCGGGCCACTTCACCGACCAGCAGGCCGACCAGCACGCGCTTGGCGGCGGCGTCCTTGAAGCCTTCATGGGCGTCGGCCGGGATTTCGCCCGGGTTGCGGCCGCTGCGGCGGATCTGCTCGACCTGCTGGGCCAGCATGGCACGGGCTTCGTTCTCGACCAGGCGCGGCGGCATTTCGACCGAGGCGTAGGCCGCGATCAGCTGCTCGCCCACTTCGCGGCGCAGGCGGTTCATCAGCGCGCCCTTCAGCTCGCGCTCCAGGTTGGCGCGGATGTCGGTGCGGAACTGCTCCACATCGCCACCCTTCACGCCGAAGCTCTTGATGAAGTCGGCATCGACCTCCGGCAGCACCGGCTCGGACACGTCCACCGCCTTCACGGTGACCTTGACCTGCTTGCCCGCCAGCGCCGGCACGCGCCAGTCGGCCGGGAATTCGACGTCCAGGGTCTTTTCTTCACCCTTGGCCAGGCCGACCAGGCCCTGCTCGATCTGCTCGAACATCATGCCCTGGCCCACCACGACGCTGCCCTTTTCGGTCCCTTCGGCCGGCAGGCGCTCGTCGCCGGCCTGCGACCAGGTTTCCAGCGCGACCAGGTCACCGTCCTTGGCGCCGCGGTCAACCGGGCTCCAGCTGCGGCGCTGCTCGCGCAGGTTGGTGATCATCTGGTCGATGTCGCCGTCGTTGATCTCGGCGACGTGGCGCACCACGGTCAGCTTGGCAACGTCGACGTCGCCGAAGTCCGGCACCAGCTCGACGGTGGCCACGAAGGAGAATTCGCCCTCGTCACCCTTGTCGATGCGCGGCGCGCCGGCAATGCGCAGCTCGTGCTCGCGGATGGCGGCATCGAAGGTCTCGCGCAGCAGGCCGTCGACGGCTTCGCTGCGGACCTGCTGGCCGAAGCGCTGCTCGATCACCTTGGCCGGCACCTTGCCCGGGCGGAAGCCCTTGATGCGCGCGGTACGGGCGATTTCACCCAGACGGCCGCTGATGTGGGTCTGCAGGCGGTCTTCCGGCAGCGAGAAGGTCAGGCGGCGTTCCAGATTGCCGGTGGATTCGATCGAAGCTTGCATGTTGACTCCTGCCACCGGTAGGCACGCCCCCGGCACGAATTGATGGATGAAACGGGTTGTAAGACGGCGGCGTCGTGGACGCGCATGCCTGCCGCAGCCCTGTAGTTTGGCCGATAACGGCCAGCGCCGCCAGCACGGGGCCGGGAGCGTCAATCCGGGGGCGGTTCAGGGGGCGGATCGGGCACCGCTGGACGGTCCGGGGCGCTGCCCGGGAAGGACCTTCCCTGGGACCAGTGCAGCCCCATCGCCAGCGCTTGCCGACGCGTTCAGCCCGGAGGTGTGCGCCGAAGGCTCGGCGCCGACCTGGTGCGAAAGGGGGGACTCGAACCCCCACGCCTTGCGGCACTGGAACCTAAATCCAGGGCGTCTACCAATTCCGCCACTTTCGCGTAGGCGCGCATTATGGCGGCGGGCGGTGGCGGCGTCGACCTTCGCGTGGTGCCACGTGAGATCGCCCACCCGTAGAGCCACCCCATGGGTGGCTGCGCGATGCCGGGTCGCGCGCAAGAAAAAAGCCACCCGGCGGACCGGATGGCTTTTGTCTTGGTGGGCTGTCAAGGATTCGAACCTTGGGGAAGCTGCCGCGCATTCGCGCCGCAGCCCCACCCTTTGCTGCGCAAAGCGCGGGCCCCTCTCATCAGCACCCACATCCCCGCGGCTTCGCCGCGCCCCCTTGACTCAAGGGGGCTTTTCTCCAGGACATCCGCGCAAGGCCTGCCTGGATGACAGGCAAGAAAAAAGCCACCCGGCGGACCGGATGGCTTTTGTCTTGGTGGGCTGTCAAGGATTCGAACCTTGGACCTATTGATTAAGAGTCAACTGCTCTACCAACTGAGCTAACAGCCCGAAAATCGGGAGGCGAATTATGACGCAATGCGGCAGGAGGTTGCAAGGGGTTTTTATGAACGCCTGACAGGCGGCTTCCGTTGGATCCAAACGTCGGCCGGAGGATCGGGACCGCGACGCATCGGCTTCGGACGCTTGTGCCGCGCTGCGCGCGGTTGCCACCCATGGGGTGGCACTACGAATCGTTACGTGCGCAGGACGATGAAGGGCAAATCGCGTAGCGACACGCCATGCGTGTCCGCGCAATGCCCGAACGAAGCAGCGGGTAGAGCCACCCCATGGGTGGCTGCGCGATGCCGAATCGTAGACAAGAAAAAAGCCACCCGGCGAACCGGATGGCTTCTGTCTTGGTGGGCTGTCAAGGATTCGAACCTTGGACCTATTGATTAAGAGTCAACTGCTCTACCAACTGAGCTAACAGCCCTGAAAACTCAGGCGCGTAGTGTAACGTTTGCGCCTTTTTTTGCAACCCCGATTCACTTTCGATGAAACGGGTTCTTCAAATCAGTGGGGTGGCTGAGGGGACTCGAACCCCCGACCTCCGGAATCACAATCCGGAACTCTAACCAACTGAGCTACAGCCACCACTGAAAACTGTTTATTCGTTTTTGAAACACCTGGCGTTTGCGCCAGTGGCGCGCCCGACAGGAATCGAACCTGTAACCGCCGGCTTAGAAGGCCGGTGCTCTATCCAGTTGAGCTACGGGCGCTCTGACCGGATTGTCGCATTCCCATCCCGATTTGAGCAGCGGGATTTGGTCGGGGTAGAGGGATTCGAACCCCCGACATCCTGCTCCCAAAGCAGGCGCGCTACCAGACTGCGCTATACCCCGGTGGTTTCATCCCTCGAGGTTCCCCCCGAAAGAGCCGCCTATTGTGGGAATCGGCCACGCATCTGTCAACGGTTTTCACGGAATTTTTCACATTCGTGATCAGGGGGCCTTACGCTATGCTCTGTTCAGCGGCCGGATGGCCCGGAACCCTACCCTTCAAGGAGATTGGCAATGCGCAGCGGCAACCCCGCACTTTCGGAGTCGACCTTCCTCGACCTGGCCAGCGGCTCGGTCGTGACCTCACCCGACCAGGTGATGACGATCAACGGCACGGTCAACAAGACCGGCATCCTGTTGTTGCTGACGGTGATCACCGCCGCGTTCGCCTGGAGCCAGACCCTCGGCGCCGACGGCCAGATCGCACCGGGCGCGATGATCTATGCCGTCGGTGGCGCCATCGGCGGGCTGATCCTGGCGCTGGTGACGGTGTTCAAGAAGGAATGGTCGCCGGTCACCGCGCCGATGTACGCGCTGGTGGAAGGCTTCTTCCTGGGCGCCATCTCGGCCGTGTTCGAGGCGCGCTTCCCGGGCATCGTGTTCCAGGCGGTACTGCTCACCTTCGGCACCCTGTTCGCCCTGCTGGTGGCCTACCGCAGCGGCCTGATCAAGGTCACCGAGAACTTCAAGCTGGGCGTGGTCGCCGCCACCGGTGGCATCGCCCTGCTGTACCTGGCCTCGTTCGTGCTGAGCTTCTTCAACATCAACGTACCGGTGATCCATGAAGCCAGCTGGCTGGGCATCGCCTTCAGCCTGTTCGTGGTGGTGGTGGCCGCACTGAACCTGGTGCTGGACTTCGACTTCATCGAAACCGGTGCCGCCGCGCGCGCGCCGAAGTACATGGAGTGGTACGGCGCGTTCGGGCTGATGGTCACGCTGGTGTGGCTGTATGTGGAATTCCTGCGGTTGCTGTCGAAGCTGCAGTCGCGCTGATTCACTGAAGCAACGCCGAACAAAAAAGGGCACCCGATGGGTGCCCTTTTTCGTTGGGTGAAGCAGCCGACTAACAGTCGGCTCTACCCCGTCGGTTCTTCACGCCGGTTCATCCCGCCGGTTCGTCCCGCCGGCGCATCCCACCAAGCCCTTACAGGCGGCTGGCGATGGCCTGGGCGAAGCCCATGGTGTTGCCGGTGCCGCCGAGGTCGCCGGTCAGCGAGTCCTTGGCTTCCAGCGTGGCGACGATGGCCTTGCGCAGGCGCTCGGCATTGGCGGTCTGGCCGACATGGTCGAGCATCTGCGCGGCGGCGAGCAGCAGCGCGCACGGATTGGCCTTGCCCTGGCCGGCGATGTCCGGCGCGGTGCCGTGCACGGCTTCGAAGATCGCCGCGTCCTTGCCGATGTTGGCACCCGGGGCCAGGCCCAGGCCGCCGACGAGGCCGGCGCACAGGTCGGAGATGATGTCGCCGAACAGGTTGGTGGTCACGATCACGTCGAACTGCTCCGGACGCATCACCAGCTGCATGCAGCAGTTGTCGACGATCATTTCCTGGAACTCGATGTCCGGGTACTCGGCCGCCACTTCGCGCGCCACGGCCAGGAACAGGCCCGAGGTCGACTTGATGATGTTGGCCTTGTGCACCGCGGTGACCTTCTTGCGGCCGTTGCTGCGGGCCAGCTCGAAGGCGTAACGCACGATGCGGTCGGAGCCCTTGCGGGTGATCCGGGTGCCGGAGAACGCGGTTTCACCGTCGGCCGACACTTCCTGGCCTTCGGCCAGATAAGCGCCTTCGGTGTTCTCACGGACGGTGATCAGGTCCACGCCGCTGCCGAAGCGCGACTTGGTATTCGGGAACGACACCGCCGGACGCACGTTGGCGTACAGGTCGAAGTGGCGACGCAGACTGACGTTGATCGAGGTGAAGCCGCCACCGACCGGAGTGGTCAGCGGGCTCTTCAGCGCGATCTTGTTGCGTGCAATGGATTCCAGCGTGGACGCCGGCATCAGGTCGCCGTGCTTTTCCAGCGCGACCAGGCCTGCGTCGGCATCTTCGTATTCAAAGCCGGTGTCGAGCTTGCCGAGCACGAACAGCGTAGCGTCCATGATCTCCGGGCCGATGCCGTCACCGCGGATGACCGTGATTTTCTGCGTCATTTGATCTGTTTCCGAACCGAGGGGGAGCGCCGTCCAGCAGGTCCGCAAGACATCGGCGCAAGGGAAGTTTCACTCGCAATTATGCCTTACCCGGCGGCGGGACCCCAAGTTAGCCATTGGTCCCACCCGGTAGCGCCGGCCGTTGGCCGGCCACCCTGTTGCGTACGGCGTTCATGAAGGCCGGCCAACGGCCGGCGCTACCCGTCAATGCTCGTGAACGGCCGGGGCGTCGGCGCCGCCTTCCAGCTGGTCCAGGAAGTCCACCGCCCGGCGCAGGTGCGGGATGACGATGGAGCCGCCGACCACCAGGCCCACCGAGAAGGTCTCGAAGAACTCCTCGCGGGTCACCCCGGCGTCCTTGCACTGGGCCACGTGGTAGCTGATGCAGTCGTCGCAGCGCAGCACCATGGAGGCGACCAGGCCGAGCAGTTCCTTGGTCTTCACATCCAGCGCGCCGGCCTGGTAGGTCTGGGTGTCGAGCGCGAAGAAGCGCCGCACCACCTGGTTGGGCTCGCCCAGGATGCGCTGGTTCATGCGCTGGCGGAATTCGGTGAACTCGGCGATGCGGTCCTTGCTGCCGTCGTCGGAAGCGCTCATGCGCCCTCCCCGTTCAGCAGCGGCTCGAGCTTGCCTTCCCGGTGCAGGGCGATCATGTCGTCGTAGCCGCCCACGTGAACCTCACCGACGAAGATCTGCGGCACGCTGGTGCGGCGCGTCTTGGCCATCATCTTTTCGCGCTCGGCCGGGTCCAGGTCGATGCGGACCTCGGTCCAGCTCTCGCCCTTGCTCTTCAGGAAGTTCTTGGCGGCCACGCAGTACGGGCATACGGCGGTCGAATAGATGGTGATGGGCGGCTTCCCACCCGGGTTGGCAGCGGCATCTTGGTTCACGGGAAACTCCACAGCGGAACGAGTGTCTGTATATGGTAGCCGTCGGCTGGATTTTCCATGTCATCACCGCAACACTGTGGATTAACCGCAGCTTTGCACATGGCCTGTCACGCTGACGCCCTTGCCCGCTGCCCCGGCCCCACCAGGAGTTCCGTTTGCGCACCCTGCTGCTCTCTGCTGCGTTGACCCTCGCCCTGGCCGCGCCGTTGGCCTCGGCCCAGGACAGCAAGCTGCCCGACATCGGCTCCTCGGCGGGCGAACTGCTGACCCCGGCGCGGCAGGCCGAGTACGGCGGCATGATGCTGCGCGAGCTGCGCAACTACGGCTACCTGCTGGATGACCCGCTGGTGGACGACTGGCTGCAGACCATGGGCGCGCGGCTGGGCTCCAACAGCGCCCAGCCCCGCCAGTCCTACACCTTCTTCATGCTCAGGGACCGGCAGATCAATGCCTTCGCTACCCTGGGCGGCTATGTGGGGGTCAACGCCGGCCTGGTACTGACCGCCGAGCGCGAGGATGAAGTGGCGGCCGTGCTGTCCCACGAAATCGCCCACGTGACCCAGCAGCATGTGCTGCGCGGGGTGGAACGGGCCCAGCGCGACCAGATTCCGATCCTGCTGGGCATGCTGGCGGCGGTGGTGGCCGCGCAGCAGGCCGGCGGCAATTCCTCGGGCGATGCGACCATGGCCGCGATCACCTCCGGCATGGGGCTGATGCAGCAGCGGCAGATCAACTACACCCGCAGCAACGAGTCCGAGGCCGACCGCCTGGGCATCCGCACGCTGGCCCGCAGCGGCTACGACGTGGATGCGATGGCCGGCTTCTTCGAGCGCATGTCCGCCTCGATGCGCGGCAATGCCGGCGGCTATTCGGTTCCGGACTTCCTGCAGACCCACCCGGTCAACACCACCCGCATCAGCGAGGCCAAGGCCCGCGCCGAGCAGATGAAGAAGGACACCGTGCTGCTCACCACCGCCGTGCCCGGCGGGGTGCGCCAGGAGCGCGTTGACCCGTCCGACCCGGCCCTGTCCGACCCGCTGGTCAGGCGCGGCAACCCGCTGCTGCCGGCGTCGATGCAGATTTCGGTCAACGCATTGCAACGCGGCCCCACCGGGCAGTTCGAGTGGGCGCGCGAGCGGCTGCGCGTGCTCAGTGCCGATACCCCGGGCGAGCTGGCGACCGAGTACCAGAACCTGCAGCGCGCGCAGAAGAACGGCCTGAGCGACGCCCAGCGCTACGGCCTGGCCCTGGCCCAGCTGCGCAACAGCGGCGCGGCCCAGGCGCGGGTGACGCTGGCCGACCTGCTGCAGACCCACCCGGACAACCTGTGGGTGGCGCTGGCGCTGGGCGAGGCCGAGTCGCGCTCCGGCCAGCCGGCGCAGGCCAACGCCCGCTTCGACACCCTGCTGCGCCAGCACCCCGGCAGCCGGCCGGTGGCGCTGACCTATGCGGAAGTCCTGAATGAACAGGGCGGGCGCGAGGCCGGCCAGCGCGCCCAGGCGATGCTGCGCCCGCTGCTGTCGCAAAGCGGAAATGATCCGGTCTTCCAGCAGCGCTACGCCCGCGCCAGCGAACTGGCCGGCGACACGGTCCGCGCCAGCGAAGCCTATGCCGAGGCCGCCTTCCTCAATGGCCGCCCGGAGCAGGCCCTGATGCAGCTGCAGGCGCTGAAGAAGCAGCCGGGGCTGGATTACGTGGGCCGGGCCCGGGTCGATGCCCGGATCGAGAGCATCACCCCGACCGTTCTGGAGATGCGCCGACAGGGCATCAACGATCCCGAACTGGAGCGCCGCTGAGGTCGTCGCGGCCGGGCCGGTATGACCGCGGGATGGCAGGCGGGCCCAGGTCGTCACAAACATGTCATGAAACCGTAGTCTACTGGGCTCAATCCCGATCTGATGAGTAATACGGTGGGCACGTGCAGAAACGCATCCTGATCGTCGACGACGAACCCGCGATCCGCGAGATGGTCGCCTTTGCCCTTCGCAAGGGCGACTACGACCCCATTCATGCCGGCGACGCCCGCGAGGCTCAGACGGCGATCGCCGACCGCGTGCCGGACCTGATCCTGCTCGACTGGATGTTGCCAGGTACCAGCGGCCTGGACCTGGCTCGGCGCTGGCGCAAGGAGGCGCTCACCCGTGAGGTGCCGATCATCATGCTGACCGCGCGCGGCGAAGAAAACGACCGTGTCGGCGGCCTGGAAGCCGGCGTGGACGACTACGTGGTCAAGCCGTTCTCGGCACGCGAACTGCTGGCCCGCATCCGTGCGGTGATGCGCCGCGCCCGCGACGACGACGAGGACGGCAGCGTGGCGGTCGGTACGATCCGCATCGACGGCGCCGCGCACCGCGTGTTCGCCGGTGACCAGCCCGTGCCGATCGGCCCGACCGAGTACCGCCTGCTGCACTTCTTCATGACCCACCCCGAACGGGTGTACACCCGTGCGCAGCTGCTGGACCATGTCTGGGGCGGCAGTGTGTACGTGGAAGAACGTACCATCGACGTGCACATCCGCCGGCTGCGCAAGACGCTGGAGCCGTTCGCGGCGGAGAACATGGTCCAGACCGTGCGCGGCGCGGGTTACCGGTTCTCTACGTCGACCTGATCGCACCTTTCCAGCGGGGTAGAACCCCTTGATTCAGCGGGGCAGAGCCCCGCTTTACGTGAGATTGCAATGCCGCGCCACATCCGTTCTGCCTGGTTGAAAACCCTTGCCACGCTCGCCGTGCTGCTGCTCGCGGCCGGGCTGCTGGGCCTCGCAACCGGGCATGTGTGGATGTGCATCGCACTGGCGTCCATCGGGGCGCTGGCCTGGCATTACTGGCGGCTGCGCAAGGTGCTGCGCCGGCTGACGGCGCGGCAGCGCTGGGACATGAGCGGCGGCAACGGCGTGTGGAACGAGCTGGACCGCCTGCTGTACCGCAATCAGCTGGAAATGCGTACGCGCAAGCGGCGCCTGCTGGACATGCTGCGCAGCTACCGCGCCGCCGCCGCCGCGCTGCCCGACGCGGTGGTGGTGGTGGACCGCAACAGCCAGCGCGTGCAGTGGTTCAACGAGGCGGCGACCTCGCTGCTGGGGCTGCATCACCCGGGCGATCTCGGCGAGGCCCTGGTCGAACGCCTGCAGCCCATGCCGCTGGCGCATTGGCTGGCCGGCGGCCGCAACGCCGAACCGATCCTGGACGTGCCCTCCCCGGTCGATCCGGCGATCCGGCTCAACCTGCGCCTGATTCCCTATTCGCCGGACTACTGGCTGCTGATCGCACGCGACGTCAGCAAGCTGCTGCGGCTGGAACAGGTGCGCCGCGACTTCGTCGCCAACGTTTCGCACGAACTGCGCACCCCGCTCACCGTGGTGCACGGCTACCTGGACATGATGGAGCCGGAAGACTTCCCCGGCACCGGCCCGATGCTGGAGGAAATGCGCAAGCAGTCCCAGCGCATGGCGCAGCTGGTCGAAGACCTGCTGACCCTGTCGCGGCTGGAATCGCAGGAACACACCGAAGAAGAGACCGTGGCGATGGCGCCGATGCTGGCCACGCTGCGCCGCGAAGCCGAGGCGCATAGCCAGAGCCGCCATACCATCAGCGTGATCGACAGCGCCGGGGTCGACCTGCAGGGGTCCAACAAGGAACTGCACAGCGCCTTCTCCAACCTGGTCACCAACGCGGTGCGCTACACCCCGGCCGGTGGCCGGGTCGAAGTGGAGCTGGCGCGCGAGGGCCAAGGCGTGGTGCTGGCGGTGCGTGACACCGGCTACGGCATCCCGGCCACCCACCTGCCGCGCCTGACCGAGCGCTTCTACCGTGTTTCCAGCAGCCGCTCACGCGAGAGCGGCGGCACCGGGCTGGGCCTGTCGATCGTCAAACATATCCTGGGCCTGCACCACGCACGCCTGGAAATCCAGAGCGAGGTCGGCAAGGGCAGTGTGTTCTCATGCCACTTCGATGCCGACCATGTGCGTGAGCGCACCGAAGTGGCCTCCCTTCCTTCAGCAGAAGACTTCTCCGCATGAGCACCCTTGTTCCCATCGCCGTGCCGGCGGACACCGACCCGCTGCGCGACCCCGCGTTGTACATCAACCGCGAGCTGTCGCAGCTGGACTTCAATTTCCGGGTACTGGCCCAGGCCATGGACCCGCAGGTGCCGGTGCTGGAGCGACTGCGCTTCATGTGCATCTCCTGCACCAACCTGGACGAGTTCTTCGAGATCCGCGCCGCGGCCGTGCGCCACGCCCAGGAATTCGGCCTGCCGCCGGCACCGGACGGCATGACCCCGCAGACGATCCTCAACGCCATCCATGATCGCGCCGCGCAGCTGGTGGACCAGCAGTACCGCTGCTGGAACGAGACGCTGCGCCCGGCGCTGCATGAAGCCGGCATCGACGTGCTCGGCCGCCACTCCTGGAACCATCGCCAGAAGCGCTGGCTGCGCGCGTACTTCCGCAACGAGATCATGCCGGTGCTGTCGCCGCTGGGCCTGGATCCGTCGCACCCGTTCCCGAAGATCCTCAACAAGTCGCTGAACATCGTGGTGGTGCTCAAGGGCACCGATGCGTTCGGCCGCGCCGGTCACCTGGCCATCGTGCGCGCGCCGCGCTCGCTGCCGCGCATCATCCAGCTGCCCGCCTCGCTGGGCAGTGCGCAGACCTATGTATTCCTGTCCTCGGTGCTGTCCACCTTCGTCGGCGAGCTGTTCCCCGGCATGGAAGTCCAGGGCGCCTACCAGTTCCGCGTGACCCGCAACTCCGAGCTGGTGGTGGACGAGGAGGAAGTGGAGAACCTGGCGCTGGCGCTGCGCGACGAGCTGGTCGACCGCGGTTACCGGCCGGCCGTGCGCCTGGAGATCGCGCAGGATTGCCCGCGCGACATCGTGCGCACCCTGCTGCAGAACTTCGGGCTGACCGAGAACGCGGTGTACCGCATCGACGGTCCGGTCAACCTCAACCGCGTGATCCAGCTGTACGACCTGCTGGCCCGTCCGGAACTGAAGTACCCACCGATGAACCCGCGCACGCTGCGCGACAGCGACGGCATCTTCGAGGTGGTCGCGCGCCGCGATGTGCTGCTGCACCACCCCTTCGACGCGTTCACCGCCGTGCTGGACCTGATCAAGCAGGCCGCGGTGGACCCGAACGTGCTGGCGATCAAGCAGACGCTGTACCGCACCGGCAAGGATTCGCTGATCGTCGATGCGCTGATCCTGGCCGCGCGCAACGGCAAGGACGTCACCGTGGTGGTGGAGCTGCGCGCGCGCTTCGACGAAGAGGCCAACCTGGGCCTGGCCGACCGCCTGCAGGAGGCTGGCGTGCAGGTGGTGTACGGCGTGGTCGGCTACAAGACCCACGCCAAGATGCTGCTGATCGTGCGCCGCGAGGGCCGCAAGCTGCGCCGCTACGTGCACCTGGGCACGGGCAACTACCACAGCGGCACGGCGCGCGCGTACACCGACCTGAGCCTGATCACCGCCGATGCCGACATCGGCAATGACGTGCACCTGCTGTTCCAGCAGCTGTCCGGGCTGGCCCCGCGTACCCGCCTCAAGCGCCTGTTGCAGTCGCCGTTCACCCTGCACGACGGCCTGCTGCAGAAGATCGAACGCGAAATGCGCCTGGCCAGCAGCGGTCGCCCGGGGCGGATCATCGCCAAGATGAATGCCCTCAACGAACCGCAGGTGGTGCGCGCGCTGTATGCCGCTTCCCAGGCCGGCGTGCAGATCGACCTGATCGTGCGTGGCGCGTGCACGCTGCGCCCCGGCGTGCCGGGCGTGTCCGACAACATCCGGGTGCGTTCCATTGTCGGGCGCTTCCTGGAGCACAGCCGCGTGTACTGGTTCGGCAACGACGGCGCCTCGGAGCTGTACTGCGCCAGCGCGGACTGGCTGGAACGCAATCTGCTGCGCCGGGTCGAAACCTGCTTCCCCATCCTGGACCCGGAGCTGGCGCGCAAGGTCTACCGCGACGTGCTGCAGAACTACCTGGACGACAACCTCAACGCGTGGGAGCTGCAGGCCGACGGCAACTACACCAAGTGCGCGCCCGGCCACGACGAGGCACCGCACTCGGCGCAGATGGCGTTGATGCGGGGATTGTAGGATGTGAAGGCCGCGCGGTGACGCGGCGACCCACCCTTCGGCTACCATTCGGCCATGCCGCATACCTCCACGACTCCGCCCGCCCTGCAGGATGGCGACCTGCTCGCCGCCATCGACCTGGGTTCCAATAGTTTCCACATGGTCATCGCGCGATACACGCTCGGGCAGCTGCGGGTGGTCGACCGCCTGCGCGAGACCGTGCGCATGGCCGACGGCCTGGATGGCAAGGGCGGCCTGTCCGCCGAGGCCCGCCAGCGCGCGCTGGAATGCCTGGCCCGCTTCGGCCAGCGCATCCGCGCCGTTCCCCCGATCCGCGTGCGTGCACTGGCTACCAATACCGTGCGCCAGCTGCGCTCGCCGCAGGCCTTCCTGATGCCGGCCGAAACCGCGCTGGGACATTCCATTGAAGTGGTCAGCGGACGCGAAGAGGCCCGCCTGATCTACCTGGGCGTGGCCCATGCGCAGCCGCCCAAGCCCGACCAGCGCCGGCTGGTGATCGACATCGGCGGCGGCTCCACTGAATTCATCATCGGCCAGGGCATGCAGACGCTGGAACGCGAAAGCCTGCAGGCCGGCTGCATCGCCAGCACCCGGCGCTTCTTCCCGGGCGGCAAGCTGAGCCGCAAGCGCTGGAAGGACGCGCTGACCGAGATCGGCGCCGAGTTCCAGCAGTTCGCCACCAAGTACCGCTCGCTGGGCTGGCAGGAAGCGCTGGGCTCGTCGGGCACGCACAAGGCGATCAGCGAAATCTGCGCCACCATGAAGCTGAGCAAGGGCGCGATCACCGCCGAGGCGTTGCCGCAACTGCGCGACGAACTGCTCAAGGCCAAGCGCATCGAGGACATCAACCTGCCCGGCCTGTCGGCCGACCGCCGGCCGATCATCGCCGGCGGCATTCTGGTGCTGGAGGCGGCCTTCCAGGCGCTGGGCCTGCAGAAGCTGCTGGTCAGCAAGGCCGCCATGCGCGAGGGCATCCTGTACGACATCCTGGGCCGCGCCAGCGAGAACGACCTGCGCGACGAGTCGGTGGAAGCACTGACGCTGCGCTACGGCATCGACATCGCCCAGGCCACGCGCGTGGAACGCACCGCGATGAGCCTGCTGGACCAGGTCGACGACAGCTGGCAGCTCGACCCGGACGATGCCCGCATGCTGGGCTGGTCCGCCCGCCTGCACGAACTGGGGCTGATGATCGCCCACAGTGGCTACCACGTGCATGGCAGCTATGTGCTGGAGAACTCGGACATCGCCGGCTTCTCACGCCAGGAGCAGCAGCTGCTGGCCGCGCTGGTGCGCAGCCACCGACGCAACGTGTCCAAGTCCGCGTTCGACGCCCTGCCCGAACGCCTGCTGCTGCCGGCCCGGCGCATGACCGCCCTGCTGCGGCTGGCGGTGCTGCTCAACCGCGCCCATGAAGACATCCCGATGCCGGCGCTGGAACTCAGTGCCGACGACACCCGGCTGTCGCTGATCCTGCCGCAGGCCTATATCGATGCCCGGCCCCTGCTGCGCGCCGACCTGATCGGCGAGATCGACGGCATGGCCAGCCTCGGGATCCAGTTCCGCCCCTTTGTGGCCTGAGTCCCGCCCGGGGCTCCCTCCCGCCTGCTGCTCAACCGCGCAGATCCCGACCCCGGCGGTCGGGATTTGCGCGATTGAGCATGCTGCATTGCAGCAACTCGATACAAACTGACACGAATGGATACCGGGCGTAACGCGTGCCCGTTGTCACAATGTGTTGATTTTCATGCAAATTCATCTCGTTCGTTACACAGTCGTGAAATATTTTTGGCGAAAGCATTTACATAGGCTTAACGACTGGGACTAAGATCGGATCACCGGCCCGTTTCGGGTCGGTTTTCAGGGACGGCGGGGAACTTGGGCCCCCGCCAACCCTTTTTGATTCAGTTCCGAACGAGAGAGAGAGCCGCATGAATTCACGCATCAACGTATTGGGGCAGGCGATCCGCTTTGCCCTGGTCGCCGGTACCGCTGGCCTGGTGGCCGCGCCGGCCATGGCACAGGACGCGCCGAACCCCACCAATCTGGACCGCATCGAAATCACCGGTTCGCGCATCCGTACCGTTGATGTGGAAACCGCGCAGCCGGTGTTCGCCATCAGCCGCACCGATATCGAACGCCAGGGCTTCAGCTCGGTGGCCGACATCCTGCAGAACGTGACGGCGATGGGCAGCCCGACGATCAGCCGCGCCAATGCGCTGACCGCCGGTGAAAATGCGGGCGGCACCTACATCGACATGCGCAACCTGGGCACCCAGCGCACGCTGGTGCTGGTCAATGGCAAGCGCCTGGGCATCAGCACCTCCGGCTACCAGGACGTGTCCACCCTGCCCGTCTCGGCCGTCGAGCGCATCGAAGTGCTGAAGGACGGCGCCTCGGCCATCTACGGCTCGGACGCGATGGCCGGCGTGGTCAACATCATCACCCGCGGCAACGTCACCGGCGTCACCGCCAACGTCTACCACGGCCAGTACAGCGAAGGCGACGGCGCGCGTGACCGCTTCGACGTGGTTGCCGGCTGGAGCAACGACCGCATCTCGCTGACCCTGTCGGCCGAACACGCCGAAGAAAAGGGCGTATGGGCGCGCAACCGCGGCTTCAGCCAGTACGGCATGACCGACCGCCATCCGCTGGATTCCAGCAACTGGACCACCATCAGCCAGTACGGCCAGGTCACCGGTCTGCGCGGCCCGGGCTGCACGGCCACCGCCGGCTGCGGCTACTCGCTCAACCGTGGTTCGGACCCGACCCTGCCGGGCAACTACCACCGCACCGACACCACCCCGTTCACGGGTGATGTGAGCAACGCCAACGACCAGATGCACGTGATGTATCCGCTCAAGCGCGATTCGGTGTACTTCGATGGCCGCTTCGCGATCACCGACAGCATCAACTTCCGCACCGAGCTGGGGTACAACGAACGCGAGTCGACCCGCCAGATCGCCGGCTATCCGCTGCAGTCCAGCACCGCTGGCGTCGGCTCGATGTCGATCAACAGCTACTTCAACCCGTTCGGCAACCAGCATGGCTATGCCACGCCCACCGCGGTGGCCTGGAACCGTCGTACCTGGGAAGTCCCGCGCGTTACCACCAGCAACCTGAAGACCTACCGCGCGGTGGCCTCGTTCGACGGTTCGTTCGACATCGGCGAGCGCTACTTCGACTGGGAAGCGGGCTACCAGTACAACCGCAACGAGCTGGAGTCGGTGGCCACGGGCAACCTGCACAAGGCGCGCGTCGCCGGCGGCGTGGGCCCCTCGTTCCTCAATGCGTCGGGCCAGGTGCAGTGCGGTACCGCCGCCGCCCCGATCTCGTTCGACGTGTGCAAGCCGTGGAACCCGCTGGTGGCCTACGGCGTGACCGCGCCGAACGGCCTGTACGGCAATGAAGCACTGCAGGAATGGCTGTTCCCGGAAGAAACCACCAAGGGCCGCACCACCTCCAAGAACTTCTTCGCCAACATCGCCGGTTCGATCGTGACCCTGCCGGCCGGTGACCTGGGCTTCGCCTTCGGCGTTGAAAGCCGCAAGGAAGAAGGCAAGTACACCCCCGATGCGCTGGCGCAGACCGGTGCCACCACCAACCTGGCCGCCGGCCCGACCGGTGGCGACTACACCGTCAATGAAGCCTACCTGGAGCTCAACATCCCGGTGCTGGCCGACCTGCCGGGTGCCAAGGAACTGACCTTCAACGGTGCCACCCGCTTCTCGGACTACGACACCTTCGGCAACACCCTCAACAGCAAGTTCGGCTTCAAGTGGAAGCCGATCGACTCGCTGATGGTGCGTGGTACCTGGGCCGAGGGCTTCCGCTCGCCGACCATCAACGACCTGTTCGGTGGCGGTTCGGAAACCTTCGCCCAGTTCAGCGATCCGTGCGACACCGTGTTCGGTGCCTCGCGCAGCAGCGCCGAAGTCCGCGCCCGCTGCTCGCGTGACATCGCCAATGCCGCCACCTTCCGCCAGCTGCGCCAGGGCGGCACGCCGGTGACCGTTGCCACCGATGCCACCCCGGTGCCGTTCACCTCCGGCTCGAACCCGCTGCTGACCCCGGAAACGTCCAAGAGCAAGACGCTGGGCCTGGTCTGGAGCCCCGGCTTCATCCAGAACTTCAACGCCTCGCTGGACTGGTGGAAGATCCGCATCGACAACACCATCATTTCCGATTCGCCCAGCCAGATCCTGATCGACTGCTATGAGCAGGGCATCGACGCGCGCTGCACCCGCTTCGATCGCGATCCGGTCACCGGCATCGTGACCAACCTGAAGTTCGGCAACCGCAACGCCGGTTTCCTGGAAACCGAAGGTTACGATCTGGACCTGAACTACCGCCTGGACACCGACTTCGGCAAGTTCTCGCTGAATTCGGCCACCACCTATGTGTCCAGCAACATCTACCGTTCGACCAACGACGCCAGCGTCGTGCCGACCACCACCAACGGCATCGGCAGCGGCTTCCGCATCCGTTCCAACATGGTGCTGGGCTGGGACCTGGAGAACTTCGGCATGAGCTGGACCGCCCGTTACTACTCGGGTGTGAAGGAACAGTGCGCCAACATCGCGCTGTACCCGGAAGAGTGCTCGGATCCGAACCAGTACGCGCCCTGGTACAAGGGGTCGCGCAACTACAACGAACGCGGTTCGGTCACCTTCCATGACGTGCAGGTGCGCTACAGCCTGCCGTGGGATGCCACCGTCTCGGTCGGTGCCAACAACGTCTTCGACCGCCTGGGCCCGATCATGTACAGCAAGCCGAACTCGGCCTTCTCGTACTACGGCGGGTATGACATCGGCCGCTTCATCTACATGAAGTATCAGCAGCGCTTCTGATCGCCCCGCGCGGTTGATGCACGATGACCACGGCCCTTCGGGGCCGTGGTTTTTTTTGTGCCTGAAACCGCGTCATTTGCCGGTCATGGTCATGTCATGTCGGCTACATGGCCAACCCCGAGCATGCCTTCAAACCGGAGGCCCGCCATGCGCTATGCCATCGTCACCGAAACGTATCCCCCCGAAGTCAACGGCGTCGCCCTGACCGTGCAGGGGCTGGAACAGGGTCTGCGCGCGGCCGGCCACCAGGTGGACCTGGTCCGCCCCCGCCAGGGTAGCGAGGACGATGCCGACGGCGCGCTGCTGGTCCAGGGCGCCGGGCTGCCGCGCTACCCGGGCCTGCGCTTCGGCCTGCCCGCCCCGAAGCGGCTGGCACGGCAGTGGCAGCAGCACCGCCCCGATGCGATCTACATCGCCACCGAAGGCCCGCTGGGCTGGTCGGCGCTGCGCGCCGCACGACGCCTGGGCATTCCGGTGGCCAGCGGCTTCCATACCCGTTTCGACGAATACCTGCCCGACTACGGCGTGGCCTGGCTGCAGGCGGCGGCACTGCGCTGGATGCGCCGCTTCCACAACCAGGCCGATGCCACCCTGGTGCCCACCCAGGAGCTGCAGCAGTTCCTTGCCAGCCAGGGCTTCGACCGCGTGCGCCTGCTGGCGCGCGCGGTGGACAGCAGCCAGTTCGACCCGCAGCGGCGCGACCCGGCGCTGCGCGAGGAATGGGGCATCGAGGGCAGCGGGTTCGCGGCGATCTACGTGGGCCGCATCGCGCCGGAGAAGAATCTTGCACTGGCCGTGAAGGCCTTCCGCCGGCTGCAGCAGGTACGGCCCAAGGCGCGCTTCGTCTGGGTCGGCGATGGCCCCTCGCGCGAGAAGCTGGCGCATGAAAACCCCGACTTCATCTTCTGCGGCGTGCAGCGCGGCGAGGCGCTGGCCCGCCACTTCGCCAGCGGCGACCTGTTCCTGTTCCCCAGCCGCAGCGAGACCTTCGGCAACGTGACGCTCGAGGCCATGGCCAGCGGCCTGGCCACGCTGGCCTTCGACTACGGCGCGGCGCGCGAGCACCTGCGTACGGACGAGAGCGGCGTGGCCGTGGACGATGACAACGGCTTCGTCGAAGCGGCGGTGCGCCTTGCCGGCGACGACGCGACGCGCGAACGGCTGGGCCGCAACGCAGCGGCGGCCATGCAGCGCCTGCACCCGCAACAGGTGGTCGCCGAATTCGAGACCCTGCTGGCCGAACTGGCCAGCGCGCGGAGGCCGCATGCCGACCACGCCGCTTGACGCCCTGCGCGGGCGCGAAACCCGCTGGTGCCGCCGTGCCAACCACTACTGCCGGCGCCGCCGCGTGCGCCGGCTGTTCGCCGCGGTCAGCCGGCTGGGTGACGGCGTGTTCTGGTACGCGTTGATGGGCGCGCTGGTGCTGCTGGATGGCTTCGACGGCCTGCGCGCCTCGCTGCACATGGCCGCCACCGGGCTGATGGCGCTGCTGCTGTACAAGGGCCTGAAGCGCTGGACCCGGCGCCCGCGGCCGTATGCCGCCGACCTGCGCATCCGCGCGTGGGTGGCGCCGCTGGACGAATTCAGTTTCCCCTCCGGGCACACGCTGCACGCGGTGTCGTTCACCATCGTCGCGCTGGCCTACTACCCCTGGCTGGCCCCGATCCTGGTGCCGTTCACGGCGGCGGTGGGGGTGTCCCGGGTGGTGCTGGGGCTGCATTACCCCAGCGATGTGCTGGCCGCCACGGCGATTGCCACCGCCCTGGCCGGCGCCAGCCTGCAATGGTTGCCATTGCCGGTTTGGTAACCGAATACAATGGCGGGCATGACCACGCTGTTCATCTCCGATCTGCATCTGGACCCGAGCCGTCCAGCCATTACCGACCTGTTCCTGGCGTTCCTGCGCGATGAGGCGATGCACGCCGAGGCGCTGTACATCCTGGGCGATCTGTTCGAAGCCTGGATTGGCGACGACACGCCCTCGCCCGCGGCCGATGCCGTTGCCGACGCCCTGAAGGCGGTCGCCGACGCCGGCGTCCCGGTGTACTTCATCCGCGGCAACCGGGACTTCCTGGTCGGCGAAGAGTACGCACGCCGCGCGGGCTTCCGCATCCTTCCCGATCCCAGCGTCATCGACCTGTACGGCACCCCGGTGCTGCTGCAGCACGGCGACCTGCTGTGCACCGACGATGTGGCGTACCAGCAGTTCCGGGCACAGACCCGCGACCCGGTGTTCCAGGCGCAGTTCCTGTCACAGCCGCTGGCCGCACGCATCGCCTTCGCGCAGAAGGCGCGCGATGCCAGCCAGGCACGCCAGTCGGAAATGAAACAGGGCGACCGCGCCACCTTCGAGACCGTCACCGACGTTGCGCCCGACGAGGTGACCGCCACCTTCGTGCGTCACGGCGTGGACACCCTCATCCATGGCCACACCCACCGCCCGGCCATCCACACCCTGCAGGCCGGTGGCCGTGCCTGCACGCGCATCGTGCTGGGCGACTGGTACGAACAGGGATCGGTACTGCGCGTCACTCCACAGGGCTGGACGCTGGATTCATTGGCGTAAATCCGCCCTGCCGGTAGCACACGACTGTTGGTCGTGTGCTCCGGTTGGTCGTGTGCTACCGACTCCCTCAACGGAACGCGGCGATCGCAGCCTTGGTGTTGACCAGCACGCGCTGGTTGTCCGCACTGGAGGCAATGCCCATCGGCACCCCGTTGTAGCTGATGTTGGGGTTGGACCAGAAGTTCAGGCGCGGGCAGCCGGCCGTGCAGTCGTAGGCCATGATGGTGCGCCAGCGCGCGCCGGTGGCGGGCTGGTAGCGGTAGCCGTGGCCATACGCATACGGCGAAGTGCTGGAGTCAGTGGAGATGTCATGCCGCGCGCTCTGCAGGTGGCCGATCTCGTGCGCGAACGAGTAGTAGCCCGTTGCGCAGTCCCAATACACCGCCGCAAACGCGGTCGACGCCGTGGAGCCGATGCCCGATGCCAGGCCGCAATAGCTGCTGTTGTTGATCAGCAGTACCGCCACATCCGCCGCGGTGCTGTTGCGGGTGGTGTGGATCGCATCCATGTAGCCATCACTGGTGGAGCGGAAGCGCGCCAGGTCCGTGCTGAAATCGCCCGACTCGGTATACGTCACCGCCTGGTAACCGGCCAGCTGCATGGTGATGCCGACGTTGCTGTTGGTGTAGCCCTGGTTGGACTCGGCCACCGCCAGCTGCACCAGCGACTGCATGTTGCCGCCATACGCGGCCACCGCAGCATTGGTGGCCGCTACCAGCACGCGGATGGTGGCCGGGGTTCCCGATGACGCCGCCGCAATGCCGGCGCGGTCACTGACCGGCATGTCGATCTTCGGCAGGGAGTTGTAATCGGCCGGGTGCTCTGCCGGCATGCGCGACTCGTCCACCTGCACCAGCACGTGGCGGCCGTCGCTGAGCGGACGCAGGCGATACAGCGTGCCGTCCTTGCGGATCGAGCCGGTCACCGTACCGGCGTTCTGCACCAGGATCACCGAATTGCCCGGGTCCTGGGTGCTGGCCTGGCGGGTCAACTTCGAACTCGCGTCACGCAGGCTGCCGTACCAGATGGCGCCGCCATCCGGCAGCGATTCCACGCGCTGCTGAAGCGCCTGCACCGGCGTGCCGAGCAGCTCGAACTCCAACTGTCGCTGCGCGGCCACCACCGCACCGGCATCCACGCGGACCTCCTGCACGGCGGCCGTGGACGGCGCCGACAGCACCGCCTGCGCAGCCGGCTGGCTGGCCGCACTGGCGCGGCTCAACACCGTCACCGGCTCGAACAAGGGTGCGGCGGCGGCGGTGCCGGCCACCGCCAGGAACAACGTGATCGCACTTGCGGTCTTTCTCATCGAACTGGACATCGTGTCGTCTCTCTTTGAGTGAACATCGGAAGTGAACGTGTTCGCGCTGCCGCCCCTCTCGGCAGGCCGAACCATCTGGCGCTAATTGATCGCGTGAATTCAATAGAGCCGGTCGATCAATTTGCGGAACTGTGACAGGCAGCCACAGCGGTTCAGCAACGTCGCGTCCGCGTTGATTTCGCGCTACCGTTGTTGCGCATCGACAGGGGAACCGAGGCCATGGCAGGGCAGCTCACTCCGACCACCACCGTGCCGGTCACGCTGCAGATCGGCCTGTTTTTCGATGGCACCCGCAACAACGCCGACAACCTGCTGCGTGCCTCGCGCCCGCCCGGCAGCACCACCCCCGCGCCGCGGCCGCCCGCGCCGGCCGTGCTGGCCGACGACGCCTCGCCCTACCAGAGCCGCCTCACCAGCAGCTACAGCAACGGCCTGACCAACATCGCGCGGCTGCACGCGCTCTACCCCGACCAGCGCCTTCAGCCAGCGTCCATGCCGGGCCTGCTGTCGCTGGCGATCTACATCGAAGGCGCCGGCACCCGTACCGGCGAGGACGACGACCTCATGGGCCTGGCGTTCGGCATCGGCCGCACCGGCGTGAAGGCCAAGGTCCGGCGCGCACTGGACGAACGCCTGCCGGAAGCCCTGCGTGCCTTGTCGCGACGGTTCCCGCAGCAGGTGCTGGCGCAGGTGCGGCTGGACCTGTTCGGCTTCTCACGCGGCGCCGCGTCCGCGCGCGATGCCGTCAACCGGCTCAACCGTCCCGATGGGCACGCCTGGCTGCAGGAACAGCTGCGCCGCACCGGCTGGCAACTGGCCACGCCACTGCCGCTGCGCCCGGTACGCATGATCGGCCTGTTCGACACCGTCGTGGCGATCAACCCACGCCAGCACGACGAACTGCCGCAGGTCGGCCTGGCAGCCGACTGCGCGGACAACGTCCTGCAACTGGTCGCGCGCGACGAACACCGCCACTTCTTCCCGCTCACCACCGTGGCGCCGCCCCATGAAGAGATCGCCCTGCCCGGCGTGCACGCCAACATCGGCGGCGGCTACGACCAGCGCATCGAGGGCCCCAAACTACTGACCCGTCCGCAGGGCCAGCGCATCCGCGAGCACGACGTGCCCGATACTGCCGCACCGCCGTTGGCACTGCTGCGCAGCACCCAGGTCTACGCGCGCGCACAGGCCGACTGCCGGCGCTGGCAGGCCGAGCTCGGACTGGGCGACGACACCATCTGGGTGGATGTGTGGCACCGCTGGCAGCAACTGCGCATCGCCGGCAGCGACAGCGTCCTGCCGCAGTGGGTGCTGTTCGCGCATGCGGCCGTAGTGCTCAAACGCGAGATCGACTGGCGCTACCAGCTGGTCGCGCTGCGACTGATGCACCAGCGCGCGGCGGCAGCGGGTGTGGTGTGGGCGCAGCAACCGGACGATGATCCGACGTTGGCGTTGCCGCCGGAACTCGCACCGATCGCCGCGCGCCTGCTGGCCGGGAAGCCGCTCGAGGCAGCGCAGGAATTGCTGTTGCGCCAGCGCTACCTGATGCAATCGGCGCATTGGAATTTCGATGCGTTGGGCGACACCGCGTTGTTGTATGCGGCCGATGATGCGACGCGTGAATTGCCGTATCGGCCGGGGCCGGGGTTGTTTTACATCAACCGGCCAACGGAAGACGGGAGGCGCGTGGTGTTGAGGAATGTTTAATGGCGTTTTGAATTTCGTGGACGCAGATTGTTTTCATGCGCCATCGCGTGGTTCACCGTTATCGGCAGTGGTGCTCCTCCGCATCCTGCGGCCGCACCACTTGTGCATCCATGCACGTCGTCGTTGGGATTCGACCCTACCGGGACGGGCCGCTTTTACCTTGGCCACCAACCACCTGTCGAAGGTGGGTCGGGGCGGGTTTGCGGGACCGCAGAAAACATGGATGTTTTCTACGAGCCTCCAAGGACGGATTCACGGCGTGTCCCGCAAACCCGCACCGTCCCGCCAACCCAGAAGATCGTGGGCCACCGGCTGTTCGCCCAAACGCATGAAGCCGGGCAAAGCCCGGCGCCAAGTCAACGTCGACGACCCTATGGCGACCGGCCGGGCGTGCGCCCCGCCTGCTCGATCAGATCCGCCAACTCATCCTGCTCGAATCCCGCCAGCAAGCGCGCCTCGAGATTGAACGGGCCGTACAAGAAACCGTTGGCGTATTCCTTCAACAACGCGATGAAACGCGCGCGCGGCTCGACGCCCGCACGCTCGCAATACCACCGGTACCAGCGCGTACCGGCAGCCACATGCGCGACCTCCTCGCGCAGAATGATCTCCAGCACATCGGCCGTCGCATGGTCGTTGACCGAGCGCAGCTTGAGGATCATCCCCGGCGTCACATCCAGTCCGCGCGCTTCCAGCACGCGCGGCACCAGCGCCATGCGCGACAGACCATCATGCGCCGTCTTCTCGCACATCTCCCACAACCCGTTGTGCGCCGCGAAATCGCCATAGGCATGGCCATGCGCCTGCAACCGTCCATTCAGCAGCTCGAAGTGCCGCGACTCGTCGTCCGCAACGCTGACCCAGTC
This sequence comes from Stenotrophomonas sp. PD6, assembly GCF_049199305.1. Classification (NCBI taxonomy): domain Bacteria; kingdom Pseudomonadati; phylum Pseudomonadota; class Gammaproteobacteria; order Lysobacterales; family Lysobacteraceae; genus Stenotrophomonas; species Stenotrophomonas sp. PD6. The sequence goes on along the minus strand of NZ_JBLZQD010000017.1, from coordinate 51,627 downwards.
CGCATGGAACGACCCCGGCAGCCCGCGGAAGCGGTATACCGCATCCCAGGCCAAGTCGATCGCATTGAGTTCGATATGCGCAATCGCGTGAATGAACGCCGCGCGTCCTTCCGCATTGCCCAGCCCACGCCGCGCCACATCGCGCGGGTGCACCAGCTGCAGTTGCGGCGGCCGGCCGGGCATGCGGATCGGCTCGGGCGGCGGCGCATCCGCGCGCGCCTTCAACTGCCCCGCACGGAACTGCGCCGCGTAGTGCTGCGTCAACGCCACCTTGCGCAGCGGGTCCGCTTCGGCCATGCACAGCTGCGCCGCGCGCAGCAGATCACCGGCCGCATCCTCCAGCGGCAGCTGCGCGCTCACCCGCCGTGCCTCAGGCGCGACGCTTGTGCTTGGCGTCATCCGAACGCAACTGCTGGATGCGCTCGAAATAGCCCGGCTCGATACCGGTCGGGTAGACACCGTTGAAGCACGACGAATCGAACGACTTCAGCTCCGGGTTGCCCTCGCGCACCGCCGCTTCCATGTCTTCGATGTCCTGGTAGATCAACCAGTCGCACCCCAGGTGCGCCTCGATCTCTTCCACGCTGCGGTTGTGCGCCACCAGTTCCTCGGCGGCCGGCATATCGATGCCGTAGATGTTCGGGTAACGCACCGGCGGCGCCGCGCTGGCCAGGTACACCTTGCGGGCGCCGGCGTCGCGCGCCATCTGCACGATCTGCTGGCTGGTCGTGCCGCGCACGATCGAATCGTCCACCAGCAGCACCACGCGGTTGCGGAACTCCAGGTGGATCGGATTGAGCTTGCGGCGCACCGACTTCACCCGCTCACCCTGCCCCGGCATGATGAACGTGCGGCCGATGTAGCGGTTCTTGATGAAGCCTTCGCGGTACTTCACCCCGAGCGTATTGGAGATCTCCAGCGCCGCGTCGCGCGACGTGTCCGGAATCGGAATGATCGTATCGATGTCATGGTCCGGACGCAGGCGCAGGATCTTCTCGCCCAGCTTGATGCCCATGCGCATGCGCGCCTTGTGCACCGACACATTGTCGATCATCGAGTCCGGGCGCGCGAAGTACACGTACTCGAAAATGCACGGGCTGTGCTCGGCCGGCTCCGCGCAGACTTCCGAGAACAGCTCGCCGCGCGCGGTGATGACCAGCGCCTCGCCCGGGCGCACATCGCGCACGCGCTGGAAGCCCAGCACGTCCAGCGCGGCGGACTCCGAGGCCACAATGTACTCATCGCCTTCGGCGTGGGCGCGCTTGCCCAGCACCAGCGGGCGGATGCCGTGCGGATCGCGGAAGGCGACCAGGCCCAGGCCCAGCACCACGCTGATGACCGCATAGCCGCCCTTGCAGCGGCGGTGCACGCCGGCCACCGCACGGATCGCCGCTTCCGGGGTCAGCTGGCGCTGCGCGTCCAGTTCGAAGGCGAACACGTTCAACAGCACTTCGCTGTCCGAATCGGTATTGACGTTGCGGCGGTCCTGTTCGAACACCTGCTGGCGCAGCGCCTCGGTATTGATCAGGTTGCCGTTGTGGGCGAGCGCGATGCCGTAAGGCGAATTGACGTAGAACGGCTGCGCCTCGTCCATGCCTTCCGAGCCAGCGGTCGGGTAGCGCACGTGGGCGATGCCGACGCGGCCTTCCAGCGTGGACATGGTCTTGGCGTCGAACACATCGCGCACCAGCCCGTTGGCCTTCTGCACGCGCAGACGGGTGCCGTCGGCGGTGGCGATGCCTGCCGCGTCCTGGCCGCGATGCTGGAGGACGGTCAGGCCGTCATACAACTGCCCGGCGACGTTCTGATTGCCGACGATTCCGACGATGCCACACATGGTGCGAATCTCCGCTGGGCTGGGCCCATCTACTGTGAAGGTGGCCGTGCCTGGCCGGGGGAACCGTTCCGTGCCGGAGCGGTGTCGTCCGGGCGCACGAGCGCCGGGTCGATGTTCTGGGGGGAGGCTGGCCGGGCGCCTGGAGCCCACACGTCGGCGGGGTCCACCGCCTGCTGCGGGGTCTCATCCAGCGGTCGCGGCCATCCGCGCCCACCCAGCAACTGGCCAAGGACGCCATTATCGCCTGTCCGGCCCGGCTTGCCCAACTCCGCCCCGGGCAGTTGCGCCATGTTCACCTCCGGCAGCGCCGTCGGCATGCCCGGCAGGCCCTGCATCTGCTTCAGGTCCGGCAGCTCGGGCAGCTCGGGCATGCGGGGCATCTTGGCCTGCATCCAGCCCACGCCGGGGTCCAGCAGCGCGCGCAGGTGCGAGTCGCGCCAGGTCGCCTCACGGGTCAGCGGGGTGTAGGACGCCAGCAGTAGCAGCGCGCAGCCGATCAGGGCGCCACGCGCCAGGCCCAGGCCGCCGCCCATCACCCGGTCGGCGCTGTTCATGCTGGTCGAGCGCACCGCCTGGCGGATCACCAGGCCGATCGCCCAGACCGACACCATCACCAGCAGGAACACGGTGAGGTAGCCGGCGAAGTAATGCCCCGTGCCGGGTGCGGCCGGTGCCGACCACCAGGCGGCGGCGCTGCGCCCGAACATCAGCGCGGCCCAGCCCCCCAGCAGCCACGAGAAGGTGCTGATGACGATGCTGACGAAGCCGCGCATCACCCCGAGCAGGGTCGAGATGCCGATCACCGCCAGCAGCACGAAATCAATCATGCGAAGGCCGCATCAGGGATGCGGCCGGACCATGCCGGCCACGCCGACCTTGGACGCAACCTGTGCCTTGAGGTTCTCCGCCTCGGCTCGATTGGCGACCGGGCCGACGCGCACGCGGTTGAGCGTGCCCTTGTCGGTGCGTACCTGCTCCACGAAGGCGCTGAAGCCGGCGGCGCGGACCTTGTCGCGCAGGGCATTGGCCTCGGCGGCCTGGCCGAAGGCGCCCAGCTGGACGGCGAAGCCCACGCTGCTGGCGGCCGGCGTGGCCGGCACGTCCACCGGCTTGGCGGCGGCCTGTTCGGGTTTGGCCGGGGCCGGCTTGGGCTCCGGCTTGGGGGCTTCGGGCTTCGGTGCCGGCTTGGCCGCCGCGACCGGTTCGGGCGGCAGCGCTTCGGTCTTGACCGTGGCGGCCGCCGGCGCGGCGGCAGCACTGGAGGCTGCGGGTGCCGGCGTGGGGGTCGGGGCGGGCGTCGGGGCGGCAGCCACGGCGGCGCTGTCGGCGCGCGCGTCCAGGGTCACCACTTCGGCCTTCACGTCGTTGCGTACCTTCACCGCCTCCAGGCGGGCGGCTTCGGCCTGCGCGCGGTCGGCATAGGGCCCCACACGCACACGCCAGGCCTGGCGGCCATTGATGGTGGCCGGCTCGCTGAAGCCCGGCAGCTGGGCCTTCTTCAGGAACGCAATCACTGCATTGGCATCGGCCTGGCTGGCATAGGCGCCAAAGCTCACGGCGTAGTTGCCGGCGGCGACGGCCGGCGAGGTATCCGCAGCGGCAGGTTCGGCCGGCGCGGCCGCGTCCTGCTGCGGCGGCTGGGTGCTGGACACGCCGCTCTGCAGGCCGGTGGCGGCACCGGTCGGGGCGACCAGCGGCAGCTCACGGGTCTGGAACTGGCCATCGGCCGGAGCATCCGGCGCGCTGATCGGCACATTGGCCACGCCACTGTCGGGCGCAGGGCCCTTGACCAGCATGGGCAGGAAAATCACGGCCAACGCCACCAGGACGATGGCACCAATCAGTCGCTGTTTCAGAGGAGTATCCACGGAAGGCAGGCAGGGCGGCGCGGCGGAATGCCACGGCGATTATACGGGCGCGCAGGTGCGGCGCGTCGAAGGCGGCTGAACGATGCGCTGCAGGGCCCGCATCAGCGGGCGTGATCCAGCCACTGCAACGCCTGTGCGGCGGTATGGAAAGAGCCGAACACCAGCACGCGGTCGCCGGCGTGCGCGTCGGCCAGTGCCTGCTGCAGCGCCGTGTCGACATCGGCATGGGTGAGCGCGGCGGCGGCGGCCGTGCCGGCCAGGCGCGCGCGCAGTGCGCTGGCGCTCTGTGCACGCGCCCCTTCCAGCCCGGCCAGGTGCCACGCAGCGACGCGTTCGGCCAGGGCCTCCACCACGCCAACCGCGTCCTTGTCCTGCAGCGCGGCGAACACGGCCAGGGTCCGGCCGGCCACCGGCGCGGCCTTGAGCGCGGCGGCAAGCTCGCGCGCGGCCTGCGGGTTGTGGCCCACGTCGACCAGCACCTCCACGCCGTCGCGATCGAACGCCTGCAGGCGGCCACGGATGCGGGCCTGGGCCACGCCGTCGGCGATGGCCGCGCGCGGCAGCGGCTTGTCCAGCGCGCGCAGCGCGGCGATGGCCGAGGCGGCATTGCGCAGCTGGATGGGGCCGCGCAACGCCGGCATCGGCAACTCGATGCGGAAGCCCACGTCGCGCCAGCGCCAGCGCTGCGCATCGATGGCGTCGGCGAAGAAATCACTGCCGCCCCGGATCGCGTTGGCGCCCACCAGGTAGGCGCGTGCCAGCACGCTGGACGGCGGGTCGGTCTCGCCCAGGATCACCGGCTTCCAGCCGCGGATGATGCCGGCCTTCTCGGTGCCGATGGCCTCGCGGTCGTCGCCCAGCCAGTCGCTGTGGTCGATGTCCACGGTGGTGATCACCGCCACGTCGGCGTCGACGATGTTGACCGCATCCAGCCGCCCGCCCAGCCCCACTTCCAGCACAGCCAGGTCCAGCCCGGCCTGCGCGAACAGGTACAGCGCGGCCAGCGTGCCGTACTCGAAATAGGTCAGCGTGGTGCTGCCGCGGGCGTCTTCGATGGCATGGAACGCTGCGACCAGGGCCGCATCCGATGCGTCCTCACCGTCGATGCGCACCCGCTCGTTGTAGCGCAGCAGGTGCGGCGAGGTGTACGCGCCCACCTTCCAGCCCGCCGCGCGCGCGATCGACTCGATGAACGCCACCGTGGAGCCCTTGCCGTTGGTGCCGCCGACCACGATGGTCTGCGGTGCAGGCTGGCCCAGGCCCATCGCGGTGGCCACCGCACGTACGCGCTCGAGCCCCATGTCGATGGTGGCCGGGTGCTGCTGCTCGATGAAGGTGAGCCAATCGGCGAGAGTGTGCGGGCGGGTATTCGTCATGGCAGAAAACTTGGTGCGCGTGAAAAAAAGTAGAGCCGACTGTTAGTCGGCTGCCCCAAAAAAACCTACAACGCCCGATGCTTGGCCTCACCAAAGAACGGCGTGTGGTGCGCACAATCGTTCAACCGCACCACTTCCAGGCTGTCCAGGTCGGCGCCTTCGAGCAGATTCAGCGTGGTCGGTGCCTGGCGGAAGGTCCACAGGCGCGACAGCGGCAGGCCCAGGATGCGGCACAGGATCACCCGGTTGACCGCGTCGTGGGCGACCACCAGCAGCGTGTCGTGTTCGCCCAGGCCTTCGGTGGCGCGGGCCAGGCCGCGCCAGCTGCGGTCCAGCACCAGCCGCAGCGATTCGCCGCCGGGCATCAGCACGGTATCGGGCTCGTCGCGCCAGGCCTGCCGGCGCGACGGGTCCTTGTCATGGATTTCAGTGGCCAGCAGGCCTTCCCACTCGCCGTGGGCGATCTCCTGCAGGTCCGGTTCGGTCAGCAGCATGTCGGCGCGACCGGCGCCCAGCGCCAGCTGCGCGGTGCGCTGCGCGCGCGACAGCGGCGAGGCCACCGCACGGGTGATGTCCACCGACTTCAGGCGTTCGCCCAGCGCCTGGGCCTGGGCTTCGCCGATCGGCGACAACGGGATATCGATCTGGCCCTGGTAACGGCCTTCGGCATTCCACGGGGTTTCGCCGTGACGGGCAAGCAGGATGCGCATGCGAACTAGAGGTCCTTGGGGAGGAGGAAGACAGTCGCAATCGTTCACATGACGTGAACGATCGGGGGGAATGGCCATCATACCTTGCCGGCGCACCGGCCCCGCGCCCGCGCGCCCAACGAAAAACCCCGCGGGTTGCCGCGGGGTCAGGTATCGGTAGCGCCGGCCTCTGGCCGGCACTCGGAACCCTCACCTCACTTCGTGAGGTTCAGCTCCTTCAGCAGCTGCGGCGCCGGGGCCACCTCCTGCATGATCCACTGCATATAGCGGCTGTCCACCGCGATCATGCGGGTCATGACCGGGTCGAACACCCAGTTGGAGCTGACCGATTCCCAGTTGCCGTCGAAGGCCAGGCCGACCAGCTTGCCGTGCGCGTCCAGCACCGGCGAGCCGGAGTTGCCGCCGGTGATGTCCAGGTTGGACAGGAAGTTGACCGGCACCGAACCGATCCGCTTGTCCTCCAGCCCGCCGTAACGCTTGGCCTTGACCGCATCGAGCAGCGGCTTGGGCGAATCGAACGGGTCGGCGCCGGTTTCCTTGGCCACGATGCCCTCCAGCGTGGTGAACGGGGTGTAGGCCACGCCGTCCTTGGGCGCATAGCCCATCACATTGCCGAAGGTGATCCGCAGCGACAGGTTGGCGTCCGGGTAGACGAACTCGCCCTTGCTCTTCTTGTAGTCGGCCAGCGCCTGCAGGTAGGTCGGGCGCGCCAGCAGCGATTCGCCTTCGCGGGTCTTCTTCTGCTCTTCCTGCTTGAGCAGGGCCGGCATGGTCGCCACGGCGTACTGGATCACCGGGTCGGTGCTGGCCTCGAACGCGGCGCGGTCGGCCTTGAACCAGGTCAGGCGCTCGTCCAGGCTGCCCAGTTTGGTGGCGGACAACTTGCCGACCAGGCCATTGACGGCGGCGGCATCGCTGCCGGCCAGCCACTGGTTCAGCACCTCGTTGTTGCGCTGCGCGGCCGGCAGGGCCACGTACTGGTTCAGCCAGTACTGCTGCAGCTGCTGGTCCATCTTCGCCACATAGCGGCGGTCCATCTGGCGCAGGTTGCCTTCGAGGGTGGGCAGGTCACGCTGCTGGTAGCCGGCCTCACGCTCGGCATCGGGCTTGGCGCGTTCGATCGACAGGCGGTACAGCGACAGCGCCGCGGCAACGGCGGAGGTGTTGTTGAACTGGCTCACGAACAGGTCGCGCTCGCGGGTGACCTTGCTGGTATCCAGGTGCTTGATCAGCTGCGCGTGCGCGGCCAGCGCCGGCTTGCCGGCAGCGCCCTGCTTCTTCAGCCAGGCCAGCACGGCCGCTTCCTCGGCCTGCTTCTGGCCGGCCGCGTCGATGCGCTTGAAGCCTTCCAGCTGGCCGGCGTAGTTCTTGGCCACGTTGTTCATGCTGGCGGCGGTGGCGGCGTACTTCACCTTCACGTCGGCATCGGCCTTGCCGGCCTTGTCGATCATCTCCAGCACCGCGTTGTAGTGGCGGGCGATGGTCGGGTAGGTCCAGTCGGCGGTCTCGTTGAACTCACCGGCCAGCGCGTAGCGGTTGGTGCGGCCCGGGTAGCCGGCCACCATCACGAAGTCGTCGGCGCCCAGCGGCTGGTCGGCGAATTTCAGGAAGTGCCTGGGCTGGTACGGCACGTTGTCGGCCGAGAACGCGGCGGGCTTGCCGTCCTTGCCCACGTAGGCACGGTAGAACGAGAAGTCACCGGTGTGGCGCGGCCACATCCAGTTGTCCACGTCGCCGCCGAACTTGCCCACGCTGGACGGGGGCGCGTAGACCAGGCGCACGTCCTTGATTTCCATGTTGCGGAACAGGCGGTAGGTGTTGCCGCCGGAGAAGCTGTACAGGCGGCAGCGGAAGCCGGCGTCGGCCTCGCAGGCGGCGGTCTGCGCCTTGTCGAAGGCTTCCAGCGCGCGGGTGCGGGCCAGCGGGTCCTTGCCGGCGGCGGCGATGGCGGCCTTGGCCTGGTCGGTGACGTCGGTGATCTGGTCCAGCACGAACACGCGGGCGTTGGGGCCGGCGCTCAGCTCGTCCTTCAGGGTTGGCGCATTGAAGCCGTCCTTGATCAGGTTCTTCTCGGCGGTGGAGTTCAGCTGGATCGCACCGTAGGCGCAGTGGTGGTTGGTGACCACCAGACCCTGCGGGGAGACGAAGCTGGCCGTGCAGCCGCCCAGCGCGACCACGGCGCCCATCGGGTCACCGGTCAGGTCCGAGATCTGTTCCGGGGACAGCTTCAGGCCCGCCTGCTTGAGCGGCCCGGCGATTTCAGGCAGCTGTTGCGGCACCCACATGCCCTCAGCGGCATGGGCGGCCTGGACCAGCCCAAGGCTGGCAACGACGGAGAAGGCGAGCAGGTTCGAGCGCATCAAGCGACCCCAAAACGAAAGAACCGCCGATTGTATCCGTGGTGGGGCTATCCATGCGCCACCCGCCACGCAGCGATGAGGTAGAGCCACGCCATGCGTGGCTGCCCTCGCACCGCAACATGCCCCCGCCGCCACCGGGCCTATAATTCCGCCTTTCCCCCAGATGAGTTCCACCCCGATGGCGCAGCAAACAATGAAGGCCCTGGTCAAGCGCGAAGCCGCCAAGGGCATCTGGCTCGAAGACGTGCCGGTGCCGGTGCCGGGCCCGAACGAGGTCCTGATCAAGCTGGAGAAGACCGCCATCTGCGGTACCGACCTGCACATCTACCTGTGGGACGAGTGGAGCCAGCGCACGATCAAGCCGGGCCTGACCATCGGCCATGAGTTCGTCGGCCGCATCGCCGAAATCGGCCCGGGCGTCACCGGCTACGAGATCGGCCAGCGCGTGTCGGCCGAAGGCCACATTGTCTGCGGCCATTGCCGCAACTGCCGCGGTGGCCGTCCGCACCTGTGCCCGAACACGGTGGGCATCGGCGTCAACGTCAACGGCGCCTTCGCCGAATACATGGTGATGCCGGCCAGCAACCTGTGGCCGATCCCCGACCAGATCCCCTCGGAACTGGCCGCGTTCTTCGACCCCTACGGCAATGCCGCGCATTGCGCGCTGGAATTCAACGTCATCGGCGAGGACGTGCTGATCACCGGCGCCGGTCCGATCGGGATCATTGCCGCCGGCATCTGCAAGCACATCGGCGCACGCAACGTGGTGGTGACCGACGTCAACGACTTCCGCCTGAAGCTGGCCGCCGACATGGGCGCCACCCGCGTGGTGAACGTGTCCAACACCTCGCTCAAGGACGTGATGAAGGACCTGCACATGGAGGGCTTCGACGTGGGCCTGGAAATGAGCGGCAACCCGCGCGCGTTCAACGACATGCTCGACTGCATGTACCACGGCGGCAAGATCGCCATGCTCGGCATCATGCCCAAGGGCGCCGGCTGCGACTGGGACAAGATCATCTTCAAGGGCCTGACCGTGCAGGGCATCTACGGCCGCAAGATGTACGAGACCTGGTACAAGATGACCCAGCTGGTGCTGTCCGGCTTCCCGCTCGGCAAGGTGCTCACCCACCAGCTGCCGATCGACGATTTCCAGAAGGGCTTCGACCTGATGGAACAGGGCAAGGCCGGCAAGGTGGTACTGAGCTGGAATTGAGGCCGTCACGATCAACGGTGCGGTACGAAAAAGGCACCCATCGGGTGCCTTTTTCTTTGATCGGTGTATCGACCAGCGGGCGCTGCCTACTTCCCGACGGCGACGGTGAACACCACGCGGTTGTCGGCCAGCTTGCCGGAGTTGTCGCGGCCATTGCCGTCGGTGCCGTAGTAGCCCAGGCCCAGGGTGAACAGGCCCCAGGTGCGGTTCACGCCGATGTTCCAGTCGGTGTAATCCTTGGCGACGGTGTCCTTGAACGTGCTGCGGCCCACGTTGGCGGTCAGGTTGAACTCCTTCGGCAGCGCCCATTCGGTGCCGGCCGCGAAGTACCAGCCGTCGGTGTCGGTATTCCAGACGTCGTTGGTGTAGGCCACGGTCACGTTGTAATGCTCGGCGAAGCTGGTCTTGGTGATCAGCTCGGTGTACGCCAGTTCGCTCGAACCGGGGTAGCTGTAGTGATTGAGCATCACGTCGAAGTTGAGGCTGTCGGTGATGTCCACGCCATAGCCGACGAAGTAGTCGACCTCGGCATCGGGACCGCCATCACCGAAGTCCACGCCCGACCCCCAGACACCGGCGTACAGCCCGACCGGCGAGGTGTAGGTGAAACCGGCCTGCACGGTCGGGTCCTCATCGGTCTGCGAGACGCCGCGGAACACGTAATCGGACACGCCGGTGACGTTCCAGCTGAACGGAGACTCGGCCTCGTCCTGGGCACTGGCGGCAAACGGGGCAAGCAAGGCGGCGCAGAGCACAACGGCGGCGGTACAGCGCGTGGCGTGGTTCATGCGGGGTCTCTCCGGGACGTGGGGGCGGATGCAGCGGGGTTTACAGATTTTTAACCTGATTGATATTGCGATGCAACAATCTCATGCGCAACCGTTTCCGTGTCCAGGGCTTGACCGCCGGTTGCCGGCACGGCCCCCTCGCCCGCCCCGACAGGTAAAATCCCGGTTTTCCCGTGCCAAAGACCGCCTGCCATGACCGACGCCCAGACCTCCCCGCTCACCCAGCACTACGTTGAGGAACTGGAGGCGATCCGCGCCCAGGGCCTGTTCAAGTCCGAGCGCGTGATCACCAGCCCGCAGTCGGCCGAGATCACCCTGGACGACGGCCGCACGGTGCTGAACTTCTGCGCCAACAACTACCTGGGCCTGGCCGACCACCCGGACCTGATCCAGGCCGCAAAGGACGCGCTGGACAGCCACGGCTTCGGCATGGCCTCGGTGCGCTTCATCTGCGGCACCCAGGACCTGCACAAGCAGCTGGAGCGGCAGATCGCCGCGTTCTTCGGCAAGCAGGACACCATCCTGTACGCGGCCTGCTTCGACGCCAACGGCGGCCTGTTCGAGCCGCTGCTGGGTGAACACGACGCGGTCATCTCCGACGCGCTCAACCATGCCTCGATCATCGACGGCGTGCGCCTGTGCAAGGCCAAGCGCTTCCGCTACGCCAACTGCGACATGGCCGACCTGGAGGCCCAGCTGCAGGCCGCCGATGCCGCCGGCTGCCGGACCAAGCTGATCACCACCGACGGCGTGTTCTCGATGGACGGCTTCATTGCGCCGCTGGACGAGATCACCGCGCTGGCGAAGAAGTACAACGCGCTGGTCCACATCGACGAATGCCACGCCACCGGCTTCCTGGGCGCCACCGGCCGCGGCTCGGCCGAGGTCAAGGGCGTTCTGGAGAAGATCGACATCATCACTGGCACCCTGGGCAAGGCGATGGGCGGCGCACTGGGCGGCTTCACCTGCGCCAGCGCCGAGGTGATCGAGTTGCTGCGCCAGCGCTCGCGCCCCTACCTGTTCTCCAACTCGCTGCCGCCGCACGTGGTCGCCGCCGGGATCAAGGCGTTCGACATGCTCGCCGCCGCCGACGACCTGCGCGACACGCTGGCCGAGAACACCGCGTACTTCCGCGAGAAGATGACCGCCGCCGGTTTCGATGTGCGGCCGGGCGTGCACCCGATCAGCCCGGTGATGCTGTACGACGCGCCGCTGGCGCAGAAGTTCGCCGAGCGCCTGCTGGAAGAAGGCATCTACGCGATCGGCTTCTTCTTCCCGGTGGTCCCGCAGGGCAAGGCACGCATCCGCACCCAGATCAGCGCGGCGCATACGCGCCAGCACCTGGACCGCGCGATCGATGCGTTCACCCGCATCGGGCTGGAGTTGGGTGTGATCAAAGCCTGACGAACGGCCGACGTAGAGCGGGGCTCTGCCCCGCTGCGTCGGTCGCCGGGCTGAGCCCGGCGCTACGAAATGACGCGCGCAACGCGCGTCATTTCTTTTTCTTCTTGTCCTTCGGGTCCTGCTTGGTGGCTACCACCACCGGCTTGGCCGCCGGCGCCGCATTCGGGTTGCCCTTAGCCACGCGGATGCCGTTGGACTTCATCCACGCTTCGAACTCGTCGGCGCTCATGCGCTTGTCGCCTTCGCTCATGTTGAAGCGGTAAGCCCCCAGGGCGTCGCGTTCGGACGGCTGGATCTCCACAATCTTGTCGGTCACCGGCGGAGCGGCCTTGGCCACCTCTTTGTGGCCCCCGCAGGCGCTCAGGAGTGCGACCGGCAACAGCAGGCAGGCGCCGCGCAGCAGGGAACGGGTGAGGGGGTGGGCATTCATGGCATTACTCCCGGTAGTGAACGAAATCTCGGTTGCAGGCCATCCCTTGCCCAATCTCACGCATCGGCCACGGCGCCGTCGGCCGTGGCGGCAAGCAGTTCCAGTTCGTGCGGCTCCAGTTCGCGCCAGGCGCCCTTGGCCAGCGTGCCCAGCGGCAGGCGACCAATGCCCACGCGCACCAGGCGCAGCACGTTGATATCGAAGGCGGCCAGCAGCCGGCGGATATGCCGGTTGCGCCCTTCCTCCAGCACCACTTCCAGCCAGGCGGTCTTGTCGCCGCTGCGCAGCAGGCGCGCCTGGCGGGCGCGCAGGAACTCGCCTTCGTCGTCCACGCCCGTGCACAGCGCGGCCAGCTGCGCGGCATCGGGGATGGCATCGATCTGGACGTGGTAGGTCTTGTCCGGCCCGGTGGCCGGATCGGTCAGCTGCGCGGCCCACTGCGGGTCGTTGCTGAACAGCAGCAGCCCTTCGCTGGCCTTGTCCAAGCGGCCCACCGGCGCCAGCCATGGCAGCCCTGCCCCATCGAAGCAGCGGTACACGGTGTCGCGCCCGCGCTCATCCTGCGCGGTGGTGACCAGGCCGCGCGGTTTGTTGAGCACGATGTGCAGGCGGCGCGGCGCATCCAACGGCTGGCCATCGACACGCACTACGTGGCGGCCGTCGATGATCGGGAATTCGGGATTGTTGATGGTGCGGCCATCGACCGTCACCCGGCCCTCGCCAATCCAACGCGCCGCTTCGGTGCGCGAGCACAGCCCGGCCTTGGACAGCACGCGCGCCAGCCCGTGGCGTGGCGCATCGCTGGCCTGGGCCGCTGGTCTGGCGGGAGCGGACGCACGCCGCGGATCGCGGCGTGGTCGAGCGGTTGGCGCGGCTGGGGGTCGACGGTTACGCATCGGGTGCCGCGCGCGTTGCTTACTTCTTGCCGCCCGGCTTGGTCTCAGCCGGTGCTTCGACGGCGGGTGCCGGTGCGGCGGCAGCCGCACGCGGCTTGACCACGCGCACGCCGCGCGACTTCATCCAGGCGTCGAACTCGTCGGCGGTCATGCGCTTGCCGTTCTGGCTCATGTCGAAGCGCCACGGCGTGTTGTCAAATTCAGTCTGCGGCTTGTAGGCCGCCGGGTCGTTCGGCTTGATCGCAGGTGCGCCCGGCATCGCCTTGGCGATGTTCTGGCAGCCGTCAATGCGAAGGCGCTGCAGCACGCTGTCCAGCGACTGCCGCTGGTCGAAGTTGGAGGTCAGCACGCCCGCAGGCATGCCCAGCTGCACGTTGCGGATGTACAGCTCGGACGCCACCGGCGCGATCGCGGTGGCCGGCAGCGGCAGCGGCTTGACGCTGGCGGCCGATGCCGAGCAATCCACGGCTGCGTAGGCGGTGGGAACCAGGGCCAGGCCAAGTGCGGCGGCCAGTGCAATACGCAGCATGGGATGCATCCAGGAAAGGGGTCGACGCGCCGAGTTTAACAGCGCCACAACGGCTTTCAAGGTCTCACATTCAATGAATACGGCAACTTGTTGGATTTCTTATTGATTCCACAAAAAAAACAGGGCCCGGCAATGCCGGGCCCTGTCCTGAGGCTGTACTACCAGAAGGATTAGTTCTGGACGTTCAGCTCGGTACGACGGTTCTTCTCGCTCTTGCAGGCCGGGAAGGTCTGCGGGGTCTGCTCCAACGGACGGCTCTCGCCATAACCGATCGGACCGGTCAGACGGCCGGCACTCACGCCGTTCTCGGTCAGATAGTTGAACACGGTGGTCGCACGACGCTCGGACAGCTTCTGGTTGTAGTCGTCCTTGCCGCACAGATCGGTGTGGCCAGCGACTTCGACACGCAGATCCGGGTAACGGGTCAGGATCTGGGTGGCTTCAGCCAGGATCGCACGCGCGTCCGGACGCAGGGTCGACTTGTCGAAGTCGAAGTTGACGCCCTTCAGGTCGATGGAGACCGGCACCGGGCAACCGTCCGGACCGATGGTCTGACCCGGCTGCGAATCCGGGCACTTGTCGTCGCAGTTGTTGACGCCGTCACCGTCGTCATCCAGGTCTGCGCAGCTCGGGGCAACCGGAGCCGGAGCCGGCACGGCAGCAACCGGCGGCGGGCCCAGCGGGATCACGACGCCGACCGAGGCCAGCACGTCGCCGAACCAGCTTTCGTCCGGAGCAGCAACGCTCTTGTCGTCGAAGTCACCGCGGTAGGCCACTTCGGCGCGAACAGCAACGCGCTTGTCGAAGGTGGTCTGCAGGCCGACGCCGACCTTGGCGGCGAAGTTGCCGTCCTTGCGCTCACCCGGGCTGTCCGGCGACGGGAAGTTGTCGAACTCTTCTTCCGACTTCTGGTAGCCCAGGCCCATCAACAGGTACGGGTTCCAGCCACGGCCTTCGGAGATGAAGTGGCGACGCAGGTCGACCGAGACGCCGTACTGGCTCCAGTTCAGATCCTGGTTGGCATCGAAGTTCGGGTTCTGGTAGTTCAGCTCACCGTCCAGCGACCAGTTGGGGCTGATGAACTTGCCAAGGCCCAGGGTAACGAACGGAGCGTCGTTGGTCGTACGGTCGCTATCCTGGAAGTTGAAGCCAGCCGAACCGGTCAGGTACCAACGGTCATCAAACTCCTGCGCCGAGGCCGCCTGGGCGAATGCCAGGCCGCCCAGCAGCGCGGCAGTGAGGATCTTCTTGTTCATGTAATACAGCTCCTATTTCGGGGGTATGAAACCGGTAGAGGCATGGGCCAGCACTACTGCGTCGTTTTCAGACTGCCGATTCAGCACGCCACCGCCGCGAACATTATGCTCAGGGGAGTGAAGGTGATGTTAACGGTCACGTAACATGTGAAGACGGCGACCAGACCTCCACCGGTCCAGCTGGAGGCACCCTATACAGGTTGATGAAGTTCCGCAAGACCCAACAATGACAAGGGTTTTGCCACTTTCTCAGAGATTTCAAGGACTCGCCACAGTATTTGATGCAGATTCGCGGCATGCATTGATTCAGCGCAGAAACAGGTTCGGTGTCGACCGTATGATGAGGGGAAATTCCCCCCACGGAGTTGCCATGAAAGCCGTAGGCCTGACCCACGCTCTGCCGATTGACGACCCGGATTCCCTGCAGGACATCGAGATCGTCGACCCGGGCAATCCGCAGGCTGCGGACCTGCTGGTGCGCATACAAGCTGTTTCCGTCAACCCGGTCGATACCAAGCAGCGCGTCTCACAAAAGGGCGAAAACGTTCCCGCGCGCGTGCTTGGCTATGACGCTTCCGGCATCGTTGAAGCTGTCGGTCCCGACGTCATCGCGTTCGCTCCGGGCGACGAGGTGTATTACGCCGGCGATGTGACCCGCCCCGGCAGCAATGCCCAATGGCAGTGGGTGGACGAACGTCTGGTCGGCCGCAAGCCAACCACGCTGGATTTCGCCGAGGCCGCCGCGCTGCCACTGACCGCACTGACGGCCTGGGAACTGTTGTTCCAGCGCATGCCACTGCACTTCGATGGGCGTCGCCACGTGGGGCAGACGCTGCTGGTGATCGGCGGTGCCGGCGGCGTCGGCTCCATCGCAACCCAGCTGGCGCGGCATGCGGGCTTCACGGTGATCGCCACCGCATCGCGCGACGCGTCGGCCGAGTGGTGCCGGCGCATGGGGGCCGACCACGTGATCGATCATCACCAGCCCCTGCCCGCGCAGCTGCTGGCGCTGGGCGTCGGCCAGGTGGACGTGGTGCTCAACCTGGCCGATACCGATCGCTACTGGGACGTGATCGGCGAACTGCTGGCGCCGCAGGGCCATGTCGGGTTGATCGTGGAACCGCGTGGCGCGTTGCGCATCGGCGATCCCTACAAGGCCAAATGCATCGGCATCCATTGGGAGTTCATGTTCGCGCGGGCCCGGTTCCGCACGCCCGACATGATCGAACAGCACCGCATTCTCAGCCGCGTGGCCAGCCTGGTGGATGCGGGCGAGCTGCGCTCCACCGCGCACACCTCGCTGGGCACGATCACGGCGGCGAACCTGCGCGAGGCGCATCGCCTGCTGGAAGGCGGCGGCGTGATCGGCAAGCTGGTGCTGTCGGGCTGGTAATGAACGCCGGGCAGGTAATGAAAGCCGGGCAGAGCCCGGCTCTACTGTGTGCGCGCAATCGCATGCATCTGTATCTGTCGGCGTCGGACGCCGACGCCTACAGTCAGGGCTCCTCCCCGGTAACGCCACCATGCCCACCTCGCTGCCCCTGCGCCTGCTGCAACTGTTGATCGGCCTGTTCCTGTACGGCATGGGCGCGGCGGTGATGATCCGTGCCGCGGTCGGCGTGGCGCCGTGGGATGTGCTCTCGCAGGGCATCGCACTGCAGACGCCGCTGTCGTTCGGGGTGGCCACCAATGTGATCGGCGCGCTGGTGCTGCTGCTGTGGTGGCCAATCCGGCAGAAGCCGGGACTGGGCACGGTGCTGAACGTGCTGCTGATCGGTCCCAGCGCCCAGTTCGGCCTGTGGCTGTTGCCGGAGGTGCACGGCCTGGCCTGGCAGGTACCGATGTTCGTGCTTGGCCTGCTGCTGGTGGCCGTGGCCACCGGCCTGTATATCGGCGCCCGCTTCGGCCCGGGCCCGCGCGACGGCCTGATGACCGGGCTGCACGCCCGCACCGGCTGGCCGATCTGGGTCGTGCGCAGCCTGATCGAAGGCACCGTGCTGGTGATTGGCTGGCAGCTGGGCGGCAACGTCGGCCTGGGCACCCTCGCCTTCGCCCTGCTCATCGGCCCCCTCTGCGGCTACACCCTTCCCCTGTTCGGCATCCGCAAGCCGGAACCCGCGCCCGCCATGCGGTAACCCTTGCGTGCAAAGGCGATTCGCGGCACCCTTCGCCCCAACCGTACGCAAGCGTATCTTTATGTCGCCAGCCGCCGAAACTCCCGCTTATCCCCATCTGTTCGCCCCACTCGACCTGGGCTTCACCACCCTGCGCAACCGGATCCTGATGGGGTCCATGCACACCGGCCTGGAAGACCGCGCACGCGACTTTCCCCGGCTGGCGGCGTATTTCGCCGAACGCGCGGCCGGTGGGGTGGGCCTGATCGTCACCGGCGGCTATGCGCCGAACGTGGTGGGCTGGCTGAAGCCGTTCGGCGGCAAGCTGTCCTGGCCGTGGGAGGTGGGCCCGCACCGCCAGCTGACCGGCGCGGTGCATGCGCACGACGGCAAGATCTGCCTGCAGCTGCTGCACGCCGGGCGCTACGCCTACCACCCCCTGTCGGTGGCACCGTCGAAGAAGAAGGCGCCGATCAATCCGTTCACGCCGCGTGCCCTGTCGGCGCGTGGGGTGGAGCGCCACATCGCCGACTACGCCCGCAGCGCGCGCCTGGCCCGTGAGGCCGGCTACGACGGCGTGGAAGTGATGGGCTCGGAAGGCTATCTCATCAATGAATTCATCGCCCCGCGCACCAACCTGCGCAGCGACCGCTGGGGCGGCGACGCGACCCAGCGCATGCAGTTCGCGGTGGAAATCGTGCGCCGCATCCGCGAGGCCTGCGGGCCGGACTTCATCATCATCTACCGGCTGTCGCTGGTCGACCTGGTCGACGACGGCAGCAACTGGGACGAGATCGTGCAGCAGGCCAAGGCGATCGAAGCGGCCGGCGCCACGCTGATCAACTCGGGCATCGGCTGGCACGAGGCACGCATCCCGACCATCGCCACCTCGGTGCCGCGTGCGGCCTTCGCCGGCGTCACCGCCAAACTGAAGCCGCATGTGCGGGTGCCCGTGATCGCCACCAACCGCATCAACATGCCCGATGTGGCCGAGCAGATCCTGGCCGGTGGCGGCGCCGACATGGTGTCGCTGGCGCGGCCGTTGCTGGCCGACCCGGAATGGGCCAACAAGGCCCGCGCCGGCCGCCCGCAGGCGATCAATACCTGTATTGCGTGCAACCAGGCCTGCCTGGACCACGTATTCGAGAACAAGACCGCCAGCTGCCTGGTCAACCCGCGCGCGGTGCACGAAACCGAGCTGGTCTACCGCCCCACCGCCGCGCCGCGCACGGTCGCGGTGGTCGGTGCCGGTCCGGCCGGGCTGGCCTGCGCCACGGTGGCGGCCCAGCGCGGCCACCGGGTCACGCTGTTCGACGCCGGCAGTGAGATCGGTGGCCAGTTCAACGTGGCCAAGCGCATCCCCGGCAAGGAAGAGTTCCACGAGACCCTGCGTTATTTCCGCCACCTGCTGGAAGAGACCGGGGTCGAGGTGAAGCTCGACACCGTCGCCGACGTGGGCACGCTGGCAGGCTTCGACGACGTCGTGGTCGCCACCGGCATCACCCCGCGCCAGGTCGCCTTCCCGGGGGCTGACCACCCCAAGGTGGTCACCTACCTGGACGTGCTGCTGGGCAAGGTGCAGGTGGGGTCCGAGGCGGCCATCATCGGTGCCGGCGGCATCGGCTTCGATGTCGGCGAATTCCTGGTGCATCACGCGGGACCGTCGTCGGCACTGGACGCTTCGCGCTGGATGGCCGAATGGGGCGTGGACCCCACGTTCGAGGCGCGCGGTGCGCTGGCCCGGCCGCAACCGGAAGCACCCGCGCGCAAGGTCTGGCTGCTGCAGCGCAGCCCCGGCAAGCCGGGCGCGCGGCTGGGCAAGACCACCGGCTGGATCCACCGCGCCACGCTCAAGGCCAAGGGCGTGAAGATGCTCGGCGGCGTGGAATACCTGGGGGTCGACGATGACGGCCTGCGCATCCGCGTGGACGGCCAGGAACAGACCCTGCCGGTCAGCCACGTGGTGGTGTGCGCCGGGCAGGAACCGCGCCGCGACCTGCATGCCGCGCTGCTGGCCGCCGGTGTCCAGGCGCACCTGATCGGCGGCGCCGACGTGGCTGCGGAACTGGATGCGAAACGTGCGATCCAGCAGGGCAGCCAGTTGGCCGCTTCGCTCTGACGTTGGCCGAGGGCACGACCAACGGTCGTGCCCTACCGGCGCTGATTGCACCACCCACGGTCGTGCCCTGGCGATGCTGAATTGCACGACCGATGCGCGTGTATTTCCGACACGGAAATACCCTGCCGAACGGCCTATGTCCTCCAGCCGGCGCCGCCTCCGTTGGGTAGGTGAGGACCGTTGCCCGCGACCTGAATGGGCAAAATCCACCCCCTTCCGAACCTGAATGTCAAGCCATTCGATTCAGGATGCGTTGCGAAATGCCCCCCTATCGTGCGCCAACTTTCCCGCTCACCACCCAGTTCGAGTGAGCGCGCGGCCCCCGACTTCCCAGGGTGCCGCCAACGGGCGGCCCCGATGGTCGCCTCCCCATGACGCCAAGTCGTACGCCTTGCCCCATCCCGCAGAGTCGGGTGGACAGCCAGGTGCGGCCCATACGGAGCAAGGAGATTTATGAAACTGGCCTGGATTCTCTGGCTGTCGCAGTTGTTGCCCCAGCCGGCCGCCGATTCGTTGTGCCTGAGCACGACCGTCTACCTCGAAGCGCGTGACCAGACCCTGCGCGGCCAGCAGGCCGTTGCGGAAGTGGCCCTGCGCCGCCTGGACAGCGGGCTGTGGGGCGACTCGATGTGCAAGGTGGTGACCGCACGCAAGCAGTTCGCCCCCACGATCGTGGCGCCGGGCACCCAGCTGGCCAACACCGATGCCTGGGAAGAGGCGATGACCGTGGCCTTCGACGCCGAGCGCAATTGGGCGCTGCCGGTGGGTGAGCGCAAGGAAATCGTGCCCGGTGCGAGCCACTTCGCGGCGTTGGCCATCGCCAACCCGAGCTGGCGCAACGCCTACCAGGTGGCGACGATTGGCGATCACACCTTCTATAAGGTGCAGAGCCTCAAGCCCCGCCAGTCGTAACGATCTGTTGCCGGCGCGCCGTTGCCGCGCGCCCCGGGCCTCTGGGATAGTGGTGGTTTCCACCACCGACCCCGAACGGAGTCCCCATGAAGCTGTACAGCAAGCCCGGTGCCTGTTCCACCGCCGACCATATCGCGCTGCAATGGACCGGCCAGCCTTTCGAGGTGGAACTCCTGGACAAGGACACCATGAAGGCACCCGCGTTCCTGGCGATCAATCCCGCCGGCGCGGTGCCCGCCCTGGTTGACGGCAGCTTCGTGCTGACCCAGAACGCGGCCATCATGGGTTACATCGCCGACTCCTTCCCGCTGGCCGGGCTGGGCGGTGACGGCAGCCCGCAGCAGCGCGCCGAAGCGGCCCGCTGGCTGTCCTTCGTCAATTCCGACGTGCACCCGGCGTTCTCGCCGCTGTTCGGCCCGGCCAAGTTCATCGCCGACGAGAGCCAGTTCGACGCGATTCGCGCCGCCGCACGCAAGCGCCTGCGCGGCCTGTTCGAAACCGCCGACCGCCAGCTGGCCGACAAGCCGTGGCTGGCCGGTTTCCGCAGCTTCGCCGATCCCTACTTCTACATCACCCTGCGCTGGGCCAACGCCGCCAAGGTCGACCTGTCCGGCCTGGACAACCTGGCCGCGTACAAGACCCGCATGGACGCCGACACCGGCGTGCAGGCGGCACTCAAGGCCGAAGGCCTGAATTAAGGACGTGCCGTAGAGCCAGGCTCTGCCTGGCTGCCGTAGAGCCAGGCCATGCCTGGCTGATCAATGATCGACACCGAAAAAGCCCGGCCACGCCGGGCTTTTTCATGCCCGCCATCACCCGATCTCGCGCACCACGTTGTCCTGCGCATCGCGCAAGGTGGTTGGCACGACTTCCACCACCAGCCCCATGCCCGGTACTGGATAGCGGCCACGTTCGGCACGCACCTGCTGCTGCAGCGTGGCCAGCCCCCGCGCGGACAACGTGCAGCGCATGCCGTCCGCGACCGCACGCACGGCATCCTCCGCACCCGGCACAAATTCCCATTCGCGCTCGCGGCTGACGATGGTCAGCGGATGGCCATGCTGCAGACGCAGCGGCAACAACTCCAGCACGTTGGGCACCTGCCCGGCGCCCAGCACGAGTACCACGCCCTCGCCTTCTTCGCGCCAGCCCAGCGTCTCCACGAACAGCACGGCGGTGCTCGACCCTTCGCGTTCGCTGCCCTGCTGCAGAAGCAGCGCCAGCGCCGGATCATCCAACAGTGATGCACGGTGCAGGTCGGTGATCCACAACGGCATGCGCGGCGCCAGTGCCTGCAGCACGCCGTCGGTCGACCAGCGCTTGATCGCTGCCATCTCCGCATCGCTCACGCCGATCACCTGCAGAAAAGCCAGCTGGCCATTGGCGGTGGCCCGTGCCGGCAGCTGCGGATCGGGCATGAAGGCCAGGTGGCGCAGGCAGGTATCGGTGTCCAGCGCGATGGGGCCGTTGGCATTCATGTGGTGGCCCGCCTCGAAGACGTTGCCGCTGGCGAACACGTAGCGCGCCAGGTTCTGCAGCAGGTTCATCGGCCACACCGGCGGCGTATCCTCGCCGTCTTCCACGGCCAGCCGGAAGGTCAGCTCGAAGCCGAAGCCGCTGCTGTCGGCGTCATCGCTCTGCTTGTCGTACAGCTCGGAGAAGCCATAGGTCACGTAGTGCCAGTGCGGCCGTGGCAACTCGGCGCGGTAGACACTGATGCCATCCAGCGGATCGCGCCCACCCAGCGTATAGGGCAGCGCCGTGCCGAAGTGGCGCGGCTCCTGCCCCGGGTACAGCGGTGCCAGCGCGGCATTGATGGCATCCCAGCCGGGGGTGCCGTCGCCGCCGGAGGTGTCGGTGTTCTGCTCGTCCATGCGTTTGCCCTCGGTGCCCGGAAAGGACGCCAATGTACGCCAATGCCGCTGCCCGCTGCCGCGCCGCTCAGGCCGGCTGCGGTGTGTTGAGCAGCAGTGCGCGGGTTTCTTCCAGCCAGCGGTTGGCCAGCGCCGGGCTCTTGGCTTTGGACACTGCCGCTGCCATTTCCGGCCACAGCTTTTCCAGGCCGGACGCGTCGGTGCAGCGCTCGATCTTGAGCTGCATGAAATAGCCCTTCAGGCCGAGGTGTTTGCGCACCGATTCGCTCATCCAGTCATACAGCTGTTTGTACAACTGCGGGTCCTGTTCGCGCCCGGCGGTCAGCGCGCGCGGCGCGGCCGGTGCCAGCGAGCCGCCGGTGATCTCGATCAGCCCCATCTGTGCCAGCTGCTCCAGCGCGTCATCGGGCGCGCGCAGGCCCGGTAACATGCCGGTCAATTCGTCGTCATCGCGCTGACCATCGACCATCAGCAGAATGGAGCGCAATCCTGGCGGCAGCCGGCGCGCACGGTCTTCGATTTCCTGACGGCCAGCGGCCGTCTTGGCATGGATATACGCCATGTGTTTCCCCCTGTTGCCTGGTCCCCCTGCACGCACGGACCGGCGGTCACCGGCACACGTACGCCCCCTTGCGATCGTCCAGGCACCGGCCTGCCCGTGCACGCCATCCCCGGCGTGGCACGTATCCGGCCCGTCACGATCACCCCCGCAGCTTACCCGAGGTCTTCAAGCGCGGGTAATGCACCGCAACACGGGACGTGGTGACCGGGCAACCGGAGCCAGCCCCCTGCCATTGGCGGGGATGTCCGGCCGGCGCTAAGCGCTACCTCCCCAGCGCCCTGCGGATCTCGTCGAGCGCGCCCGGATCGTCCAGGGTGGACAGGTCGCCCGGGTCGCGGTGTTCGGCCAGGGCCTGCAGCGAGCGGCGCAGCAGCTTGCCCGAGCGGGTCTTTGGCAGCGCGTTGACCAGGTGGATGTGGGCCGGCCGGGCGACGGCGCCCAGGCTCTGGGTGACCCGCTGCATCATCTCGGCCACCACCGCACTGCCGTCGTCGTCGATGGCCTGCTTGAGGGTGACGAACACCAGCGGCACCTGGCCCTTGAGTTCGTCCTTGACTCCGATCACCGCCGCCTCGGCCACCAGCGGGTGGCCGGAAATGCACTCCTCGATCTCGCGCGTGCCCAGCCGATGGCCGGCCACGTTGATCACGTCGTCGGTGCGGCCGAGGATGAAGGTGTAGCCGTCTTCATCGCGGATCGCCCAATCCAGCGAGCTGTACAGCAGCTCCTTGAAGTGGCTGAAGTAGCTCTGGATGAAGCGCGCATCGTCCTTCCACACCGTGCTCATGCAGCCCGGCGGCAACGGCGGCACCATCACCAGCACGCCCTTCTGCCCCGGTTCGACTTCCGCACCGGTATTCTCGTCGATCACCTTCATGCGGTAGCCGAGATTGGCGAAACCCGGTGAGCCGAAACGCACCGGCTTCATGTCCACACCCGGCAGCAGCGTCAGCGCGGGCCAACCGGTTTCGGTCTGCCAGTAGTTGTCGATGATCGGCTTGCCGAGCGCATCGTTGATCCAGTGCGCGGTGGGCTCGTCCAGCGGCTCGCCGGCCAGGAACACATACTTGAGCGCCTCCAGGTCATGCCGACGGATGAAGTCGACATCGTGCTTCTTGAGCACGCGGATGGCGGTAGGCGACGAGAACAGCGTGCGCACGCCGTACTGTTCGCACAGCGCCCACCAGATGCCCGGATCGGGGTTGGTGGGCAGCCCTTCGTACAGCAGCGAGGTGCAGCCCCCGATCAGCGGACCGTAGACGTTGTAGGAATGCCCCACCGCCCAGCCGACGTCCGAGGTGGAGAACATCACCTGGCCAGGCTTGCAGTCGAACACCGTCTCCATCGACTGCGCCATCGCCACCGCATAGCCGCCCACGTCGCGCTGCACGCCCTTCGGCTTGCCGGTGGTGCCCGAGGTGTACAGCAGGTAGCTGGGTTCGCTCGACTCCAGCCACACCACCGGCACGTCCTGGTCGCCCACTTCCTCGCGCAGCGTGGCGTAATCGAGGTCACGCCCCGGCACCTTCGGTTCGGCCGGGTCCAGCCCGCGCGACACGATCAACACGTGCGGCGGCGGCGACTGCGCTTCGGCACATGCCGCGTCCACCATCGCCTTGTACGGAATCACTTTGCCGCCGCGCTTGCCGGCGTCGGCGATGATCAGCAGCTTCGGCTCGGCGTCATCGATGCGCAACGCCAGGTTGTGCGCGGCGAACCCACCGAACACCACCGAATGGATGGCGCCGATGCGGGCGCAGGCCAGCATGGCGAAGACCGCCTCGGCCATGTTCGGCATGTAGATCACCACGCGGTCGCCGCGCCGCACCTCCAGCCGCTGCAGCACGGCGGCGAAGGCATTCACTTCGCGGTAAAGCTCGCGGTAGCTGATCTCGCGGGTGCTGTTGGTTTCGGTGGAGATGGCCACCAGCGCCAGCTGATCGGGGCGGTCGACCAGGTGGCGATCCACGGCGTTGTAGCAGAGGTTGGTTTCCCCACCCACGAACCAGCGCCGGAACGGCGGGTTGCTGTAGTCGAGAATCTGCTCCGGCCGCTTGTGCCAGTAGATCCGCTCCGCCTCCTCGGCCCAGAACGCCTCGGGTTCGTCGATGGATCGCCGGTAAACCTCTTCGTAACGCATGACAGCCCTCCCAGACAAAGTCATGGGATCGAGCATAGTCCGATGGCGGTGGGCCGGCCGTCCGACCTTGGTCGTAGGACGGCCCGGTGCTACCGGCTCCGGATCCGGCTTCCCCCACTGATCAGCTGCTGTGCCATCGGCCGTGCGATGAAACGCGCGGGAAAGATCGGTGCCGGCGCGCTCGCCGCGTCCAGGCGTTGCAGCTGCGCATCGCTGAACACGATGTCCAACGCACCGAGATTGTCCTGGAACTGCGCCAGGGTGCGCGCGCCCATCACCGGCGAGACCACGGCCGGATGCCGCAGCGTCCAGGCCAGGGCAACCTGCGAACGGCTGGCGCCCAGCTCCTCGGCGATCGCACCGACCACGTCGGCGATGTCCAGGGCACGCCCGGTCAGGTGTCCAGTGGACGCGATCACGCCCTTGCGCGTGGGCGATACGTCGGCGGCATTGTCGTCGGTCAGATCCGCGCGGCTGTACTTGCCGGTGAGCACCCCGCCGCCCAGTGGCGACCAGGGCAGCACGCCGAGACCGAGCGCTTCGGCCATCGGCATCAACTCGTGCTCCACGGTGCGCTCGAGCAGGCTGTATTCGATCTGCAGCGCGACGAACGGCGACCAACCGCGCAGGTCGGCCAGGGTCTGCATCTGCGCCACGCGCCATGCCGGCGTGTTGCAGATGCCCAGGTAAAGCACCTTGCCCGCGCGGACCAGATCGTCGAGCGCGCGCATCACCTCGTCGGGCGACGTGGTGAAATCCCACGCGTGCAGGTACAGCAGGTCGATGCGATCGGTATCGAGCTGGCGCAGACTGGTTTCCACCGAACGCACCAGGTTGAGACGGTGGTTGCCACCGGCATTGGGATTGCCGGCCTCGCGCGCCATGGTGAACTTGGTGGCCAGCACGATGCGTTCGCGCATGTTCTTGATCAGCCGGCCCAGGATGCGTTCGGCGCTGCCGTCGGTGTAGTTCACGGCGGTGTCGATGAAGTTGCCGCCGCGCTCGACATATGCATCGAAGATGCGCGCGGCCTCGGCGTCGTCGGCGCCCCAACCCCAGTCGGCACCGAAGGTCATGGTGCCCAGCGAGAGCGGCGACACGCGCAGGCCGGAGCGTCCGAGCAGGCGGTAGTGGTTGAGGGCGGTGGTGGTCATCGGCAGGGCCTCGGGTCAGGGGAACTGCCGGGAATCTTCCGGCGGCGGCCCCGGGAGGCGATAGCCCGTGCGTCCGGCAGGCTTGCACGATCGTCCGACCCACACGCGCGCTGCGCCTGACCGCCTGTACCATCCCGCGGCATGGACCGACTCGACGCCTTCGTTGCCCTGCTGGACCGCCACGCGCCGAGCGACGGCACGCACGCCGTCGCACTGCCGGGCGTGAAGCTGATCCGCGCCGCATCGCCGACACTGCCCATGCCGGTGATCTACGAACCCACCGTGTGCCTGGTCGGCCAAGGCGTCAAACAGGCGCATCTGGGCACCGCCTCATACCGCTACGACCCGCAGCATTACCTGATCGCCTCGGTGGACCTGCCGGTGATGGGGTCGGTGATCCAGGCCAGTCCCGAACGGCCCTATCTGTGCCTGCAGCTGGACCTGGACCTGGCCACGTTGTCCGAACTCGCCCTCGCCCACCCGGCCGCGCCGGCGCGTGTGCCGGCACCCGCCAGCGGGCTGTCGCTCAACCACACCAGCCCGGAACTGCTGGACGCGGCGGTGCGCCTGCTGGCGCTGCTGGACGCGCCCGCGGACATCGACGCGCTGGCACCGCTGACCGTGCGCGAACTGCTGTACCGGCTGCTGCAAGGACCCGGCGGCGGCATCCTGCGCCACATCGCGCAGGCCGACAGCCGGCTCAACCAGATCGCCCGTGCCATTGCGTGGATCAAGACGAATTTCCATGAGCCGTGCCGCATCGAACAGGTCGCCGAGGTGGCTGGCATGAGCCGCTCCAGCTTCCACGAACACTTCAAGGCGATCACCACGCTGAGCCCGCTGGAATTCCGCACCCGCCTGCGCCTGCAGGAGGCACGCCGGTTGATGGTGGGCGATGCACTGGACGCGGCCAGCGCCGGCTTCCGCGTCGGCTACGAGAGCCCCTCGCAGTTCAGCCGCGACTACGCGCGCGTGTTCGGCGCCCCGCCGGCGACGGATGCCGGGCGGTTGCGCGCCGGGTAGCGGAATAAAAAAACGCCGGGCAAGCCCGGCGTTTTTCATAAGCAACCGCTGCGCGCGATCAACCCAGCAGGTGGGCCACGCCGCTGCGCTCTTCTTCCAGCTCGGCCAGGGTCTTGTCGATGTACTTCTGGCTGAAGTCGTCGACCGGCAGGTCCTTGACCAGGGTGTACTCACCGTTTTCGGTGGTCACCGCGAAGCCGAAGATCACGCCTTCCGGGATGCCGTAGGAGCCGTCAGACGGCACGCCCATGGTCACCCACTTGCCGTTGCTGCCCAGCACCCAGTCGCGCACGTGGTCGATGGCGGCATTGGCGGCCGAGGCAGCCGAGGACGAGCCACGGGCTTCGATGATCGCCGCGCCGCGCTTGCCCACGGTCGGAATGAAGGTACCGGCATTCCATTCCTGGTCGTTGATCGCATCGGCGACGGACGCGCCGTCGGCGGTGGCGAAACGGTAGTCCGGGTACATGGTCGGGCTGTGGTTGCCCCACACGACCAGCTTCTCGATGCCACCGACCGACTTGCCGAGCTTGGACGACAGCTGGCTCAGGGCGCGGTTGTGGTCCAGGCGAAGCATGGCGGTGAAGTTGCGCGGGTTCAGGTCCGGCGCCGACTTCATGGCGATGTAGGCATTGGTGTTGGCCGGGTTGCCGACGACCAGCACCTTCACGTTGCGGCTGGCGACCTTGTTCAGCGCCGCGCCCTGCGCGGTGAAGATCTTGGCGTTTTCCAGCAGCAGGTCCTTGCGCTCCATGCCCGGGCCGCGCGGACGCGCGCCGACTAGCAGGGCGATGTCGGCATCCTTGAATGCCACTTCGGCGTCATCGGTACCGACCATGCCGGCCAGCAGCGGGAACGCGCAGTCTTCCAGTTCCATCATCACGCCGCGCAGCGCGGCCTGGGCCTTGTCGACCGGCAGCTCGAGCAGCTGCAGGATGACCGGCTGGTCCTTGCCCAGCATTTCGCCGGAGGCGATGCGGAACAGCAGGGCGTAGCCGATCTGGCCGGCGGCGCCGGTCACGGCAACACGAACAGGTGCTTTCATGGGGATTTCCTCTGCTAAGAAGCTGTGTGGGAGTGGCCACCGGGCGGGGAAAGACCTGGCGGGGCGGCCGTAAACGCGAAACGGCCTCCCGTCATGGGAGGCCGCTGGAAAGGATCAGGCCGAAAGGATCTTGTTCCACTCGGCGACCTGGTCGGCCTGCGCGGCCAGCACGGCGTCGGTGTCGCCTTCCAGGGTGATCGAATGGATCACGTCGCCCTGCTTGACCGAGTCGACGATGGCCTGGCCGTCCAGCACCTGGCCGAACACGGTGTGCTTGCCGTCCAGCCAGTCGGTCTTGATGTGGGTGATGAAGAACTGGCTGCCGTTGGTGTTCGGGCCGGCATTGGCCATGGACAGCGAGCCGATCTGATGCTTCACGCCGTTCTTCTCGTCCTCGAACTTGTAGCCCGGGCCGCCGGTGCCCTGGCCCTTGGGGCAGCCGCCCTGGATCATGAAGTCCGGGATCACGCGGTGGAAGATCAGGCCGTCATAGAAGCCCTTCTTGACCAGGTTCACGAAGTTGGCGACGGTCTTGGGCGCCTTGTCGGCGAACAGCTCGACCTTGATCGGGCCCTGGGTGGTGTCGAAGGTGGCAATGAGGGACATGGGGATCCTTGGTATTCGGGTTGTTGTCAGCCCGTAAGGATACACCGCGCCCCCTGAAACGACGTGCGCCAGTCTCATGAACGCGTCGCCACGCGCCCGGTCGCCACCGCCGCCCCGGGAACCGCCTTTCCTGCCCCCGAAGCCACGCGGGGCGGGGCTCTACCTGAATAGGCGAAAGGTAGTTTTCGCGTTTGGTCATGGAAGCCGTATAATGTTGGACTTCTTTTTCCAAATCCGGCGCCGACTGGCCCCCTTTCGCATGTCTATCGAAAATCTTCGCAACATCGCCATCGTCGCCCACGTCGACCACGGTAAGACCACCCTTGTCGACCAGCTGCTCAAGCAGTCCGGCACGCTTTCCGAGCGCACCGTGCTCGCTGAACGCGTCATGGACAGCAATGATCAGGAAAAGGAGCGTGGCATCACGATCCTGGCCAAGAACACGGCCATCACCTGGGAAGACAAGCGCACCGGCGTCAAGAACCGCATCAACATCGTCGACACCCCCGGACACGCCGACTTCGGCGGCGAAGTGGAGCGCGTGCTGTCGATGGTGGACACCGTGCTGATCCTGGTTGACGCCATGGACGGCCCGATGCCGCAGACCCGTTTCGTCACCCAGAAGGCCTTCGCGATGGGCTTCAAGCCGATCGTCGTGGTGAACAAGGTCGACCGCCCGGGCTCGCGTCCGGATTGGGTGATCGACCAGGTCTTCGACCTGTTCGACAAGCTCGGCGCCACCAATGAGCAGCTGGACTTCCCGATCGTCTACGCCTCGGCCCTGAACGGCTATGCCGGCCTGGAAGACAGCGTGCGCGACGGCGACATGACCCCGCTGTACGAAGCGATCATGCAGCACGCGCCGAAGCCGGAAGTGGACCCGGAAGGTCCGTTCCAGATGCGCATCAGCCAGCTGGACTACAACAACTTCGTGGGCGTGATCGGCATCGGCCGCATCCAGCGCGGCACCCTGAAGAAGAACATGCAGGTCGCGGTGATCGACCGTGAAGGCAAGAAGCGCAACGGCAAGGTCGCGCAGGTGCTGGGCTTCCTGGGCCTGGAGCGCATCGAGCAGGACACCGCCGAAGCCGGCGACATCGTCGCCATCTCGGGCATCCAGGAACTGACCATCTCCGACACCCTGTGCCACCCGGACACCCCGGAAGCACTGCCGGCGCTGACCGTCGATGAACCGACGATCTCGATGACCTTCCAGGTCAACAATTCGCCGTTCGCCGGCAACAAGGACCTGTCCGGTGGCAAGTTCCTGACCAGCCGCCAGATCAAAGACCGCCTGGACCGCGAGCAGGTCCACAACGTGGCCCTGAAGGTGGAGCAGCTGGAAGACGCCGACAAGTTCCTGGTCTCCGGCCGTGGCGAACTGCACCTGTCGGTGCTGATCGAGAACATGCGTCGTGAAGGCTACGAGCTGGCCGTGTCGCGCCCGGAAGTCATCATCAAGCAGATCGACGGCCAGGCCATGGAGCCGATCGAGCAGCTGGTGGTGGACATCGAAGAACAGCACCAGGGCGGTGTCATGGAAAAGCTGGGCACCCGCAAGGGCCAGCTGAAGAACATGGAGCCGGACGGCAAGGGCCGTGTGCGCCTGGAGTACCAGATCCCGGCCCGTGGCCTGATCGGCTTCCAGAACGAATTCAAGACCCTGACCCAGGGTTCGGGCCTGCTGTTCCACGTGTTCGACCATTACGGCCCGAAGGAACAGGGCGCCATCGCCAAGCGCCAGAACGGCGTGATGATCGCCAATGCGCCGGGCGCCACCCCCGCCTACTCGCTGGGGCCGCTGCAGGAACGCGGCAAGCTGTTCGCTGCTGAAGGCGACAACGTGTACGAAGGTCAGCTGATCGGTATCCACTCCAAGGACAACGACCTGACCGTCAACGCGATCAAGACCAAGCCGCTGACCAACATGCGCGCTTCGGGCAAGGACGATGCGATCCAGCTGACCCCGGCGATCAAGTACTCGCTGGAGCAGGCCCTGGACTTCATCGAAGACGACGAGCTGGTCGAGATCACCCCGAAGGAAATCCGCCTTCGCAAGAAGGGGCTGACCGAAAGCGACCGCAAGAAGGCTTCGCGCGGCGGCTGATCGGACACCTTCGTGACCGACAAGCCCTACAACCCGGATCCTCACAAGCATCCGGGGCTCCACCTGATCGCCTTGCTGGAAGCCAGCAAGGCGGTCCTGGCGCTGTTGGCTGCCACCGGGCTGGAAATGCTCGGGCCGCAGCCACTGCGCGATGCGGTCAATGCCCTGATCCGGCGTTTCAGTCTGGACCCGGATCACGGCACGCTGCCCTCGCTGCTCAACATGATCAGCCCCGATGCCGTCCACCTCGCCGCTGCGGCGATGGTCGCTTACGGCATCCTGCATCTTTTCGAGGCCTGGGGCCTCTGGCGCGCCAAGGCCTGGGCTTCCTGGCTGGGCTGCGTCACCGCCGGCATCTACCTGCCGTTCGACATCTACGCCATCATCCGCCACCCCGGCTGGGCCTCGTGGTCGGTGCTGGTGATCAATCTCATCGTGGTTGGCGTGCTCGCCCGTGACATCCGCAAGCGCACCCGCCCCGTCGATCCAACCGCCTGAGTTGCCAAGGGTGCATGGCGCTGGTTAGCCTGAGCACCGGTTTCGGGAACACATTCATGCGCGTGCCACTGACATCGATGGTGATCGCCATCGCGCTCGCGGGCTGCGCGCAATCGCCTGTGCCGCTGTTGAGCCAGGCACATGCCGCCGCGCCGGCCGACCCGCGCGACACCCCCTTCGTCTATGCCGAAACGGATATCAGCGCCCTGCAGGCGCAGATGGCCGCGGGCGAGCTGGACAGCGTCACCCTGACCCGCGCCTATCTGGAACGGATCGCCCACCTGGACCGCGCCGGGCCGCGCCTGAACGCGGTGATCGAACTCAATCCGGACGCCCTGAAGGACGCCGCCGCGCTGGACGCCGAGCGCCGCCGAGGCCAGCTGCGCGGGCCGTTGCACGGCATCCCGCTGCTGCTCAAGGACAACATCGGCGCGCGCCCGATGAGCACCAGTGGCGGCTCGCTGGCACTGGCCAGGTTCCGCCCGGACGACGCCTTCCTGGTCACCCGCCTGCGCGCAGCCGGGGCCGTGATCCTGGGCAAGACCAACCTCAGCGAATGGGCGAACTTCCGCTCCAGCCAATCGGTATCCGGCTGGAGCGCGCGCGGCGGGCAGACCCGCAACCCGTACCGGCTCAGCCACTCGCCCTGCGGCTCCAGCAGCGGCAGCGCGGTGGCCGTGGCCGCCAACCTGGCCGCCGCCGCCGTAGGTACCGAGACCGACGGCAGCATCGTCTGCCCGGCGGCCATGAACGGCGTGGTCGGGCTCAAGCCGACGGTCGGGCTGGTCAGCCGCGAGGGCATCATCCCGATCTCCTTCAGCCAGGACACCGCCGGCCCGATGGCGCGCAGCGTGGCCGATGCGGCGGCGCTGCTGACCGCCATGGCCGGCCGCGATGCCGCCGACCCGGCCACGGCCACCATGCCCGGCCGCGCCGTCTACGACTACACCGCGCGGCTCAACCCGAACGGCCTGCGCGGGGCCCGCATCGGCGTGCTGCACGGGCCGCTCGACCAGCAGCCCGGCGTGGCGCCTGCCCTCGACCATGCCATCGGCGTGCTGCGCGACGCCGGCGCGGTGGTGGTGCCGGTGACGCTGCCCACCCAGGACCAGTGGGAGGACGCCGAGCAGACCGTGCTGCTGCATGAATTCAAGGCCGGTCTGCAGCGCTACCTGACCACCCACAAGGCGCCGGTGCGCGACGTGGAATCGATCATTGCCTTCAACCGCGACCATGCGGACAAGGAACTGGTGCTGTTCGGCCAGGATCGCATGGAGGCGGCCGCGCAAGCCGGCAGCCTGGGCAGCCCCGACTACATCGCTGCACGCACGCTGGCGCGGCGCCTGGCCGGCCCAGAGGGCATCGACGCGGTGCTCAAGGCCGAACGCCTGGACGCGCTGGTGGCGCCCACCACGGGTACCGCTTGGCCGCTCCGCGCCGGCCAGGGAGATGCCTTTCCGGGTGGCAGCTATGGCGCGGCCGCCGTGGCCGGCTATCCCAGCCTGAGCGTGCCGATGGCGCACGTGAACGGCCTGCCGCTGGGCCTGCTGTTCATGGGCACCGCCTGGAGCGAGCCGAAGCTGATCGAGCTGGCCTACGACTACGAGCAGCGCACCCGGGCGCGACGCCCGCCCCGGTTCGGCACAGAAGCGTTGCTGCCCTGAGGCGACGTACCGACCAACGGTCGGCACCTACCGCCGAGACCCGTCCACCACGTCATCCACCGCCACCACAGCAGGTGGCCCATCCTCGGCACCCGGCGAGCGCGCGTCGTCGGACGGTTGCGAGCGCGGTGCGCGCGCGGGCGGATCGGGGCGCTCCAGGATCTCGGCACGGGTACGTGGCAGCGCCTGGGGATGTTCGCGGGCGAGGAAGTCGAGCATGCGTTCGCGCACGATGCAGCGCAGGTCGAAGGCATCGCCCGAATTGCGGGCGCTGACCAGCAGGCGCACCTGCAGGGTGTGATCGGTGGTTTCGGTCACCTGGGTCACGCAGACGCGCCCATCCCACAGCGCTTCGCCCTTGCAGATGCGCTCCAGCTCGGCGCGGATCGCCGCGATCGGCGCGCGGTAGTCCAGCCACAGGAAGGCGGTGCCGAGCAGGTCGGCGCTGCGCCGGGTCCAGTTCTGGAACGGGTTTTCGATGAACCAGGTCAGCGGCACCACCATGCGCCGCTCGTCCCAGATGCGCACCACGACGTAGCTGCTGCCGATCTCCTCCACCCGCCCCCACTCGCCTTCGACAATGACCACATCGTCGAGCCGGATCGGCTGGGTCAGCGCGATCTGCAGGCCGGCGATCAGGTTGCCGAACACCGGCTTGGCCGCGATGCCGGCCACCAGCCCGATGATGCCGGCCGACGCCAGCAACGCGGTGCCGATCTGCCGCACCATGGGAAAGGTCAGCAGCACCATCGCGGCGCCGACCAGGATGATCGCGCCCATCAATACGCGGCTGAGCACGCGGGTCTGGGTCTGGATACGGCGCGCGGCCAGGTTGTCGGCCACTTCCATCGGGTTGTCGCGCAGGATCGCCTGCTCGCCGGCGGCCACCGCGCGTACCAGCAGCCAGATGAAGCAGGCGGTGACACCGATGTGCAGCAGCCGCAGCGACTGGTCCAGCCAGCGCCCGTCGAGCGGGGTCGCTTCAAGCGCAGGGATGAGCACCAGCATCGGCAGCGCGAAGGCCAATGGCCGGCTGATCACCCGCGTAATGCGCGCGCGACGGTAGTCACGGCCCTTGAGCCGGCGGGTCAACGCCATCAGCAACCACCAGCCGGTGATGCCGATGGCCAGCGCAATCCCGATCGGCCACAGATACGCGGCCGCTTCCTGCCACTCCACGTGCATGCACGCTCCCGTACGAATAAACGGAAGCGTTACCGTGCCAGAACGGGGATGATCGTGACGTAGAGCCACGCCATGCGTGGTTGCTCTTCACCAGACACCGCGAAGCCCGCGCGGGCGGTCAGCCGCCCTGCTTGCGCACAATCGCCATGGCAATCTCCAGCGACTGCTCGTAGTTCAGGCGCGGATCCACCGAGGACCGGTACGCACGCTCGAGATCGCGCTCGGTCAACTCGCGCGCGCCGCCGGTGCATTCGGTCACGTCCTCACCGGTCAGCTCCAGGTGCACGCCACCCAGTCGGGTACCGGCAGCGGCATGCAGGTCGAACGACAGTTCCACCTCGCTGCGCACGTTGTCGAAGCGGCGGGTCTTGTACCCATTGCTGGTGCTTTCGGTATTGCCATGCATGGCATCGCACACCCACAGCACGCGGCGGCCATCGCGCTTGACCGCTTCCAGCAGCGGCGGCAGCTTGTCGGCAATCTGCGCCGCCCCCATGCGATGGATGAAGCTCAGGCGACCCGGTTCGTCATCAGGGTTCAGCACGTCGATCAGGCGCAGCAGCTGGTCCGGCTGCACCGACGGCCCCACCTTGATGGCAATCGGATTACGCACGCCACGCAGGTACTCGACGTGGGCGCCATCGAGCGCGGCGGTGCGCATGCCGATCCACGGGTAATGGGTACTGAGGTTCAACCAGCCCTGCTGGCGCGGCACCTGGCGGGTAAGCGCCTGTTCGTACGGCAGCAGCAGTGCTTCGTGCGAGGTGTAGAAGTCGATGCGGTTGAGGTTGTACACCTGCGCACCCGACAGCGTCTCCATGAAGCGCACGGCGTCGCCAATGGACGACACCATCTTCTGGTAGTCGGTGGCCAGCGGCGAATGCCGCACCCACTCCAGGTTCCAGTATTCGGGGTGATGCAGATCGGCGAAGCCGCCATCGATCAGGGCGCGCACGAAGTTCATGGTCATGGCCGAGTGCGCGTGGGCCTGCAGCATCCGGCGCGGATCGGGCAGGCGCGCGGCCTCGGTGAACTCCGGCGCATTGATCACGTCGCCGCGATAGCTCGGCAGGGTCACGCCATCGCGGGTCTCGGTATCGGCCGAGCGTGGCTTGGCATACTGCCCGGCAAAGCGCCCCACGCGGATGACCGGCTTGCGCATGCCGTGCACCAGCACCAGGCTCATCTGCAGCAGCACCTTGAGCCGGTTGGAGATGGTGGTGGACTCGCAGTCGCTGAAGTTCTCGGCGCAGTCACCGCCCTGCAGCAGGAAGCGCTTGCCTTCCTGCGCGTCGGCCAGCTGCTGCTTGAGCGACAGGATCTCCCACGAGGTCACCAGCGGCGGCAGCCGCTTGAGCTCATGCAACGACGCATCCAGCGCCACCGGATCCGGATAGGTCGGCATCTGCAGCGCGGGCCGGCCGCGCCAACTCTCCGGCGACCAGTCGGTCGGCACGGCAGCGAAGGTAGGGGCACGGTCGGAAGCAGTCATCGGAATATCCAGTCAATCAGCAGGGGTGAAAAATCAGTGGCGACGGGCAGGTCGACGGAACGACACCACCAGCGCCCAAATGCCAAGCAGCGCGAACCAGACCACGCTCCACATCGGAATGCTCATACCGAGGAAGGTCCAGTCGATGTTGCCGCAGTTGCCGGTACCGGTCAGGACGGTGCGGAACACCTCGAACGGCCCCATGGTCTCGCTCAGGAATGACAGCGGCGGCCCACAACTCGACCCCAGGTCCTGCGGCAGCAGCTGCACATACACATGGCGCGCGGCAATGCCGGCACCCACCGCCGCCGCAATGAACGCGAGCACGCCGTAGGTCATCCGCCCCGGCCGGTCGCGCGGCCCATGCAGCGCACCAATCAGGAACAGCAGCCCCAGCGCGGCGAACGCAATCCGCTGGAAGATGCACAACGGGCAAGGCTCCAGCCCCATCTTCAACTGCAGCCAGATCGCATAGCCGATCAACGCCGCACAGATCAGGAACCCCAGCAGAAACTGGGCGCGGTAATTCCAGCGCAATGGATTCATCGCCAGCACACTCATGTTGGTCAGGCGCCAAGATTAACAGGCCCTCACGCCATACAGGCTGCGACCATCTGCCGTATGTCGGCGTAGTTGGCCATACGGAGTGTTTCGGCTCTTGGGCGAACATCCGCGCAGCCGTTTTATTCACTGCCCGGCCGCGCCGGTGCGGTTCTTCGGGGTCGCCGTGATTGCATTCACCTAGGGCGCTGTTGGTTTTAAGCGGACAGCCGCGCAGCCGTGCTGTTCACTGCCCGGCCGCGCCGGGTGCGGGTTTGCGGGGGACGCCGCAAGTACGTCCCTGTAGGCTCAGTCGCGGCATCCATGCCGCTCATGCCCCCTCAAACCCGCCCCCGCCGCGTCCCCGACAATGGGTCGGTGCTCATAGGGCCCACCGGCTCGTCGTGAGAGGTCGCAACCTGTGGGAAGCCGGGCATGCCCGGCTCATCTTCGCCAGCCGTAGAGCCGGGCTTTGCCCGGCTGCCGTTGACGTCGTCGCCGAAGAGAGGCCGGGCATTGCCCGGCGTACCGGCAGGTCGCGGCCTCCCATGCCCGGCCATGAGGCCATCCAAGCACCGACCAAGTTTCGGGGTCGCGGCCGGGGTGGGTTTGCGGGGGCATGAGCGGCATGGGTCGGGCGTATACGCCCGACGGGTTGGGCAGGAGCCCAACCCCGGTCTTGCCGTGTGCGCAGGACAGCGCACACGCGCAAGCCGCGACTGAGCCTACACGGACGTACTTGCGGCGTCCCCCGCAAACCCACACCGGCCGCGGCCGGACCGATAGCACACAAGCGTGCAGCTGTTGGCGCACAACCAACAGCAGCCGGGCAGAGCCCGGCGCTACGGAGCAACAGGCAACAGGCAACAGGCGGCAAGCGGCAAGCGGCAAGCGGCAAGCAACAGCAACAGCAACAGCAACAGCGACAGCGACAGGCAAAAAACGGCAGGCGGCGAGCAGAACGCAGGCAACAAAAAACCCGGCGCTGGGCCGGGTTTTTTGGGAATCTTTGGTGTTGCTCGTCGATTATTCTTCGACGGCTTCAGCCACGGCGGCCGGACGGTCGACGAGTTCGACGTAGGCCATCGGAGCGTTGTCGCCAGCGCGGAAACCGCACTTCAGCAGACGCAGGTAACCGCCCGGACGGGTCGCGTAGCGCGGGCCCAGGGTGGTGAACAGGTTGCCGACGGCTTCGTTGTCACGCAGACGGGCGAAAGCCAGACGGCGGTTGGCGACGGAGTCGACC
This sequence comes from Stenotrophomonas sp. PD6, assembly GCF_049199305.1. Taxonomy (NCBI): domain Bacteria; kingdom Pseudomonadati; phylum Pseudomonadota; class Gammaproteobacteria; order Lysobacterales; family Lysobacteraceae; genus Stenotrophomonas; species Stenotrophomonas sp. PD6. The sequence continues at coordinate 14,676 of NZ_JBLZQD010000017.1, read as the reverse complement.
TTGGCCAGCGTGATCAGCGGCTCGGCGACGCGGCGCAGTTCCTTGGCCTTCGGCAGCGTGGTCTTGATCAGCTCGTGCTTGAACAGCGAGGCAGCCATGTTCTTGAACATTGCTTCGCGGTGCGCGCTGGTACGGTTGAACTTACGGCCAGACTTCATGTGACGCATGGGATGTAATCCTTAAAAGAATGTTGGATCGGTTGGGTATCGCTGTCGCCTTCCTGGCGTTGCTGCTTGGACTGCGGTTGGTCCGGTGCCGGCCCTCCTGGCCGACCGTCACCGCAGGCTATGGGCCTGTCGGTGCGAGGTACTGCGGGTAAAGCCCCCGCACCCGAAGGTGCGGGGTGAAACTCTTGCTGCGCTGGATCAGCCGAGCATGCCGTGCTGGGCGACACCGGCCGGCGGCCAGTTCTCCAGCTTCATGCCGAGCGAAAGGCCGCGCTGTGCGAGGACTTCCTTGATCTCGGTCAGCGACTTCTTGCCGAGGTTCGGGGTCTTGAGCAGTTCCACTTCGGTCTTCTGGATCAGATCGCCGATGTAGTAGATGCTTTCGGCCTTCAGGCAGTTGGCCGAACGAACGGTCAACTCCAGATCGTCGATCGGGCGCAGCAGCACCGGATCCACGCCGTTGTTGGCCGGCTTGGCTGCACCGCGGTCGCGGTGGGTGAAGTCACCGAAGACCGACAGCTGATCGCTGAGGATGTCGGCGGCGGTGCGCACGGCTTCCTCGGCATCGATCGTGCCGTTGGTTTCGATGTCCAGCACCAGCTTGTCCAGATCGGTACGCTGTTCGACGCGGGCCGCTTCCACCGAATAGGCGACGCGACGGACCGGCGAGAACGACGCGTCCAGGACCAGACGACCGATGGCACGGGTCTCTTCGTCCGGACGACGACGCGCGGCGGCCGGCTGGTAGCCGAAGCCACGCTCGATCTTCAGACGCATGTTGACTGCCGTTTCCTTGGTCAGGTGGCAGATGACATGATCGTTGTTGAGGATATCGACGTTGTGGTCGACCTTGATGTCCGCAGCGGTCACGACACCCGGACCCTGCTTGGACAGCGACAGCGTAGCGCTGTCACCGGTATGCATACGGATCGCCACGTCTTTCAGGTTGAGCAGGACTTCGAGAACGTCCTCCTGCAGGCCTTCAAGGGTGGTGTACTCGTGCAGCACGCCGTCGATCTCGACTTCCGTGATGGCGAAGCCCGGGATGGACGACAGCAACACGCGACGCAGGGCATTGCCCAGCGTATGCCCGTAACCACGCTCCAACGGTTCGATGACGACCTTGGCGCGGGTGTCGGTAATGCGTTCGATCTGCGGACCGCGAGGACGCAGAACCTGATTGGCGGTAACCGTCATGTTGCGGGTTCTCCTAGTGAATCCCCGGCCGTCGCCGGGGATTCTCCGATGTGAATTACTTCGAATACAACTCGACGATCAGCGCTTCGTTGATATCCGCAGGCAGGTCCGCACGATCCGGAACAGCCTTGAAGATGCCGGCGAACTTGGCCGCATCCACTTCGATCCACGACGGGCGCAGGTCATGCGTGCTGGACACGGTCAGGGCTTCCTGAACGCGCATCTGCTTGGCAGCCTTTTCGGACAGTGCAACAGCGTCGCCAGCCTTGACCTGGTACGAAGCCAGGTTGACCGACTTGCCGTTCACAGTGACGCCGCGGTGCGAGACCAGCTGACGAGCAGCCGGACGGGTCACAGCGAAGCCCATGCGATAGACGACGTTGTCCAGACGGGTTTCCAGCAGCTGCAGCAGGTTCTCGCCGGTGTTGCCCTTCTTGGTCGAGGCCTTCTTGTAGTAGTTGCGGAACTGACGCTCCAGCAGACCGTAGATACGCTTGACCTTCTGCTTTTCACGCAGCTGGGTAGCGTAGTCGGACAGCTTGCCCTTACGGGCAGTGGCGCCGTGCTGGCCGGGCTTCTGCTCCAGCTTGCACTTGGAGTCCAGCGCACGGGCCGGGCTCTTGAGGGAAAGGTCGGCGCCTTCGCGGCGGGCGAGCTTACAGGTAGGACCGATATAACGAGCCATTTCTTATCGCTCCTTTAGACGCGACGCTTCTTCGGCGGACGGCACCCGTTGTGCGGGATTGGCGTCACGTCGATGATGTTGGTGATCTTGTAGCCCACGTTGTTCAGCGAGCGCACGGCCGACTCACGACCCGGACCCGGGCCCTTGATGCGGACTTCCAGGGACTTGACGCCGTAATCCAGCGCGGCACGGCCGGCTTTCTCGGCAGCCACCTGGGCAGCGAACGGGGTGGACTTACGCGAACCGCGGAAGCCAGCGCCACCGGACGTCGCCCACGACAGAGCATTGCCCTGGCGGTCGGTGATGGTCACGATGGTGTTGTTGAAAGAAGCGTGGACGTGGGCGACGCCGTCAGTGACGACGCGCTTGATCTTCTTCTTGGTCTTAGCGACGGGCTTAGCCATTTCTTAGGTCCCTTACTTCCTGATCGCCTTGCGCGGGCCCTTGCGGGTGCGGGCGTTGGTACGGGTGCGCTGACCGCGCAGCGGGAGGCCGCGACGGTGACGCAGACCGCGATAGCAGCCCAGGTCCATCAGGCGCTTGATCGCGATACCGATTTCACGGCGCAGATCGCCTTCCACGATGTACTTGGCCACTTCCGAGCGAAGACGCTCGATTTCCGGCTCCGACAGATCGCGGATCTTGGTGGTCGAGGTCACGCCTGCAGCGTCGCAGACCTTCTTCGAACGGGTACGGCCGATGCCGTAAATGCTTTGCAACCCGACCCAGACGTGCTTCTGGGCTGGCAGGTTGACGCCTGCAATACGCGCCATGACGCGGTTCTCCAGCTGAGTGATGGCCGACAGCGCACCCAAGGCGCGCCGATCCGGCAGGATGGATCAAAAAAGTGAACTAGCGATACTAACAAGGTTCCGGTTTACATGGAAGCCCGTGAAACCTGAAAGGTTTCATGAACTCGGCCCAGGGAGTGTGCCCAGGCTCCGGCGCCGGATCAGGTTGACCCCGGAAGTGATCCTTTCGGACCCGCTTCCGGCGCCGCCCGCGCTACTCCCGCGCGGGACGACCCGATCTCACCCCCACCCGGAACCGCTGCGGGGGCCGCCCTTCGTTTGTGTGGCCAGGTCCGCGAAGCGGAGGACCATCACGTCAGGAAGACGATAGTGTAACAGGCCAATCAGCCGCGGGCAAAACCGCCGCGGTTGCCGCCCTTCAGGTTGGCCTTCTTCAACAGGCTCTCGTACTGGTGCGACATCAGGTGCGCCTGGATCTGCGCAATGAAGTCCATCACCACCACCACCACGATCAGCAGCGAGGTGCCGCCGAAGTAGAACGAGGCGTTCAGCTGCGTGCGCATGATTTCCGGCAGCAGGCAGACGATCACCAGGTAGGCCGAGCCGGCCGCGGTCAGGCGGGTCAGCACGCCGTCGATGTAGTCGGCGGTGGCCTTGCCCGGACGGATGCCCGGAATCAGCGCGCCCGACTTCTTCAGGTTGTCGGCGGTTTCCTGCGAATTGAACACCAGCGCGGTATAGAAGAACGCGAAACCGGTGATCAGCGCAGCGAACACGATCATGTGCAGCGGCTCGCCCGGACCCAGGGCGTTGGCCACCTTCTGCAGCCAGGTCGCCGAGCTGGCCTGGCCGGACCACATGGCCAGGGTGGTCGGGAATGCCAGGATGCTGGAGGCGAAGATGGCCGGGATCACACCCGCCATGTTCAGCTTCAGCGGCAGGAACGAGGTCTGGTTCATGTACGCGTTGCGGCCACCCTGGCGACGTGCGTAGTTCACCGTGATACGGCGCTGGCCGCGTTCGACGAACACCACGAAGAAGGTGAAGGCCAGCACCACCAGCACGATCAGCAGCAGCTGGATGAACTGCAGGTTGCCGTCCTGGTAAGCCTCGAAGGTGTGGATGACCGCACCCGGGAGACCGGCCACGATGCCGGCGAAGATGATCAGCGACACACCGTTGCCGATGCCACGCTCGGTGACCTGCTCGCCGACCCACATCAGGAAGATGGTGCCTGCGGTCAGCGCGACCACGGCGGTGAGCACGAAGCCCATGCCCGGCGCGTAGACGACCGGCGCGCCACTCGGCGACAGCTGGTTCTGCAGCGCCAGCGCGATGCTGCCGCCCTGCACCACCGCCAGCAACACGGCGCCGATGCGGGAATATTGGGTGATCTTGCGACGGCCGGATTCACCTTCCTTCTGCAGCGCCTTGAGCGCCGGGAAGATGTGGACCGCCAGCTGCATCACGATGGACGCCGAGATGTACGGCATCACGTTCAGCGCGAAAATGCTGAAACGGTGCAGGGCGCCGCCCGAGAACATGTTGAACATGTCCACGATACCGCCGCCCTGCGCCTGCATGAGCGCAAGCATGGCATCAGGATTGACGCCCGGCACCGGCACATAACAGCCAATGCGGTAGACGATCAAGGCCCCGACGACGAACAGCAGACGCTGGCGAAGTTCCGTGAACTTGCCGAGCCCGCCGCCCAGGTTACCAATGCCAGCTTGCGCCATGTCTTACTCCTGTACGCTGCCGCCGGCAGCTTCGATCGCGGCCTTGGCACCGGCCGTTGCTGCGACGCCCTTCAGGGTGAAGGCCTTGGTCAGGCCGCCCTTCATGACGATCTTGGCCTGCTTGGCCGAGGTCGGGACCAGGTTCGCAGCACGCAGCGCGGCGAAATCGATCTCACCAGCTTCCAGCTTGTCCAGCTGGTAGGACAGCACTTCGGCGGTGTCCTTGGCGATCTTGGAACGGAAACCGACCTTCGGCAGACGACGCTGCATGGGGGTCTGGCCGCCTTCGAAGCCTGCCTTGATCTTGCCGCCACCCTTACGGGCGAACGAACCCTTGTGGCCGCGGCCGCAGGTCTTGCCCAGGCCCGAGCCGATACCACGGCCCACGCGGGTGCGCTCTTTGCGCGCGCCCGGTGCCGGGCTCAGTTCATTGAGATGCATGGTCATTGGATTATTCCTCAACCTTGACGAGGTAGTGGACCTTGTTGATCAGACCGCGAACCTGCGGGCTGTCCTTCAGTTCACGAACGCTATTGAGCTTGCCGAGGCCAAGCGCCTTCACCGACAGGCGGTGACGCGACTGGGTGCCACGCAGGCCGCCAACCAGGGTGACCTTGATGGTCTTGGTGGTGTCATTAGCCATGGTTGAGATCCTCTACCTTCTTGCCGCGCTTGGCCGCGATGCGGGCCGGCGACTGCATTTCGGACAGACCCTTCAGCGTGGCGCGAACCAGGTTGATCGGGTTGCGCGAACCGACGGCCTTGGCCAGCACGTTCTTGACGCCAACGGCTTCCAGGACGGCGCGCATGGCACCGCCGGCGATCACGCCGGTACCTTCCGAGGCCGGCATCATGAACACGCGTGCAGCGCCGTGGCCCGACTTGACCGGGTGCCACAGGGTGCCGTTGTTCAGATCGACGTCGGCCAGGTTCTTGCGAGCCTGCTCCATCGACTTCTGGATGGCGACCGGCACTTCACGCGCCTTGCCATAGCCGAAACCGACCTTGCCTGCGCCGTCACCGACCACGGTCAGTGCGGTGAAGGTGAACTGGCGACCGCCCTTGACGGTCTTGCTGACGCGGTTGACCGCGACCAGCTTCTCGATCATGCCGTCGTCGACTTTCTCTTCGCGGTTACGGTCGCGATCGCGACCCCGCTGCTGACGTTCTTCTGCCATGTTGATTCCTTGATTGATTGAGTATGTACGGCTCAGGGCCGCTTATAGCTGTGAAGTGGTGCGGTGGATCGAGCGCCCCTGCAGAAGAAGGACGTCGCCCGGCACAGCCCGTGCCGGCAGGCAGGCGGAAGCGGGGACCAGCCCCGCTTCCTTATCCCTTAGAACTGCAGGCCGCCTTCGCGGGCTGCATCGGCCAGTGCCTTGATGCGGCCGTGGTAGCGGTAGCCCGAGCGGTCGAAAGCGACCTTCTCGATGCCCGCAGCCTTGGCGCGCTCGGCAACCAGCTTGCCGACCTTGGCGGCGGCGTCGCTGTTCTTGCCATTCTTCAGGCCTTCCTTGACGTCGGCCTGGGTGGTGTTGGCAGCAGCCAGCACCTTGGAGCCGTCGGCGGTGAAGACCTGGGCGTACAGGTGCTGACCGGTGCGCAGCACCGACAGGCGCGGCACGCCGAGGACACGGATGTGTGCGCGGGTGGACTTGGCGCGACGCAGGCGAGCAATGTTCTTGTTCATGATCTTTTTCCTTGAAAGCTGAAGACAGGATTTCTCCCCGAAAAGGGGACTCGCCCTTACGCCTTCTTGGCTTCCTTACGAATGATGACTTCGCCGGCGTACTTCACACCCTTGCCCTTGTAGGGCTCCGGCTTGCGGTAAGCGCGGATCTTGGCGGCAACTTCGCCCACCAGCTGCTTGTCGGTGCCCTGGACCAGAATTTCGGTCTGGGTCGGGGTCGACAGCGTGATGCCTTCCGGAGCGACGTACACCACCGGGTGCGAGAAACCGAGCGACAGGCTCAGGTCCTTGCCCTGCATGGCGGCACGGTAACCGACGCCGACCAGCTCAAGCTTGCGCTCGAAGCCATCGGTGACGCCCTTGACCATGTTGGCCAGGATCGCGCGGACGGTGCCGGTGAGGGCCAGCAGGTCGTCATTGCTGGCGGCCAGGGTGGCAACGCCGTCATTGACGGAGATTTCAACGCCAGCAACCTTCGGCAGGCTCAGGGTGCCCTTCGGGCCCTTCACGCTGACGGATTCCGGCTGGATGTTCAGTTCAACGCCCTTGGGCAGGTTGACCGGCTTCTTGGCTACGCGGGACATAGTAGTTTCCTTCTCGCCTTAGGCCACGAAGCACAGGACTTCGCCGCCGACGCCCAACTGGCGCGCCTGCGCATCAGTCATGATGCCCTTGGAGGTGGAGATGATGGAGATGCCCAGGCCGTTCAGGACCTTCGGCAGCTCAGACTTGCCACGGTACTGGCGCAGACCCGAACGCGAGAAGCGCTTCAGGGTCTCGATGACCGGCTTGCCTTCGAAATACTTCAGGACGATTTCAAGTTCGGCCTTGTTGTTTTCGATCTTGGTCACGCGCAGGTCGGTGATGTAGCCTTCGGCCTTCAACACTTCTGCGATTGCAACCTTGATCTTGGAGGACGGCGCCTTCACCGTCTGCTTGCCAACCGCGGCCGCATTCTTGATGCGTACCAGCAGGTCGGCGATGGGATCAGTCATGCTCATAGTCGATACCTTTGAGTGCACCGATATCCGCTTTCGCGAAAATCTTGCTTCGTTTTTAAAAGTGGGCCTGGGGCCCGTCGTTCGTTTACCGCCCTACCCCACCCCCTTGAGCGGGAGTGAGACGCGGGAGTATACGACAAAAAGAGCCCGACCAGGGTCGGACTCTTCAAGTCGGGGTGAACCTGAACAGGCTCACCCCATACAGCAGGGACGAATCCCTTACCAGCTGGCCTTGCGCAGGCCCGGCACGTCACCGCGCATGGTGGCTTCACGCAGCTTGTTGCGGCCGAGGCCGAACTTGCTGTAGACGCCACGCGGACGGCCCGACAGTTCGCAGCGGTTGCGGTGGCGGCTCGGCGACGAATCGCGCGGCAGCTTCTGCAACTTGACCACGGCGTCAGCCTTTTCGTCGTACGAAGCGGTCGTGCTGGAGATGATCTTCTTCAGCTCTTCGCGCTTGGTCGCGTACTTGACGGCCAGCTTGGCACGCTTCAGATCGCGGTTGACCATGGAGGTCTTTGCCATTTCGAATTCCTCGACGTATCAGTTACGGAACGGGAACTTGAACGCTGCAAGCAGCGCCTTCGCTTCCGCATCGGACTTGGCGGTGGTGGTGATGGCGATATCCATGCCGCGGATCGCGTCGACAGCGTCGAAGTCGATTTCCGGGAAGATGATCTGTTCCTTCACACCCATGTTGAAGTTGCCACGACCGTCGAAGGAACGACCCGAGACACCACGGAAGTCGCGCACGCGCGGCAGCGAGATGTTGATCAGGCGGTCCAGGAACTCATACATCTTGGCGCGACGCAGCGTGGTCTTGCAGCCGATCGGCCAGCCATCACGGATCTTGAACGAAGCCACCGACACGCGGGACTTGGTCACGATCGGCTTCTGGCCGGAGATCTTGGACATGTCGGCGACGGCATTTTCCAGGATCTTCTTGTTGGTCGCGGCTTCGCCGACACCCATGTTCAGGGTGACCTTGACGAGGCGCGGGACCTGCATCGGATTGGTGTAGCCGAACTGCTTCATCAGCGCCGGCACCACTTCTTCCTGGTAGAACTTTTCGAGACGGGAACTCATCTTCTCATTCCTCAGGCGTCAAGCGCCTCACCGCTGGAGCGGAACACACGCAGTTTGCGTCCATCCTCCAGCACCTTGAAGCCAACGCGCTCGCCCTTGCCCGAAGCCGGGTTGAGCACATTCACGTTGGAGATATGGATCGACGCTTCACGCTCGACCACGCCGCCGGCAACGCCTGCCTGCGGGTTCGGCTTGGTGTGGCGCTTGACGATGTTCACGTTGGCGACGATCACACGATCGCCGTCGACGCGGACGACTTCGCCCTGCTTGCCCTTGTCCTTGCCGGTGTTGACGACGACCTGGTCGCCCTTCTTGATACGGTTAGCCATGATTATCTCCTGTCGCTCACAGCACTTCGGGAGCGAGCGAGACGATCTTCATGAACTTCTCGGTACGAAGTTCACGCGTCACCGGTCCGAAGATGCGGGTGCCGATCGGCTCTTGCTTGTTGTTGAGCAGGACCGCAGCGTTGGCGTCGAAACGGATCAGCGAGCCGTCGGCGCGACGCACACCCTTGCGGGTACGCACCACGACGGCGTCGAACACTTCACCCTTCTTGACCTTGCCGCGCGGGATCGCATCCTTCACGGTGACCTTGATGATGTCACCGATGTGTGCGTAGCGACGCTTGGAGCCGCCCAGCACCTTGATGCACATCACTTCCTTGGCACCGGAATTGTCCGCGACCTCGAGGTAGCTCTGCATCTGGATCATGAGTCAGATCTCCTTATTGAGCTGCGCGCGTGATGATTTCCACCACACGCCAGTTCTTGGTCTTGGACATCGGAGCAATCTCGGTCACGCGCACGACATCACCTTCATTGCAGGTGTTGTCGGCGTCGTGAGCGTGCAGCTTGGTCGAACGCTTCAAGTACTTGCCATACAGCTTGTGCTTGACCAGGCGCTCCACCAGCACGGTGACCGTCTTGTCCATCTTGTTGCTGACGACACGGCCTTCGACCGTGCGCAGCGCGTTGTTTTCAGTAGTCTCGCTCATCGCGGCCATCCTTACTTATTGCTGCCGAGCAGGGTCTTGACGCGAGCAATCTCGCGGCGGACCCGGCGGGTTTCGTGAGTCTTCGGCAGCTGTCCGGTGACCTGCTGCATACGGAGCGAGAACTGCTCCTTACGCAGATCGGTCAGGTGGGACTTGAGATCGTCAGCCGACTTTTCGCGAAGTTGTTTGATATCCATCACATCACCGTCCGGGTAACGAAGGTGGTGGTCACGGAGAGCTTGGCAGCTGCCAGGCGGAACGCCTCGCGTGCAACGCTCTCATCAACACCTTCAATTTCATAGATCATGCGGCCGGGCTGGATCTGGGCGACCCAGTACTCCACGTTGCCCTTACCAGAACCCATTCGCACTTCGATGGGCTTCTTGGTGATCGGCTTGTCGGGGAACACTCGGATCCACATCTTGCCACCGCGCTTGACGTAGCGGCTGATCGAGCGGCGCGCCGCTTCGATCTGACGCGCGGTCAGCTGACCGTGGGCGGTTGCCTTCAGGCCGTACTCGCCGAAGCTGACAGCGTTGGCGCTCCAGCTCAGGCCATCGTTACGGCCCTTGTGTACCTTGCGGTACTTGGTTCGCTTGGGTTGCAACATTGTCGTTACCTCGCTTCACGGGCCGGGCGCTGACGGTCACCGCGGTCACCGCGATCGTTACGATCGTTGCGCGACGGGGTGTCGTCCTGCTTTTCCTGGCCAACCTGGGAGAAATCGAAAACCTCGCCCTTGTAGATCCAGACCTTGATGCCAATGATGCCGTAGGTCGTCTTGGCTTCAGCGAAGCCATAGTCGATGTCGGCACGCAGCGTGTGCAGCGGCACGCGGCCTTCGCGGTACCACTCCGAACGGGCAATTTCTGCACCATTCAAGCGGCCACCGACGTTGACCTTGATGCCCAGGGCACCGAGGCGCATCGCGTTGCCGACCGAGCGCTTCATTGCACGGCGGAACATGATGCGACGCTCCAGCTGCTGCGCGATCGACTCGGCAACCAGCTGTGCGTCCAGCTCGGGCTTGCGCACTTCGGTGACGTTGATGTGCGCCGGGACGCCCATCATTTCGCTCACTTCCTTACGCAGCTTTTCGATGTCCTCACCACGCTTGCCGATCACCACGCCCGGACGGGCGGTGTGGATCGTCACGCGCGCGGTCTTCGCCGGACGTTCGATGAGAATCTTGCTGATGCCGGCCTGCGCGAGCTTCTTGCGCAGCATTTCCCGCACCTTCAGGTCGGCCGCCAGGTAACCAGCGAACTCGCCCTTGTTGGCGTACCACTTGGAGTTCCAGTCCTTGGAGATGCCGAGGCGGATACCAATCGGATGAACTTTATGACCCATGGTGTTTTCCTTTCCGCTTACTTGCCGGCGCCCACAACCACAGTGATGTGGCTGGTGCGCTTGAGGATGCGGGTGCCGCGGCCTTTCGCCCGCGCCATGAAACGCTTCAGGGTCGGACCTTCATCTACCATGATGGTCTGAACCTTCAGCTCGTCGACGTCGGCGCCCTGGTTGTTTTCGGCATTTGCAATAGCCGACTCCACCACCTTCTTGATCAGGTGGGCAGCCTTCTTGTCCGAGAACTTCAGCAGGTTGACCGCACGCTCGGCCGGCAGGCCGCGCACCTGGTCAGCGACCAGGCGGGCTTTCTGCGCAGAGATGCGCGCGGAGCGCAGGATTGCTTTCGCTTCCATTGTCATCTCTCCTTACTTGCCCGACTTCTTGTCACCACCGTGACCCTTGAAGGTCCGGGTGATGGCAAATTCGCCGAGCTTGTGGCCGACCATGTTCTCGTTGACGAGCACCGGAACGTGGTTCTTACCGTTATGAACGGCGATGGTGATGCCTACCATTTCCGGCAGGATCATCGAACGGCGCGACCAGGTCTTGATCGGCTTCTTGCTACCCGCAGCGGCCTCCACCTTCTTGACGAGGTGGTGATCGACGAACGGGCCCTTCTTGAGTGAACGTGCCATGGTCGATTAGCCCCTACGATCGCGGACGATGAATTGCTGGGTGCGCTTGTTATGGCGCGTCTTGTAACCCTTGGTCGGGACACCCCACGGGGTGACCGGATGCGGATTACCCTGGCCGGCCTTCGCCTCACCACCACCGTGCGGATGGTCAACCGGGTTCATGGCAGCACCACGAACGGTCGGGCGGACACCGCGCCAGCGCTTGGCGCCAGCCTTGCCCAGCTTTTCCAGGTTGTGTTCGTCGTTGCCGACTTCACCGATGGTCGCGCGGCACTCGACCGGCACCTTGCGCATTTCACCCGAGCGCAGGCGCAGGGTGGCGAAGAGGCCTTCACGAGCGACGAGCTGCACGGCAGCGCCGGCGGCACGCGCGATCTGCGCACCCTTGCCCGGCTTCAGTTCGATGCCGTGGACAGTGGTACCGACCGGGATGTTGCGCAGCGGCAGGGTGTTACCGGTCTTGATCGGCGCATCCGAACCCGCGATCACCTGGTCACCGGCCTTCAGGCCCTTCGGTGCGATGATGTAGCGGCGCTCGCCGTCGACGTAGCACAGCAGGGCGATATGGGCGGTGCGGTTCGGATCGTATTCGATGCGTTCCACGCGCGCCGGAATGCCTTCCTTGTTGCGCTTGAAGTCGATGAGACGGTAGTGCTGCTTGTGGCCACCACCGATATGACGGGTGGTGATGCGGCCGTGGTGGTTACGACCACCGGAATTGCTCTTCGGCTCCAGCAACGCAGCGTGCGGTGCGCCCTTGTGCAGATCGGGCGTAACCACGCGCACGGCCGAACGGCGGCCGGGGGAAGTGGGCTTGAATTTCATCAATGGCATGGGATGTACCTCAGGCCTTGGCCGTTACATCGATGGACTGGCCATCGGCGAGACGCACGTATGCCTTGCGCCAATCGCCGCGGCGGCCGGTGCGGTTACGGAAGGACTTGTTCTTGCCCTTCACGTTCAGCACGTTGACCGCTTCGACCTTGACGTCGAACAGCTGCTCAACCGCGGCCTTTACATCGGCCTTGGTGGCTTCGTTCGAGACTTCGAAGACATACTGGTTGGAATGTTCCTGCAGGCGCGCGGTCTTTTCGGAGACTCGCGGAGCACGCAGCACGCTGAAGATTTTTTCGTTGCTGTTCATGCCAGCCACTCCTCGACCTTCTTGACCGCGTCAGCGGTGATGACGACCGTGTCGGCACCGACCAGCGACACCGGATCCAGACCCTGCACGTCACGCACTTCCACGTAGGGAATGTTGCGGGCCGACAGATACAGGTGCTCGGTGGCTTCCTCGGTGACGATCAGCGGGCGCTTGCCCACTTCCAGGCCGGCCAGCTTGGCGATCAGACCCTTCGTGCTGGTCGCTTCGACATCGAAGGACTCCACGATGGTCAGACGGCCCTGACGGTTCAGCTCGGACAGGATCGCGCACATGGCGGCACGGTACTGCTTACGATTGACCTTCTGCTCGAAGCTGCGCGGCTTGGCCGCGAAGGTGACACCGCCGCCGACGAAGATCGGAGCCGTCAGTGCGCCATGACGCGCGCCGCCGCCCTTCTGCTTCTTCGACTTCTTGGTGGTACCAGCCACTTCAGAGCGAGTCTTCTGTGCCTTGGTGCCGGCGCGACCGGCGTTGCGGTAAGCAACGACGACCTGGTGAACCAGATCTTCGCTGAAATCGCGACCGAACACGGCATCGGAGACCGAGACCTTGTTGTTGCTACCCGTGATAACGAGTTCCATCGTCATCTCTCCTTATGCCTTGCTAGCCGGACGAACGATCACGTCACCACCCGCTGCGCCAGGCACGGCACCACGGATCGCGATCAGACCACGTTCGACATCGACCTTCACCACTTCCAGGTTCTGCGTGCTCTGCTGCACCGAACCCATGTGGCCGGACATCTTCTTACCCGGGAAAACGCGACCCGGGGTCTGGCGCTGGCCCAAGGAACCCGGCGCGCGATGCGACAGCGAGTTACCGTGGGTTGCATCGCCCATACGGAAGTTGTAGCGCTTGATGGTGCCCTGGAAGCCCTTACCCTTGGTGACACCCTGGACGTCGACCTTCTGGCCAACTTCAAAGATGTCCGCCTTGACTTCGCCGCCAACGGCGAAATCGCCGAGCTGCGCGTCTTCAACGCGGAATTCCCACAGGCCACGACCGGCTTCGACCTTCGCCTTGGCGAAGTGACCGGCTTCCGGCTTGTTGACCAGGGCAGCGCGACGCGCGCCGACAGTCACCTGCACGGCGCTGTAGCCGTCAGCTTCGACGGTCTTGATCTGCGCGATGCGGTTCGGGGTAGCTTCAATCAGGGTCACCGGGATGGCCTGGCCATCTTCGGTGAACACGCGGCTCATGCCAGCCTTGCGGCCCACGAAGCCCAACGAATATTTCTTCGTCATGGTCGTAGTCCTCAGGTCAGCTTGATCTGAACGTCGACGCCGGCAGCCAGTTCGAGCTTCATCAGCGCGTCCACGGTCTTGTCGTTCGGATCGACGATATCGAGCACGCGCTTGTGCGTGCGGGTCTCGTACTGGTCACGCGCGTCCTTGTCGACGTGCGGCGAGACGAGAATGGTGTAACGCTCGATCTTGGTCGGCAGGGGGATCGGGCCACGCACTTGCGCGCCGGTCCGCTTTGCCGTTTCAACGATCTCGCTGGCCGAACGGTCGATCAAACGATGATCGAACGCCTTCAGCCGAATCCGGATCTTTTGGTCCGCCATGGCGGTGGGTTCCTTCGTTAAAAGAGCGACGGACAAGGCCTCTGGGTTGCCTTGTCCCATGAATATCCTGAATGCAGACGCCGCACATTCCTGCGCGGCGACAAGATCTTTCCATAGACCTCAAAAATCGAGGCAGACCGGTTTCCCGATCTGCCCAGACAAAAAGTATAGCGCGCATACAACGCGGCGGTCAACAGGGGACCTGTTGACACTGCCTGAATGGCGCGACCCTTCCTGGTCTGGGGAACACGAGGTGCGTCCTGCGCCTCTTTTCCCGTTTTTTCAACACCCCGATGCCCTACCCAGGCAACATCGGGGCGCAGAGTCTAACAGATTACTCGATGACCTTGGCAACCACGCCGGCGCCGACGGTACGGCCGCCTTCACGAATCGCGAAGCGCAGGCCGTCGTCCATGGCGACCGGGTTGATCAGCGTGACAACCATCTTCACGTTGTCGCCCGGCATGACCATTTCCACGCCTTCCGGCAGCTCGACCGCACCGGTGATGTCGGTGGTACGGAAGTAGAACTGCGGACGGTAGCCCTTGAAGAACGGGGTGTGGCGGCCGCCTTCGTCCTTGGACAGGACGTAGACTTCGGAGTCGAACTTGGTGTGCGGCTTGATCGAACCCGGCTTGGCCAGGA
>NZ_JBLZQD010000016.1:92530-106633 GCF_049199305.1 Stenotrophomonas sp. PD6 | reverse complement strand
CACGCTGCAAGTACGTCCATGTAAGCTCGTTCACGCCATCCATGGCGCTCTACGGTCCCGTACCCCCGCACCCGCCGGCCCTCTGACAGTTGCGCGGCGGCCAAGGGACATCAACATCAGATTCGATCATGCTCACGCGTTATCGGGCGCGGGTCGTTTCACGGCAGTCGTTTGGCAACCGACGCTACCGGTGTGCAGGCGTCTGCTCTTGATCTCCTTCGGCCACCGCGCAACTGTCAGAGGGTCGGTGGGGGTAGGCTTGCGGGGGCATGAGCCGCATGGATGCGGCGACTGAGCTTACATGGACGTACTTGCAGCGTCCCCCGTGGGCCTGCCGCCGCCGGCCCTGCGCGCGAACGTCCACAGACCAAGGCTCTTGCCGTGGCCCAAAACAAAAACGCCCGGCCAGAGGCCGGGCGTTTTGATCAAACCAACACAACCCGCATCACGCCACGGTGTTGTTCGCGGCCTTCAGCGCGGCGATGCGCTCTTCCAGCGGCGGGTGGCTCAGGAACAGCTTCTTGGCCGTGGAGCCGGCAATGCCGAACGCCGCGATCTGGGTGGGCAGCGTGCTCTGGCCGTGGTTGAGCTTCAGGCGCTCCAGCGCCGAAATCATCTTCTGGCGGCCGGCCAGGTGCGCGCCGCCGGCGTCGGCGCGGAACTCGCGGCGACGCGAGAACCACATCGCGATCATGGTGGCGAACAGGCCGAACACCATTTCCAGCAGGAACACGATGATGAAATAGGCGAAACCACGCCCGCCGCCTTCTCGGTTGCCCGACAACGCACTGTCGATGATGCCGCCGACAACGCGGGCCAGCACGATCACGAACGTGTTCAGCACGCCCTGCAACAACGCCATCGTGATCATGTCGCCGTTGGCCACGTGTGCGATCTCGTGGCCCAGCACCGCTTCGGCCTCGTCTTCGCTCATGTTCTGCAGCAGGCCCGTGGACACGGCCACCAGCGCATTGTTGCGGTTGGCACCGGTCGCGAATGCGTTGATTTCCGGGCCGTCATAGACCGCCACCTCCGGCATGCCGATGCCGGCTTCGCGCGCCTGGCGCTCCACCGTGGCCAGCAGCCAGCGTTCGGTCTGGTTGCGCGGCTCGGTGATCACCACCGCGCCCGTGGAGCGCTTGGCCATCCACTTGGACAGCAGCAGCGAAATCATCGAGCCGCCGAAGCCGAAGATCGCCGCCATCACCAGCAGACCGCTCATCTGCGTGGGGTTGACCCCCAACACGCGCATTACCACGCTGGCCAGGATCAGCACGGCGAAGTTGGTCGCGAGGAAAAGAGCAATACGACTGAACATGGGAAAAGGACGCTTCTGGAGGGGTGTTGGTGCAAATCTGCGGTGACTTCATGTTGAATTCAAGTCGCAACCTGACCGACGATTCATAGTTCATGTCCATGACTGCCTACCGCGGGCGCTTCGCCCCCTCGCCCACCGGCCCCCTTCACGCCGGCTCCCTGCTGGCCGCGCTGGGCAGCTGGCTGCTCGCCCGTCACACGGTGGGACAGTGGCTCGTGCGTGTCGAAGACGTCGACCCGCCCCGCACCGTGCCCGGCGCCATCGACCAGCAACTGACCGCCCTGGCCGCTTTCGGGCTGGTCAGCGATGAACCGATCGTTCATCAGAGCCAGCGCGATGCGCTCTACCAGCATGCCCTCGACCGCCTGCTGGCCGAGGACAAGGCCTTTGCCTGCCACTGCAGCCGTACCGACCTGGCCGACCAGCACGGTATTCATCATTACTGCGTGGCACGTACCGAACGCGAACGACCGGCCATCCGCCTGCGCGTACCGCCCGGCAGCGTGGTCACCTTCCAGGATGGCCTGCGCGGTGAGATCCACCAGGACGTGCATGCCGAGGTGGGCGACTTCGTCCTGCGCCGGGCCGACGGCTACTGGGCATACCAGCTTGCCGTGGTGGTCGACGACGGCGACCAGGCCATCACCGACGTGGTGCGCGGCGCCGACCTGCTCGATTCCACCCCGCGCCAGATCCTGCTGCAGCAGGCGCTCGGCCTGCCCACCCCGCGCTACCTGCACCTGCCGCTGCTGCTGGAGCCGGACGGGATCAAATTGTCCAAATCCGCCGCCGCGCGACCGGTGGATGCCGGCCATCCCCTGCCCGCGCTGCAGCGGGCCTGGGCCCAGCTTGGACAGGATCCGTCGCATCTGGCCGGTTGCGCCAGCGTGGCCCAGCTCCTGGAGGCGGCCGTTGCGGGCTTCGACCCGGCGCGGTTGCCACCGGGCGACATCCGGCTTGACGCGGACGCCCCTTGAGCCACCCATTTTTCGCCACGATGTTGCAGAATCGCTGTCCCCCTTGTTGGTCCTGCCTTTCGGAGTAGCTGCTCATGACATCTCGCGTCGCACTGGTCACCGGCGGTACCGGCGGTATCGGATCCGCCATCTGCCAACGCCTGGCCGACCAGGGCCATCGGGTTGCCACCAACTACCGTGACGAAGCCAAGGCCCTGGCCTGGCGCGAAAAGATGCTGGCGCGCGGCTGCGACGTGGCGATGTTCCCCGGCGACGTCGCCGACCCGGATACCGCCGAGCAGATGGTGCGCGCCGTGGAGGCCGCGCTCGGGCCGGTGGAGATCCTGGTCAACAACGCCGGCATCACCCGCGACACCACCTTCCACCGCATGCGCGCCGACCAGTGGCACGACGTGATCAACACCAACCTCAACTCGGTGTTCAACGTCACCCGCCCGGTCATCGAAGGCATGCGCCGCCGCGGCTGGGGCCGGGTCATCCAGATCAGCTCCATCAACGGCCTGAAGGGCCAGTACGGCCAGGCCAACTACGCCGCCGCCAAGGCCGGCATGCACGGCTTCACCATCTCGCTGGCGCGCGAGAATGCGGGCTTCGGCATCACCGTCAACACCATCTCGCCCGGCTACGTGGCCACCGACATGGTCATGGCCGTGCCGGACGAAGTGCGCGCCAAGATCATCGCCGACATCCCCACCGGCCGCCTCGGCAGGCCGGAAGAAATCGCCTACGCCGTCGCCTTCCTCGTCGCCGAAGAAGCCGCCTGGATCACCGGCTCCAACCTCGACATCAACGGCGGCCACCACATGGGCTGGTAACGGTTACACCGTTACCCACCACCAGCGTTTCCCAAGGCCGGCCAACGGCCGGCGCTACCGGCAAATGAATCGGCCACCCTCCCAACTGGAGGAGAGCCCCCTTTTGTAAAGGGGGCGCGCCAACGGCGCGGGGATCAGGAGGCATGCCGCCAGGGGCCCACGTTTTGCGCAGCAAAACGTGGGCAGCGAAGCGTGGCGTAGCGCAGCAGGCGTTGCGATGACCAGAAAATGCTGCACAAATGCTGCGCAGCATGAAGAATGGGACTGAATGACCTAAGACGGTTGCAACGCCTGCTGCGCTGCGCCATGCTTCGCGTCTACGCTGACGAGTGATTGCTTCATGGCTGCGAACCGCATCATCAAGAAGTATCCGAACCGCCGTCTCTACGACACCGAAATCTCCAGTTACATCACGATAGAGGATGTGCGCCAGCTGATCCTGGACGGCGAGGACTTCGAAGTCCGCGACGCCAAGAGCGGCGACGACCTGACCCGTTCGGTGCTGCTGCAGATCATTGCCGACCAGGAACAGGACGGCGAGCCGATGCTCTCCACCCAGCTGCTCAGCCAGCTGATCCGCTTCTACGGCGACTCCCTGCAGGGCTTCATGGGCAACTACCTGGAGCGCAGCATGCAGGTCTTCCTGGACCAGCAGCAGCAGTTCCGCCAGCAGATGGGCAATCTGCTCGGCCAGACCCCGTGGGCCATGATGAACCAGCTAACCGAGCGCAACATGGAGCTGTGGCAGGACTTCCAGCGCAACATGGGCAGCGGTTTCGGCCCGCGTCCGCCGGGCACCTCGACCGGCACGGGTAGCGGCACCGGAACGGGCAAGCCCGAGGCGTCCCCGGCCGGCAAGACCCGCCGCTGATGTCCGCAGCCCGGCACCGCCGGGCAGAATGAAAAAAGGCGCAGCCTCCCGGCCGCGCCTTTTTCATGTCCGGTTCCAGGCGATGGCTCAGCGCCTGGGCTTGGCTTTGGCGCACCCCGTGCAGACCCGCTCCACTTCGTAGCCCTTGGCGCGCAGCTTCTCCACCACGCCGTCCTCGCCCAGCAGGTGCAGCGTTCCCACCACCACCAGCGTGCCGCCCTGCCCGGCCTTCAGCTGCTGCTGCAGCTTGGGTACCCAGGCGTCGTTGCGGTCGGAATTGATGCGCTTGTACAACTGCGGGTACTGGCCGCGCATCTCTACCGCCATCGAGGTCCACAGCAGCTTGTCGTCACCGCGGCGCCAGGCGTCGTGCAGCTTGCGGCCCATGGCATCGGCCTGGTCGGCCTGGTCCAGCGCCTCGGCCACCATCTGCTGCTGTTCCTGGGCCGACATGCCCGACAGCACCGCCACCTGGGTGTCGATGTCTTCCAGCCCGCTGGTGGGCTTGCCGGCATCCGCCGCGCGCGTCATGAAGTGGCGGTCCAGGCCAAGCTCGGGATCCAGGCCCATCTTGGTGAACTGCCCCAGCGTGATGGTCAGGCCCACGAACCACGGTTTCATGCCCTGCAGCTGCGCCAGCGGCAGGTTGTTGGCCCGCGCGTACGCCTGCAATTTGGTCCAGGTCGGCGCGTCCAGGTCGCGCTTGAGTTCGCTGCCGTCGGTGCGCATCGCCGCCTGCAGCATTTTGCGGGTCAGCTCCGGCGACTGCATGTCCTGCGGCGACAGTTCGAACACCACCCGCTTGGACGCGGCAAACGCCTGGTCCACATCCGCGGCCACGGGGTAATCGTCGGCGCGCAGCATGTGGAAGGAACCCAGCAGGTACAGGCGGCTGTCGCCCGGCCCGGTCACCTTCCACAACAGCGGCACCGGCGAACCGGACGCCGCGGCCGGCGCGGCGGCCACCGCAGCGGCGCTGCCCAGCAGCAGGCCCCCGGCAAGCAGCAACGGCGCTGCCAGTCGCTTCAACATCGACATGCTCAACTCTCTCTCTCAGGGGCGTGGTAGGCCTGCTCACCCGCCTCAACGCGCAGGTCCAGGCGGTTTTCAGGCGGGGTCAGCGGGCACGTGGCGAACGGGGTGAACGCACACGGCGGGTTGTAGGCGTGGTTGAAATCGATCACCACCGTGCCACTGCCATCGGGCGCGGGCAGGTCCAGGTAGCGCCCGGCCGGGTAGCTGCCGTGGCCGCTGGTGCGGTCGGCGAAGATCACGAACAGCTCGCGGCCCGGCTCGCCCAGCGCTTCCAGCCGCCAGGTCTTGCCCTCGTGCTCGAACTCCAGCGCGCCCGAATTGGGCATCTCGGTGGTCAGCCCGGTGATGTCCACGATGGGCAGGGTCTTGCCGGCCGGGTGCGGGATGAAACGCGCGGTCACCTTCCAGTCCGGGCCACCCGGCCAATAGGTGAGACCGGTGAAGTCGCTGCGCGAATAGGCATCGGCGTGCTTCACCCGCAGCGCGTAGCGCGCGCCACGATGGATGAGGCTGAGCTGGCCCTTGCCGTCATCGAAGGCGATCAAGGTCGGCGACGGGTCGCGGTCGCTGTTGAAGCGGATGCGCCCGGTGAATGGCTTGCCGTCCACGCTCAAGGCCACGCCGCGCTCCGGGGTGAACGTGACGGTATCGCCGTTCTGCGCCACCATGCCCAGCTTGGCCGGCCCCACGGCCAGGCGGATGCCGCTGCCCGGGCCGCTGCCGATGTAATGCGCCTTGTGCTCCAGCCAATGCAGGCCCACCAGGCTGGTCCAGCCGTCGGGCGCATGCAGCTCGGTGTAGCGCTGCTGGCGCCATTGCTGCTGCCCGGCGGCAAACGCCGGATCCACCGCCACCGGTGCCGGCGCGGCTTCCTTGTCGCCGCAGCCTGCCAGTCCCAGCGCCAGCAGTGCTGCGCCAAGTCCCCATCCCCATATACGCATCGTGCTCCCCTTCAACGTCCGCGCAGGAACCAGCGGTCGATTTCCGCCAGTGAAAAACGGGCCCAGGTCGGCCGGCCGTGGTTGCACTGGCCGGACCGCTCGGTCATTTCCATGTCGCGCAGCAGTGCGTTCATTTCCGGCAGCGTCAGCCGCCGGTTGGCCCGCACCGCGCCATGGCAGGCCATGGTCGACAGCAGTTCATCGCGCGCACTGGCGATGCGCCGGCTCTGGCCATGCTCGCGCAGGTCGGTCAGCACATCGCGCAGCAGGCCTTCCGGTTCGGCATTGGCCAGCAGCGCCGGAATGCTGCGCACATGCAGCGAGCCGGGACCGGAGCGGGTGATCTCGAACCCGAGCGCGGTCAGTGTGTCGGCCTCGCGCTCGGCGGTGTCGGCGTCGCGCTCGCCCACCGCCAGCGTGATTGGCACCAGCAGCGGCTGCGCGTGCAGGCCGGTGGCGTCGTGCGCGGTCTTCAACCGTTCGTAGCCGATCCGTTCGTGGGCGGCGTGCATATCCACCACGATCAGCCCTTCGGCATTTTCCGCGAGCACGTAGATGCCATGCAGCTGTGCCACCGCATAACCCAGCGGCGGCACGCCACTGTTCGCCGACGTGACCGGCAGCCCGTATTCGCTGGGCATCGGGGGCAGCGCCGTGTCGTCGCTGCCGGGCGGGCGCGCATACAGCGCGGCGTACGCCGACGGCGCGTCGGCCACCCGCAGGCCGAGCGGCGACTGCTGCGGGCGCCAGCCCGCGTTGCCCATGCCGCCGCCACCGCCGCCACCGGCCAGCGCATAGCCGGTGCCTGCGGCGGGGCCGGCATACACGGGCGCGGCGGCATCGGCCACCGCTTCGCTGCCGGCGCCGGTCGCGGTCATGCCCGCGCGGGTCTCGGCCAGCGCTTCCTTCAGCGTGCGGTAGACGAAATCATGGATCAGGCGCGAATCGCGGAAGCGCACCTCGTGCTTGGCCGGGTGCACGTTGACGTCCACCCGGGTCGGGTCCAGCTCCAGGAACAGCACGTAGGCCGGCTGGCGGCCGTGGAACAGCACATCGCCATAGGCCATCTTCACCGCATGCGCGACGCTGCGGTCGCGTACCGAGCGGCCGTTGACGTACAGGTACTGCTGGTCGGTGCTGGCCCGCGAATAATGCGGCTGCGCGATCCACCCATGCAGGCGCAGGCCGGCGCCGCTGTGGTCCACGCGCATGGCCTGGGTGGCGAAATCCTCGCCCAGGGTCTCGCCCAGGCGTGCGTCGGAATACAGGTCGCCGGGCTTGTAGCGCCGCGACGGCTTGCCGTTGTGCGATACGCGCAACTCCACGTCCGGGCGGGCCAGCGCCAGCGAGCGCAGCCACTCTTCGATATGGCCCAGCTCGGTGCGTTCGGCGCGCAGGAATTTGCGCCGTGCGGGCACGTTGTAGAACAGCTCGCGCACTTCCACGGTGGTGCCCTGCGCATGCGCACGCGGCGTCACTTCGCCCAGCTTGCCGCCTTCGATCTGCAGCGCCGAACCGTGCGCGTCACCGGCGCGGCGCGAGGCCAGGGTGAAGCGGCTGACCGAGGCGATCGACGGCAGCGCTTCGCCCCGGAAGCCGAGCGTGGCCACCGCTTCCAGGTCGTCCAGGCTGGCGATCTTGCTGGTGGCATGGCGGGACACGGCCAGCGGCAGTTCTTCCGGCGCGATGCCGCCGCCGTCGTCACGAATGCGGATCAGCCGCACGCCACCTTCTTCCAGGTCGATATCCACGCGGGTGGCGCCGGCATCGAGCGCGTTTTCCACCAGTTCCTTGACCACCGACGCGGGGCGTTCGACGACCTCGCCCGCGGCGATCTGGTTGATGAGGATTTCGGGCAACTGGCGGATATTCATGGGTTGATGATAGCGAAGCGCGAACGGCAGCGTTTCTGTTTTTACGAGCTGGGGAGGCCGGCGGGCAGCCCCGCTCCGGGACACGCCGTGAACCCATCCCTGGGGGCTGCTAGAAAACATCCATGTTTTCTAGCGTCCCTCCGGGGGCTACCCGCCGGCCTCCCTCGACAGATGGTCGCTGGCGGCAAGAAAAAACGGACACGCGTAGCGTGTCCCTACGCGGGCCAGCTGGTGATTTCCCATGGCCACCCGTCATCCGTCGAAGGTGGGACGGGGCGGGTTTGCGGGGGTGTGAGCCGCATGGATGCGGCGACCAAGCCCCCATGGGTGAAGGCGCACTGCTTGCGAGGCACTGCCTCGCGTGCGACTGAACGCACAGGCGCCAGCGCCTGGGCCGGGGCCCGGAGGGCGGTTTACGGCGTCCCCCGCAAACCCGCACCGTCCCGCCAAACCAGGGAATCGTTGAACATCGGCTTTTCGCAGAAAACCCACAGCAGCCGGGCGAAGCTCGGCGACACGAATCGTGTCGAGTACCCGCAACGCAAATAAAAACCCGCCGAAGCGGGTTTTTATTTGCTGCCGCCTGCGACGGTGCCGGCGGCGTCTATTTCGGCTTGGGCGCGGGCCGCGTACAGCGTGCCCGGCGGCGGTTGGCGGCTGAAGAAGGTATGCACGCCATCCAGCACCGCACCGGCGATCTGGCGCTGGTACGCCGGGTCCATCAGGCGGCGCTCTTCGTCCGGATTGGAAATGAAGGCGGTTTCCACCAGCATGGCCGGCATGTCCGACGTGCGCAGCACGGCGAAGTTGGCGCGCTCGATATTCGGCTTGTGGTTCTTGCCGATCCGCTTCAGCCCGCCCAGCACGTGCCCGGCCGCGTCTTCAGAGGCCTTCATGTAACCGCTCTGGGCCAGATCCAGCAGCACGTTGGCCAGGGTGCCTTCGGTCTGCTGCAGGCGCACGCCACCCACCAGGTCGGCCGCGTTTTCCTTGTCG
The DNA here is from genome assembly GCF_049199305.1 of Stenotrophomonas sp. PD6. Classification (NCBI taxonomy): domain Bacteria; kingdom Pseudomonadati; phylum Pseudomonadota; class Gammaproteobacteria; order Lysobacterales; family Lysobacteraceae; genus Stenotrophomonas; species Stenotrophomonas sp. PD6. The sequence continues at coordinate 97,806 of NZ_JBLZQD010000016.1, read as the reverse complement.
GCCAGCCAGCGTGCACGCTGCGAAGAAGCGCCCTTGGTCGACAGCACGTAGACCGACGAGCCGGTGGCGGCGCGGTTCTCCGCCGCGTCGGCGTGGATCGAGATGAAGATGTCCGCCTTGGCCGAACGCGCCTTCTGTGCGCGCATAGGCAGCGGAATGAACACATCGGTGTCGCGGGTCAGGAAGGCCTTCAGGCCCGGCGTGGCATTGACCTGGCGGGCCAGCTCGCGCGCCACGGCCAGGGTGATGTCTTTTTCGCGCTTGCCGGTCGGGCCCACGGCGCCCGGATCCTGGCCGCCGTGGCCCGGATCGATCGCCACCACCAGCGGGCGCATGCCCGCCTGCATCTTGATGCGCGAGGCATCGCTGGGCATGACCGGACGCGGCGGCACCACCGTGGTGGCGACCGGCGCTGCCACCACCGTGGCGGTCGGCTGGCCGGACAGGATGGCGGCCGGCGAGGCGGAATTGCTGGCCGCATTGGCCGTGCCCGCCGCCGCGACATTGGCGGCAGTCGAGGTCGGTGCCGCTGCCGTGGTCACGGGCGTTGCGGCGCTCGCACTGGCCTGCTGCCGCACGGAAGCGGTCAGCAGCGCCGTGGCCCGCGCCGCGTCGTTGCGCGCCTGCGCCACTTCAGCCGGCGTCGGCGGCAGGGTCTGGGTGCTGGCCGGCGCCGCCGTTGCGGGCTGCTGCTGCGCCACTGCCGGCACGGGCGCGGTGTTGGACGAAGGGTTGGATGCGGTGTTGGGCGCCGCATTGCTCGCTGGCGCGCTGGCCACACTGGCCGGTGCATCGCCCGGCCACTCGATCACCAGCCGGGAATCGTCGCCCTGCTTGACCATCTGCGGCTTGAACGGCGCCACCGACTCGGCCAGGTCGAACACCACCCGGAACGTGCCGGGCACCGGCTGGCCAGTGCGCACGGCGGTGACCACGCCCTTGGGCGCGGGCAGCTTGAGGTTGCGCACCGCGCTGGAATCGGGGAAATCCACTACCAGCCGGTTCGGACCGGACAGGGTCAGCGTCTTGTAACCGCCGCTGCCGGCCAGGGCAATTTCGGCGCGGGTGCCGGTGGAACCGGTCTCCAGCGCCACCTGGCGGACTTCGCCCGCCCACGACATCGCGCTCGCCAGACAGAGTCCGACGGCGGCGCAGATGGCGGTGAGAGGTTTCCCCATTGGCATGGCTGAGGATTCAATCACCGCGCTGAATGAAATGCAACACCTTTTCCCTTAATAATCCGTAACCTGGGGGGGTTTCCTACTGTCAGCCGACAGAAAGGGCCTGCAAGTCGCCCCCTTGAGGGAGCCGCAACATCCATTCACGACCGGCGGCGCTGGCCGCCGACAGCCGTGCGCGGCGCCCCTGCCCCTCGATTTCCAGGGCGATGACCAGGTCGGTCGGCGGCAGTGCGCCCGCGCCCCGCTCGGGCCATTCCACCAGCCACAGCGAGGCGCTGCCTTCGTCCAGGCCGAGGAAATCCAGCTCTTCGGCCTGGCCGATCCGGTACAGGTCCAGGTGCCAGGCCTCGTGGCCGTCCGCCAGCGGGTAGCGCTCCACCAGAGTGTAGGTCGGGCTGCGGATGGACCCCTGCACCCCCAGCGCGCGCAGCAGCGCGCGCGCCAGCGTGGACTTGCCGGCGCCCAGGTCGCCCTGCAGCTGCACCACCGCGTGTGGCGGCCTGGTGGCGGCCAGCCACTGGCCAAGCAGGTCGGTGTCCTGGGGCTGGGCGAGGAAAAACTCGGTCATGGGGGTCACGTTTCCGGATTGACCAGCCGGCGCAGCGGCACCAGCAGGTCGGTGGGGAGCAGGCCACGCTGGCCTTCGCTGGCCGCGGCATCGCCGGCCAGGCTGTGCAGCAATGCGCCGCTGCTGGCGGCGTCGAAGGCGTCCAGCCCCTGCGCGCGCAGGGCGGCAATGATGCCGGTAAGCAGGTCGCCCATGCCACCCACGGCCATGCCCGGGTTGCCCGCCGCGATCACCCGCGGCCGCGCGTGCGGCGCAGCGACTATCGTGCCGGCGCCCTTCAGCACCACCACCGCGTTGTAGCGCGCGGCCAGTGCCGCTGCGGCGGCGAAGCGGTCGGCCTGCACGTGGGCGGTGTCGCTGCCGAGCAGGCGCGCGGCCTCGCCCGGGTGGGGGGTGAGAATGGCGTCGTGCAGCGGCTGCGGTGCCGCCGCCAACAGGTTCAGCGCGTCGGCATCGATCACCAGCGGTTTGCCGCTGGCCGTTACCTGCCGCCAGAGCTCGCGCGCCCACTCGTCCTGGCCCAGCCCGGGCCCGATCGCCACCACCTTGGCGCGCGGCAGCAGTGCACGCAGTTCCTGCGCTTCCTGCACGGCATGCGCCATGACTTCGGGTACGCGCGCCAGCAGGGGCGCGAGGTGCTGTGACTGGGTCGCCACACTGACCAGGCCGGCCCCGGCGCGCAAGGCCGATTCGGCGGCCAGCATCACCGCCCCGCCGCTGCCGGCGTTGCCGCCGACACACAGCACATGGCCGGATTCGCCCTTGTGGGTGTTGGCGCGCCGGGCCGGCAATTGCTGCGCCAACCGCGCCGGCGCCCACAGGCAGGCCGTTGCGGCCACGCCGTCTTCCGCGCCCTCGGGCAGGTTCAGCGGCGCCAGCCGGCGGCCGCCGACGTATTCCAGCGCATCGCCGGTGTACAGGCCCTGGTGGCGCACGATGAACTGCAGGGTGAGCGTGGCGCGTACTGCAACGCCCGGCACCGCACCGCTGCGCGCGTCCACACCGCTGGGCACGTCCAGCGCCAGCACCGGCAGCGCGCTGGCGTTGATCGCCTGGATCAGCCGCTCGGCCTCGCCGGCAGGGGCACGGTTGAGACCGATGCCGAACTGCGCATCCACCAGCAGATCCGCCTGTGGCAGCGCATCGCCGAACACCGTCACCTGCCCGCCTTCGGCGAGGAAGGCGGCGCGTGTGCGCTCGGCCAGCGGGCTCAGCGCCGTCTCGTCGGCCAGCCGCAGCAGCGTTACCTGGCGGCCGGCCTGGCGGGCCAGGCGCGCCAGCACGTAGCCGTCGCCGCCGTTGTTGCCGGCCCCGACCGCCACGCACACCCGCTGCGCCTGCGGCCAGCGCTCCAGCAGGCACTGCCAGGCAGCCGTGCCGGCCTGTTCCATCAGCGTGGCACCACCATCGCCCAGCAGGGCGCTGGCCTGCGCATCGAGGCGGCGCGCGGCGGCGACATCGAACAGTTCAGCGAGCTCGGGCATGGCAGGATTCTATACTTAGGGCATGTCCGCTGTTCCCCTGCCCGCCCCGATGCACCTGGCCCGCGCCGCCGAGCGGGTGCGCGCGCTTGCCCGCGAGCATGGCTTCCAGCGCTGCGGCGTATCGGGCATCGACCTGGCCGACGACGAGGCGCACCTGGCCGACTGGCTGGGCCAGGGCCTGTACGGCACGATGGACTGGATGGCCCGCCACGGCACGCTGCGCGCGCGCCCGGCCGAGCTGCTGCCCGGCACGGTGCGCGTGATCTCGGTGGGCATGGACTACGGCCACAAGGACGACACCCAGGCGTGGGACACGCTGCACGACGGCGACCGCGCCTACGTGGCGCGGTACGCACTGGGCCGCGATTACCACAAGCTGATGCGCAACCGCCTGCAGAAGTTCGCCGACGCGCTGGGGGCGGAAATCGGCGCATTCGGCTACCGCGTTTTCGTCGATTCAGCCCCCGTGCTGGAACGTGCGCTGGCGCGCAACGCGGGCCTGGGCTGGATCGGCAAGCACACCTGCCTGATCGACCGCCAGGGCGGTTCATGGTTCTTCCTGGGCGAGATCTACATCGACCTGCCGCTGCCGGTGGATGTGCCGGCCACCGCGCATTGCGGCACCTGCACGCGTTGCATCGATGTATGCCCCACCCAAGCCATCATCGGCCCGCAGCGGCTGGATGCGCGGCGCTGCATTTCCTACCTGACCATCGAACACGACGGCGCCATTCCCGAAGACATGCGACCGCTGATGGGCAACCGCATCTACGGCTGCGACGACTGCCAGCTGGTCTGCCCCTGGAACAAGTTCGCCCGGCGCACCGATGAACCCGACTTCCGTGCCCGCAACGACCTGGACACCGCCTCGCTGGCGCAGCTGTTCGCCTGGGAGGAAGACGAATTCCTGCGCCGTACCGAGGGCAGCCCGATCCGCCGCAGCGGCCACGAGCGCTGGCTGCGCAATATCGCCGTGGCGCTGGGCAACGCGCCCGGGCACGCCGACACGCTGGCCGCGCTGCACGCGCGCAGCGAGCATCCGTCGGCGCTGGTTCGCGAGCACGTGCAGTGGGCGCTGCAGCAGCATGCCGCGCGCGGCAACCCCAGCTGACCGCCTCGGCGACGCCGCCACCGCCAACATGCGACCATGGGCGCCCGTTCGTACCGTTTGACCGTTCATGGACCGTAGCGCGCAGATCCTCACGCCCAGCCAGCTCAACATCCTGGCCCGCGACCTGCTGGAAGACACGTTCCCGATGGTGTGGGTGGAGGCCGAACTGGGCAGCGTCACCCGCCCCGCGTCCGGGCATATGTACTTGACGCTGAAGGACGCGCGCGCGCAGATCCGCGCGGCGATGTTCAAGCCCAAGAGCCAGTGGCTGAAGTTCGTGCCGCGCGAAGGCATGCGCGTGCTCGCACGCGGCCGGCTGACGCTGTACGAAGCACGCGGCGAGTACCAGATGGTGCTCGACCACATGGAAGAGGCCGGCGAAGGCGCCCTGCGCCGCGCCTACGAACAACTCAAGGCGCGGCTGGAGGCCGAAGGCCTGTTCGCCGCCGAACGCAAGCGCGCCCTGCCCGTGCATGTGCGCCGCCTGGCGGTGATCACCTCGCCCACCGGCGCGGCGGTACGCGACGTACTCAGCGTGCTGGGGCGCCGTTTCCCGCTGCTGGAAGTGGACCTGTTGCCCAGCCTGGTACAGGGCGACAGCGCGGCGGCGCAGATCACCGCGCTGCTGCGCAGTGCCGACGCCAGCGGCCGCTATGACGTGATCCTGCTCACCCGCGGCGGCGGTTCAATGGAAGACCTGTGGGCCTTCAACGACGAACTGCTGGCCCGCGCGATCGCCGCGAGCACCACGCCGGTGGTGTCGGCGGTGGGCCACGAAACCGACTTCAGCCTGGCCGATTTCGCTGCCGACCTGCGCGCGCCCACCCCGTCGGTAGCGGCCGAGCTGCTGGTACCTGACCAGCGCGACCTGCAGCTGCGCCTGCGCCGGCTGGCCGCGCGGCTGGTGCAGCTGCAACGCCACGGCCTGGGCC
>NZ_JBLZQD010000016.1:84974-92520 GCF_049199305.1 Stenotrophomonas sp. PD6 | reverse complement strand
CCGCGGCCCCGTTGGCGCGCCGCCGGGGCGCCCCCCCCCCCCGGGGGGCGCGGGGGGGGGGGGGCCCCCCCCGGGGGGGGGGGGGGGGGCGGTGGGGGGGGGGGGGGCGGGGGGGGGGGGGCCGCGCCAACGCCACGGCCTGGGCCAGGCCATGCAGCGCGCCGACCGCGCCCTGCTGCGCCTGAACGGCCAGAGCCCGCAGGCCCGCCTGCAGTTGTTGCAGCGGCGCCAGCAGGACCTGGCGCGGCGCCTGGCGGGCGTCTGGCAGCAGCAGCACGAACGCCGCCTGGCGCGCCTGCGCCACGCCGCCGTGGTGCTGCGCAACGGCCACCCGCAGCGGCGCCTGGACGCGTTGGGCGAACGCCTGCAGCGCCTGCAGCCGCGCGCCGAGGCCGCGATGGCCCGGCAGTTGCAGCGCGATGGGCTGCGCCTACGCGCATTGGCGCGTTCAATGGAAGCGGTGAGCCCGTTGGCCACGGTGGCGCGTGGCTACGCGATCCTGACCCGCGAAGACGACGGGCGCCTGGTGCGGTCGCCGTTGGACGTGGCCCCGGGCGACGCATTGAAGGCCCGCGTCCAGGACGGCGTGATCGACGTGGTGGTGAGGGACGCCGGGGCCTGACCGGCGCCCAGCCACGCAGGGCGTGGCTCTACGCGTCACAGGGTCGCCGGTGCCCCGGCGGTTTCACAGAACCGCTGCCGGTATTCCATCGCCTTGGGCATCAACGCCTGCAGGTTCTGGATGCGCGTGCCCGGGTTCGGGTGGGTCGAGGAAAACTCGGGCGGTGCCTGCCCGCCGCTGGCCTGCCCCATACGTTCCCATAACGGCACCGCCTCGCGCGGGTCGAAACAGGCGGCCGCGGCCAGCATCAGCCCCACTTCGTCGGCCTGGGTTTCGTGGCTGCGCGCATACGGCAGCAGGTAGCCGTAGCCCATCGCCGACATCATCATCTGTTGCTGCTGCACGTCCATGCCGCTGGCGGCGCCGGCCATCTGCCCGATCTGGGTGAGCTTCTGCTGGGCCATGCGCTGCGCGCCATGGCGCAGCAGCGCGTGGGCGATCTCATGGCCCATCACCACCGCCATCGCATCGGCCGTGCGCGCCACCGGCACCAGGCCGGTATACACCGCCATCTTGCCGCCCGGCAGGCAGAACGCATTGGCCTGGTCGGACTGGATCACGTTGACCTCCCACTCGAAATCACGCGAGAAGTGCCCCGGCTTCAGCCCATGCTCCTCGGCGAGCGCGGTCTCCACCACGTCCACCTTGCGGATCAGTCGCTCGGCAATGGCACGCACATCGCGCGATATCTGCGCATTGGGATCCAGCGGGCGCTCCTCGGCCAGGATCTGCTGGTAGGCCTGCAGGCCCAGCGCCTTCTCCTGGGCGGCGTCGAGGGAACTGTCGATGAGCACGCTTTCGCCGGTATAGGGGTCCACGCTGCGGTTGGAGAACCAGTAGAACGCGGCGTAGCCGGCGAACGCCAGCAGCACCCACCAGCGGATGTTGCCGAACAGGCCTGGGCGGCGCCCCCGTTGCTGTTGCTGACCGCCAAACGGATCGCTGCTCATCCTGTGGGTTCCTGATTTGGCCGGCACACCCTGCCGGCATTCGGGGCAATCCTAGCGCCAAGCCGGGGTATCAGATACCTCGCACCAGGCGGAACCCGATCCTGGCGCTGGTCGTGTCCGAATCCTGTGATTGTCGCCAGGCCGCGCGGGTCTGCTCGGGCGCATTGGCCCAGTTGCCGCCGCGAATCACCCGCTGCCGGCAGCCCGGGTTGAACCAGGCCAAGCCGTCGGCCGGTGCGCGCCGGTAGCTGGCATGCCAGCAGTCGGCCACCCACTCACTCAGGTTGCCGGCCATGTCATGCAGGCCCCAGGCGTTGGGCTCGAAGCTGCCCACCGGCGCCGGCCCCCACCAGCCGTCGCCATAGCCGACGAACGCATTGAACCAGCGGCGCCCGGACGGCGACACGTCCTCGGCCCCGGTGAAGTTGCCCGAACGCGGCGGCGGCGTGCCCGCATCGCCCCACGGGTAGCGGCCGCTGCTGCCGGCACGCAGCGCATATTCGAACTCGGCTTCGCTGGGCAGCCGGTAGGAGCGCCCGGTCTGTTCGGACAGCCATATCGCGTAGTGCTCGGCGTCGCGCACGCTGACGTGCATGACCGGCGAATTGGCGATCGCCGGCCTGCCGTCATAGCCGGACTGCCAGTCCACCCCGCTGCTGCGCGTGAAGTTGCCGCTGCGTTCGTCGTAGATGATCGAGTGGCCGCGGCGGGTGGCGCGCGGGCGCGCATTGGTGGCCGTCACGTAGCGCCGGTAATCGGCCACGGTCACCTCGGTGATGGCCAATGCGAAGCCGCGCTCGAAGCGGACGTAGTGCGAGGGTTTTTCCGCATCGCTGGCGCCGGGTTCGCTGTCGCCCGCGCCCATCTGGAAGCCGCCATGCGGCACCACGATCATCTGCGGTCCGCGCCCGCCGTCGCGCAGCGCATCGCTGAACACCTGTCGCGGGCGGAAACTGCCGTAATGGGTGACCAGCTCGATCCGTTCGCGCAGCTGGGCCACCACCGGGTCGCCCGGCATGGCGATGCGCAGCGCGTCTTCCAGCTTCTGCCGCGCCGGCTTCAGCCCCTGCGGCGTGGCCAGGTCGCGCAGGCCCTCGTCACGCAGGCGCACCAGCGTTTCGGCGCGGATCTTCTCCACCCGCTCGAAGGCCTCCACGATGGTGGGCGCGGAATCGCGCACCTTGGCCGCTTCCGACAACCAGGTGCCGGCCGACGTGAAGTCCGCGGCACGCGCGGCCGTTTCGGCGCGCCGGATCAGCGCGCTCTCGGCCGCTGCCAGACCCTGGCGGGCGCGCGGATTGTGCGCATCCAGCGACAGCGCCTCGCGGAAATTCGGGATCGCCCCGTCGCCGTCTTCGCCGATGCGGTCGGCACGCAGGTCGTCTTCGCCGGCCCGGTTGTAGGCGATCACCCGCTGGGCGATCTCCACCCGCGACTGCAGGTGGCGCACGCGCGGCTCATCCGGCGCCAGGGTCAGCAGCACCAGCGCGATCTGGCTGGCCTCGGCCACCGCCTCACGCTGCTTCAAGGGGCGCACCAGCAGTGCCGCCGCCTCGTACAGCAGGCGTTGCTGGGCGCGCTTCAGGCCGGCCTGCGCCTGGCGGTCGGCGGGGTCGCGTTCGAGCAACGCCAGCCAGATCGGAATGGCGTCTTCGGCCGTTTCATACAGCCGTCCCTCGGCGAACGCCTTGGCCGCATCACGGCGCGCCTGGGCCACGCCGGCATCGGTGAGCGTTACCGGCGGTGGCTGCCAGCGCTGCTCGGTCTCGGCCGCGTCTTCCCCGCCGATGGTGACCTGGGCCGGCGCCGGCGCCTTTGCCTTGGCGGCGGGCGACGCAGGCGCGGCCGGGCGCGCGGCAGCGGGGCGCGGCGGCGGCGCATCGGGGGAACACGCTGTCGTGGTGGCCAGCAACAGGGCCAGCAACAGCGGAAGAGAACCGGTGGCACGCAAGATCGGGTTCCTCGGGCAAAGCCAGGGCGCGGCGAGGCATCAGGACCGCAGCGCGTGGCGACGGGTTCATCATAACGGCGCGCGGCTCCATCGCGGCGCGCTATCCTGCCCCACCTGAGCAACCCTGCAGTCGACGGAACCCCTACGTGGCTTATTGGATCAAAACCCCGGCGGAGCTGGACGAGCGCTACCGCCAGCGCCCTACCCGCATCGGGCTGGACACCGAGTTCATTCGTGAACGCACCTACTGGCCCCAGCTCGCGCTGGTGCAGATGGCGGTCGGCGATGAAATCCTGCTGATCGACCCGCTCATTCCCGGCATGACCGCCGCGCTCGCGCCGTGGCTGGCCGACACCTCCATCCTGAAGGTCATGCACAGCGCCAGCGAAGACCTGGTGACCTTCAAGGTCGCCTGCGGTGTGCTGCCGCGCCCGCTGTTCGACACCCAGATCGGCGCCTCGCTGGCCGGTATCGGTGGCGGCATGGGCTACCAGAAGCTGGTCACCGCGATCACCGGGGTGACCCTGGCCAAGGGCGAGACCCGCTCGGACTGGATGCGCCGCCCGCTGTCCGACGCGCAGCTGGAATATGCCGCCGACGACGTGGAATACCTGTTTGCCATCCACGACGCGGTGGATGCCAAGTTGGGCGAACTGGGCCGCCGCCAGTGGCTGCAGGACGATGCCGAACGGCTGCTGGCCAGCGTTGAACAGGATGAGGAACGCTGGCCGCACGTGGCGATGCGTTCGGCGCAGTTCATGGACGCCCCGGCGCAGCTGCGCCTGTTGCGCCTGCTGCGCTGGCGCGACGTGCAGGCCCGCGCCAGCGACAAGCCGCGCAGCTGGATTTTGGACAACGAACTGGCCGCCGTGCTCGCCCGCACCCCGCCGGCCGATGCCGACGCGCTGGGCAAGCTGATGGAAGGCTTCCCGAAGGCGCCGCGCAAGCTGGCCGCGCAGGTCTGGGACGCGCTGGTGACGCCGCAGCACGACGAAGCCGAGGCGCCGCTGGCGCTGCCTGCCACCGATGCGAACAAGCAGGCGCTGAAGCGGCTGCAGGATGCGGTCAGCGCGCGCACGGCCGAACTGGGCCTGCCCGACGGTGTGCTGGCGTCGCGCAAGCACCTGGAAAGCTATCTGGAAAGCCGCCAGTGGCCGCAGGCGCTGGCCGGCTGGCGGCAGGCGGTGTTGGAGCCGGTGCTGGCGCCGTTGTTGCCTGCTGCCGGTTGATATCGCGCAGCCACCCATGGGGTGGCTCTACCGGGTATTACGGCGCCGTTGGGCCGTAGAGCCACCCCATGGGTGGCTGCTCCACCTGCAAAAAAGGCCCCGCTCGCGCGGGGCCTTTTCATTTACTTCATTACCAGTTGAGGTTCAACGAAACGCCCACGGTGCGCGGTTCGTTGTACACCGCCGCCATGTAGTTCTCGATCACGCCCTTCAGGTTCTTCTCGTTGGTGATGTTGCGCGCGAACAACGCCGCTTCCCATGCACCGTAGTTGCCCGAATAACCCAGCTTCAGGCCGCCTTCGAAGCTGCCCTTGGAGTTGAACTCGGCCGAGTCGTACAGCACGAAGCTGGTGTAGCCCTGCTTGTTCCAGTCGGTGGAGACGAAGAACACATCGCTGTCGTTCACCGGAATGTCGTAGCGCGCGGCAAAGTTCAGGTTGTACTTCGGCGCATTCGGCAGCGGGTTGCCGTTGATCTGCGCGAAGGTGTTGGCACCGACCTTGATGGTCGGGTCGTTCACCGTGCACACCACCGCGCCGTTCAACGCGCAGACCTGCGCATACACGCGATCGTCCTGGATCTCGCTGTGCAGCAGGCTCACGCCGGCGCTCAGGCTCAGGTTCGGGATCGGACGCAACTCCATGTCTGCCTCCAGGCCGTAGGCCTTGGCCTTGTCGGCGTTGAACAGCACGCCGTTGCCGTTGGAGTCGTTGCCGTTGAGCTGGATGTCGTTGACCGTGTAGGTGAAGGCCGTGGCATTCACGCGCAGGCGGTTGTCCCACAGGCTGCTCTTGACGCCCGCTTCCCACGACAGGATGGTTTCCGAATCGGCGGTGGTGAAGTCGGCGTTGAACACCGCCGAACGGCCCTGGATGGTCGGGCCACGGAAGCCGCGCGCCACCTTGGCATACACGCTCACCTGCGGGTTGAACGCATACATCGCGCTCAGGTCCCAGCTCGGGGTCGTATCGGCCATGCTCACATCGGTGCGGCCGCGGTAGGTGACCACGCCAGCGGCGGTGTCGGCGGTCTTGAGCAGGCGCGTACGCTTCTCGTCACGGGTCTGGCGCAGGCCGCCGGTCAGCGTGAACTTGTCGGTCACGTCGTAGCTGACCTGGCCGAAGCCTGCCCACGAGGTGTTGGTGTTGCGCAGGCGCACCCAGTTGTTCGGGTTGCGTGCGGCGCCCTGCAGGAACCAGGCGCGCTGGTAGAAATCGGTGGTGTCGCGGCCGTCGAAGTAGAACGCGCCCACCTGCCACTTCAGGCGGTTGTCATCGGCGTTGGCCAGGCGCACTTCCTGGGTCCACTGGTCCAGGTCGCGGATCTGGCCCATCGACTGGCCGTAGCCGTTCGGCACGCCATTGACCGGGAAGTTGACCGCCGCGCCGCCGTCGGTGTCGCCGCGGCTGTAGCCGGAGGTGGTTTCGTAGGCGGTGATCGAGGTCAGCGAGATGTTGCCGAAGTCGTACACGGCTTTGACCGAGCCGCCATAGGTTTTGTAGGCCTGCGGGTTGTTGTCGGCCTCGTCATAGGCCACCTTGTCGCGCGGCGCGTCGGTGGTGTTGGAGCCCTTGGTGATCGCGTTGCGCAGGAACAGGGTCGAGGTACCCTCGTAGTCGCGGGCATGCGCCGAGGCCAGCAGCGAGAAGTTGTCGCTGGGCTGCAGCAGCAGCTGGGCGCGCACGTTGCGGTCGTCGAAGCCGCCCATCGCGTTCTTCTTCGGGGACACCGTGCCGTCGGCGCTCGGACCGGTGTAGGTGTTGTCCACGTAGTCGTCGCGGTGCTGGTACAACGCCGACACGCGGAACGAGGCGATGTCGTTGATCGGGCCGCCGAAGCCACCATCGACAGACACGCTGCCGTAGGTGCCGTAGCTGGCCTGCACGCGGCCGCTGTACTCCTGGCTGGGCTTGATGCTGTCGAACTTGACGATGCCGGCGGTGGTGTTGCGGCCGAACAGCGTGCCCTGCGGGCCGCGCAGCACTTCAACCTGGTCCACGTCGTAGACCGGGTTGGACTTCAGCACCACGTGTTCCAGCACCACGTCGTCCTGGATGATCGACACCGGCTGCGAGGCACCCAGGTAGAAGTCGATGTTGCCCAGGCCGCGGATGTAGAAGCGCGGGAAGATGCGGCCGGTGGTGGTTTCCGCGTAGAAGCTCGGCACCCGGCCACTGAGGGCCAGCAGGGTGTCATCGCCACCGGCGGTGTAGTCGCGCAGGCGCTCGCCCTGCACCACCCCGACCGAGACGGGAACTTCCTGCAGGTTGCGCTCGCGGTGGTCGGCGGTAACGGTGATCGCGTCCAGCGAGGTCGGGCTGGCGTCCTGCGCCAGCGCGGCGCCGCTCAGACCGAGCAGCGAGATGCACGCCAGCGCCAGCGCGTGGGGGCGCGGCTGCCGGGCAGTGCGGGAAAAGGCGGGTGCAGCCGAAGCGGAGGTGGTGCGATGGGCGGACATTCAAGGGTCTCGGGGTACGGAGCTGGGGTGGCGTGCGGGCGCACGCGGATGCACAACATCGGCACCGCTGATTGCGCAGCGATGCGGCACGGTATTGCGCAGATGTTTCAAGGGGATTTCAACCCCCCACCTTTGATCCGGCGGTGGGGGGGGGGGGGGGGGGGGGGCGGCCGCCCCCCCCCCCCCCCCCCCCCCCCCCCCCCCCCCCCCCCCGGGCCCCCCCCCCCCCCCCCCCCCCCCCCCCCCCCCCCCCCCCCCCCCCCCCCCGCCCCCCCCCCCCCCCCCCCCGATACCGAAGGCAAGGGCCGCGGCGCGGGTACGCAGGGCGTCAGTCAT
>NZ_JBLZQD010000016.1:0-84964 GCF_049199305.1 Stenotrophomonas sp. PD6 | reverse complement strand
TTTCTTTTCTTCCCGCCATCCCCCCCCCCCGGGGGGGGGGGGCGGGGGGGCCCCCCCCCCCCCCCCCCCCCCCCCCCCCCCCCGCGCCCGATCAGGCCGCAACGCGCTCCTTGCGCGCGGGCTGCGCGTCGGCCAGGCGGAAGCGCCCGACCGATTGCTGCAGCTCGGCCGACTGCGCGTTCAATGCGCGCGCAGCGGCCGAAGCCTCCTCGACGAGGGCAGCGTTCTGCTGGGTCACACCATCCATCTGCACGATGCTCTGGTTGACCTGCTCGATCCCTGCCGCCTGTTCCTGGCTGGCGCTGGCGATTTCTTCAATCAGCCCGCCCAGTTCGCCTACCGATGCCACCACGCGCTGCAGGGTCTGCCCCGCCTGGCTGGCCAGTTCACTGCCATCGGCCACCTGGGCCACGGAGGCCTCGATCAGGCCCTTGATCTCCTTGGCCGCGTTGGCCGAACGCTGCGCCAGCGCGCGCACTTCGGAGGCGACCACGGCAAAGCCGCGGCCCTCCTCGCCCGCACGCGCCGCTTCCACGGCCGCATTGAGCGCCAGGATGTTGGTCTGGAACGCGATGCCGTCGATGACCGAGGTGATGTCGGCGATGCGTCTCGACGAGGCCTCGATGCCGCCCATCGTCTCCACCACCTGCGCCACCGCCGCGCCGCCCTGCACCGCCACCTCGGCCGCCTCAACGGCCAGGCGGTCGGCACGGCGGGCGTGGTCGGCATTCTGCTTCACCGCCGCGGTCAACTCTTCCAGCGACGCGGCCGATTCTTCCAGGCTGGCCGCCTGCTGCTCGGTGCGGCGCGACAGGTCGTCATTGCCCGCCGCGATCTCCGCCGAGGCGGTCGCCACCGACACCGCTGCCTGCTGGATGCCACCCACGATGGACGTCAGCTGCGCCACCGTGGCGTTGGCGTCGTCGCGCATGGTGGCGAACACGCCCTGGAACTGGCCGTCGATGCGGCCACGCAGGTCGCCCGCAGCCAGCGCGCGCAGCAGGCCGGACAGGGCGCCGAGGTTGCGGTCGGCGGTGACCATCAACGCGTTGAGGCCTTCGACCATCACCCGGAAGTCGTACTGGAAGGCATCGGCGTTGCCACGCACGCTGAAGTCGCCGGCGGCAGCGGCCGCCACCAGGTGCTTGATCTCGCCATTGATCGCCTGCAGGCGGTCACGCACGCCATTGACCGCCTCAGTGATGCGCGCCTTTTCACCCGGCAGCTGTTCCATGGGCTGAGACAGGTCACCATCGGCATAGCGGCGCACCAGGTCGACCATGCGCATCTTGACCGAGATGTGGGCCGCGACCAGTTCGTTGGTGCCGGTCACCATGGTGCCGAACTCACCCTCGAACCGACTGGCGTCGATGCGGTGGCTGATGGCGCCTTCAGCGTGGCGCTGGCTCATCTCGTTCTGCGCCTGGATGATCTCGCGCAGCTTGTCCTGCATCTGCTGCAGCGCCCCCATCAGGCGCCCGACCTCGTCCTGGCTGCGCACCACGATGCGCTGGTCGAGGCGGCCGGCGGCCACATCGCGCGCCACCTGCCCGGCCTGGGCCAAAGGCACGGTGAGCAGGCGGCGCACCACCAGCACCAGCGCCACGATCACCGCCAGCAGGCCAAGGCCCGAGACCACGCCAATCTGCAGCATCAGCTTGTGCAGCACCGCCTGCAGCACCGAGGTCGGTTCCAGGCCCAGCACCGTCCACTTCCACGGGCCATAGGTCTGGGCGCTGACGAAGTAGGTCTGCGCCGGTGCGCCCTGCGCGGTGCGCAGACGCAGCGTGGCCTGCGTAGCCTTGCCGGCCAGCAGCGCGTCGAGCGCGGCCTGGTCGGCCGGGTCCGCCAGCGCCGACAGCAGCTCGCCTTCGCCGGCGGAGGCGGCGACGACGGCACCAAACTGCTCGCCGGCACGCGTGTTGACGGCCAGGAAGTGGCCTTCCTTGCCCAGCTTGGAATCGCGCAGGCGCGCCTTCAGCGCGGCCAGGCCCTGGGTGTAGTTCTGGCCGACGAACGCGATGCCGGCCACCTCGCCCGCGGCATCCTTGATCGGCATGTAGTGGGTCATGTAGTCCACCCCGAACAGGCGCACCGGGCCGGTGAAGCCTTCGCCGGCGATCATCTTGGCGTAGGCCGGGCTGGCATGGTCGAGCACGGTACCCATGGCGCGCGCACCTTCGGCATTGCGCACCGAGGTGGACACGCGGACGAAGTCATCGCCATCGCGCACGAACACGGTGGCGACACCGCCGCCGGTGGCCTCGGCGAAGCGGTCCACCGCCGCGTCCTGCAGGTTGAGTACTTCGGTGCCCAGGCGCAGGGTCGGGGTCTGGCGCTCTCCCACGGTGACGGTCTTTGCGGTATCCACGCTGACGTCGCCGGCCGGCAGCATGCCGCGGAAGATACCGGCCATGCGCTCGGTGCTGTCGCTCAGGCTGCGGTCGTACAGCTCGACCGAGTCGCGCATGAGTTCAGTGGAGGACTGCAGCCCGGCTTCAACGCGCTGCTGGTAGCTGGTGGCGGCCTGGCGGTAGATCAGCACCGCCAGCGCCACGAAGGCCACGGTGGTGATCAGACCCATCAACAGCGCCAGCCGCGCGCCAATGGAGGTGGAGAAAACGGTGGCGGCACGGGTCGTCATCGTTGGTACTCGAGGGGAAGGTAGTGTGAGAGTTGCGTCACACTTCTTATCGGCACCGATCTGGTCCTCTTTACGTAAAACAAGCCAAAATTCTCTAACCTTTCGTTTTGGCTAACCAATTGATTTGCAAGGAATGTCCTCCGGTTGCATCTTCACAAAGCCGGATTCCTGTTCAGAAAAGCCGCAAATCCGCTCAAGTTGCGCCCCGCCCTGCCGCACACGGCCCCGCTGTCCCGGGCCTTAGGGTCGAATTGCCGCAGATCCTGCCGAACCAGAGCTGCGGCGCCGGTTGTCGCCGAACCTCGTGCAAGCCACCACGCGCGCTCGACGCACATCCTCGATCGAGAGGAAGCGCGAGACTATTGGCAGCGCGGGGTACCGGGCGCTACACTTGCCCGCATCGCGGCACCCACGCCGCGTAGCAGCACACATGGGGCCATAGCTCAGCTGGGAGAGCGCGTCGTTCGCATCGACGAGGTCAGGAGTTCGATCCTCCTTGGCTCCACCACATTTTTGCCGGCGTCCGTTGGACGACAGCAGACAAAAAAGCCACCCGACGGGTGGCTTTTTATTTGGGTCGGTGGCAATGCCACCGTAGAGCGACGCCATGCGTCGCTGCGCCTGATGCCGATCATTGCCGCGAAGCCACGCACGGCGTGGCTCCACGCCTCAGACTGCCAGCGCTTCGTGCACCGCATCCGGGCGAATGGCGGCAATCTTCAACAGCGTCCTGGCCGCACCAGAAGGCTCCCGGCGGCCCTGCTCCCAATCCTGGAAGGTTCGCACCGAAACACCCAGCATGCCTGCAAACTGCGCCTGGGACAGGCCCAAACGCTGGCGCGCCTCGGCCGCAATGGACACGGGAACCATGTTCACCTTGCCCACCTTGCCTGCCTTGATGGCACGGACAGACGCCAGCAACTCGGCGCCGATATCGCGCTTGGCGTCGCGTGCCTCCAGTACTTTCTCACTCTTCGGCATGACCAAGCTCCTCTGCCAACTCGCGCAAGACATGCGCAGGAATGTTCTCTTCCGTGCCCTTTCCATAAATGGTCAAGGCAACGACTGCACCGCTGGCAAGACGCAGGGTGTAGATGACGCGTACGCCGCCACGTTTCCCTCTTCCGTCGCCGGCCCACCGCACCTTTCGGCAACCGCCGGATCCTTTGATGACGTCTCCGGCCTCTGGATGCCCGGCGATGAACGCCACGAACTCTGCGTGCTGTTCCGCCGTCCAGTAGTCAGGCCAGTACCTGGTAAAGAGCGGCGACTCGATGACCGTCAGTAAAGACATGGAAGTACTATACGGCATTGCCGTAGTTTGAGCAAATGATTTCCGGCCCGGTCGGCCGGTCTCGCCAGACACCCCCGACCAACCGCACAATGCGGCGCTGCCGGCGCCTGCCGGTCGCGCATGGACACCGAACACACTCTCACAAGGACCCGAACGTGATTCGATATGCATTCGTTGTGCTGGCGATGGCCGCCGCGCCCGCCTCCGCCGCCGACCGCTTTATTCCCCCGCCCGCCCCGCGCATCATCGATGCCTCGACGCTGGCGCTGGAGCGGGAGGTCTACGGCAACCAGCAGATCATCCATATTCCGCGCTCGTCGCCGGCCCAGCAGTTCCAACTGGCGGGCAACTATCTGGTCGACCTCGCCTCGATCCCGACGATGCCCAACTAGGCGTTCGACATGAATCACCGTCAACGGACGTCTGCACTTCGCGCAACCTGCATCGCAACAGCGCTGCTACTGGCAGGGTGCGACAGCCCCCCTCCCGCTGCCGCCACCGCTTCCACGCCGTCCGCGCCAGTCTCAGCACCCGGCGCATCGCCCTCCGAAGCGCTGGTCAAGCGCTTCAACATGGGTGCGGGTCTGGAGTCGCTGGCGTACGACGTCGGGCGCGGCACTACCACCTTCGGCGCGCTGGCCAACCAGCATGGCGCAGCGCAGGCCGATCAGCGGCTCCGGGCGGAGATCGCGCGCGCCTTGCCGGCCTACCAGCAGCGCTGGGAGCACACGCTGGCATCGCTGTATGCGCGCCACTTCAGTGCGGCCGAGCTGAGCTCGCTGGCAGCCCACGGCACCGCCTCACCGTATGCGGCCAGATTCAGAACCGTGCAACCTACGGTCGCCGCAGAGATGCAGGCAGTATCGAAGCCGCTGCTGGAAGCATTGGTGACCGAAGCACTGACCAGAGCAGCGGCCGGTTCGGAGTGAAGCAGCGCACGCGCGCCGCCTCAACGCGGCGCGTCCCCTGCCCGCTCGGCGATGGGTCGAACCTGCTGCACAAGCGTCAGCAACGTCTTGCCCGGCTCCTCGATCATCACCTCATGGGCGGACTGTTCGAACCACACCAGTTGCTTCGAGGGTGCCTTCACCGACTGGAACCACTGCGCCGCCAGTTCCGATGACACGTTGTGGTCATGCCGCCCCTCGAAGAGGAATAGCGGGGTCTTCAGCTCACGCACCGTACTCATGTCCAGCGTCAGCACCTCGCCCAGCAGGTGCTGCATCGAGAAGTCGTTTCCCTTCCAGATGCCGGCCACATCCTCGTCGGTGTACTCGGGCGACAGCTTGATCGCCGCCGCCTCGGCATCGCCTCCGCGGCGGTTGTGGACCATGCCGCCGTAGTAATTCAGCCACTTGCGCTGTTTGAACAGCGATTCCAACGGCACCGGCGTGCGCCCCTGCGCGTAAGGCGCCAGTGCCTGCAGTTCGGCCACGGCCTCCGCGTTGCCATCGGCCATGGCCTGCTGCAGCGTCCAGGCCCAGCCGCGCCGCTCGCTTTCGGGCGCGTTGGAAATCTGCCCGATGCCGATGTAGGCATGCAGCCACTCCGGGTGGCGCTGCGCCAGCTCCAGGCCCAGGTAGCTGCCCCAGGAATGGCCCAGTACGAAGATCTTGTCCTTGCCGAATTCGCTGCGCAGCCAGGCCACCATCGCTTCGCTGTCGGCGATCATGCGTTCGCGGGTCATGGTCGGTGCGACGGTGGCCGGGTCGCTGGCGGCATAGGTCTTGCCGGCGCCGCGCTGGTCCCACTGCACCACGGTGAAGTATTCCTCCCAGCCGCGCTGGAAGTACCAGCTCGTGGGCATGGCCACCCAACCCGGTCCACCGTGCAGCATCAGCAGCACCGGGTTGCGCCGGTCGCTGCCACGGATCGACACCCATTGGTCGATGCCGCCGATACGCACCTTTTCCAGTCGCTCCACACCCTGGTCTGCGACGACCTTGCGCAGGTTGGCGATGATCGTCGTAGCCGCCTCGCGGCTGGTTGGCGCCGGTGGCGTGGACGCCATTACAGGCGCACTCGATACCGCAATGAGCAGCAGCGACAGCAGCATCTTCATGGGGCACGGATCTCGGCGGGCGTGACGCCGATTGTGGCATGCCCGCGCGCCACCACAGGCCACGCGAATTAGCGCCGCGCGCCGCTGCGTGGCGGCGACCCGAATCAGCCGGGCGTGTTGTCCTTGCGCTCCGGCCGGCGCGTTTCCGCGTCGTGGATCTTCTGGTCGGTCTGGCCCGGCCGCTGCTTGGCGACCTCGTCCTGCTTGCGGTCCTGCTGCGCTTCCTGCACGCCCTGCTGCTTGCCGCTCTGCTTGTCGTTGTTCATGGTGTCTGCCCGTTGGTTCAGCCCGCGATGGGCATGGCCACAACCTAGCCGCCCGCGCGTGATGCAGGGGTCATGAGCGCGACCTGCGCCACTGCAGCGGGCTCATGCCCATCTCGATGCGGAACATGTAGTTGAACGCCGAGGCCGAGGCATACCCCAGCTCATGCGCGATCGCGGTGGGCGAACGCCCCTGCGCCAGCCATTCGATCGCGCGCAGCAGGCGCAGGCGCGTACGCCACGTGCGCAGGCTCATGCCGGTCTCGCGTTCAAAGTGCCGCGACAAGGTCCGCGGTGATGCACTCAGCACGCGCGCCCATTCCTCAACACCACGCGCATCCGCCGGCTGGTCATGCAGCGCCTGGCACCAACGCTGCAGGCGCGCATCCTGCGGCCACGGCAGGTGCCGCACGTGTTGGCGCTGGCGGCGCAACTGCGCCACCACCAGCGCACTCAGGTGCGCGTAGTACGCCGTATCGTCTTCCGGCCGAACCTGCCCCAATTCCACGATCAGCTCGCGCAGCAACGGCGACACGTCCAGCACCGCGCAGCGGTCTGGCATGCCCAGCGCCGGGTCGTCGGCCACGTACAGGTTGCGAAAGGCCGCCGCACTCAATGCGCCGGTGTGATGCACCATGCCGGTGGGTACCCACAGCGCCTGCTGCGGGGTGATGACGTGGCGTGCATTGCGCGCAGTGACCTGCAGCACGCCCTCGGTGGCGAACACCACCTGGTTCCAGTCATGCGCATGCGGCGGGAACCGCTCGCCCGCCGCCAGTTGCTGGCTGCGCGCCATCACCGGCCAGGGCAGTGCGCGCAGCGGCGGCACCGGGACCTCCTTCCAGGGGGTATCAGGCGCGGCAGGGTGCAGCTGGCGACTGGTCGACATGATCCGGCATTCTATCGAAAGACAGCCGCCACGCCGCTGGCCGAGGATGGGCGCGTTCCCCACCGGCTGCGCGCATGTCCACACCCTCCCCGCATTCCTCTCCCCTGCAGCCCTGGCAGGTCATCGGCGCCGGCATCTGCGCGCTGGTGCTCACGGTCGGGCTGGCCCGGTTCGCCTACACCCCGCTGCTGCCGCTGATGCGCGTGGACGCCGGCCTGAGCGCCGCCCAGGGCGGCTGGCTGGCCACCTTCAACTACCTGGGCTACCTGCTCGGCACGCTGCTGGTGGCACGGGTGGGCGACATGCGGCAGAAATTCCGCTTCTACCGCATCGGCCTGCTGCTGGCGGTGGCCGCCACGGCGCTGATGGGCGCCACCACCCAGCCGTGGCTGTGGAGCCTGCTGCGCTTCGTGGCCGGCCTGTCCAGCACCGCCGGCCTGCTGCTGGCGTCCGGGCTGGTGCTCAACTGGCTGCTGGCCCACGGGCAGCGGCCACGGCTGGGGCTGCACTTCGCCGGACTGGGGCTGGGCATTGCCGTGTCCGGTCTGGCCACGGCAGCGCTGGCCGGGTACGCCAGCTCCAGCGCCCAGTGGGGCTGGCTGGGTCTGCTCGGCGTGCTGTTCCTGGTGCCCGCCTGGTGCTGGATGCCCGCCCCGGCGCTCCCGTCGGCCGCGAGTGCGGCAGCCGCCCCGCCCCCGCCGGGGAAGCGCTGGCGTCGGCTGCTGGTGGCGGCCTACTTCTGCGCCGGCTTCGGCTTCGTGGTCAGCGCCACCTTCATTGTGGCGATCCTGGAGCAGACCGCCGCCTTCCGCGGTCACGGCAGCGCCGTGTGGGTGCTGGTTGGGCTGGCGGCCGTGCCGTCCACCTTCGCCTGGGACCGCGTCGCCGGCCGCGTCGGCATCATCCGCGCGCTCATGCTCGCCTTCGCGCTGCAGGCGCTGTCGTTCGTATTGCCGCTGCTGGACGACGGGCTGGCCGCCGGGCTGGGCAGCGCGGTGCTGTTCGGCCTGACCTTCGCCGGCATCGTCAGCCTCACCCTCACCGTGGTCGGCCGGCACTACCCGCAGAACCCGGCCAAGGCGATGGCCACCCTCACCCTCAGCTACGGCGTTGCGCAGATCATCGCCCCGGCCCTGGCCGGCACCCTCGCCCGCGACAGCGGTTCCTACCAGGCTTCCCTGCTGCTGGCGGCCATCATCATGGCCATCGGCATCGTGCTGCTGGCGGTGATGCCGGAGGAGCGCGGCGATCATCCACGCCACTGACGTTGCGCGCGGCCTGCAGGGATGAACAAAAATTCATCAGCGGCGCGCACGTGCGATCAATCACTTAAGCCGCAGCAGCAGGCCCGCAGCAACGAATGTGAAATTTTTTGGTCGAAAGGCTTGCCGAACCCTGCAGACCTCCGTATTATTCGCGTCCTCGCCAGCGGCAACGCAGCGATGAAGTGGCCGAGTAGCTCAGTTGGTAGAGCAGGGGATTGAAAATCCCCGTGTCGGCGGTTCGATTCCGTCCTCGGCCACCATGATTCTAAAAAGACCTGCAGAAATGCGGGTCTTTTTTTTTGCACAATGCAGACCTCATTATTGAACAAGGATGTCCCATGCGCGTTGCCCTGCTTCTGCCTTTCCTGCTGCTCAGCGTCGGTTGCGCGCATCAGAGCCGGGTGAACGCACCGATGGCGCCGGGCTGGATCACGCCCGCCGAGGCCGTCCATGCAGCGAACGACGATCCGCAGCGCGGCATCAGTGGCACCTTCGTATTTACCGTCAAGAACGTTGACGTCACCGAGCATCGCCTTTACCTCAACAGCGAACGCGACTACCGCCACCAGCTTGCACTGAACGTGTCACTGGATGCATCGCAACGCGAGGCCCTGCAGGCACAGCTGGGCGTGCCGGTGGAGCGGCTGGTCAACCGTCGCGTGCTGGTGCAGGGCACTGCGCGCCGCACGACCATCGACTTCATCACCGACGGCAAGCCGACGGGCAAGTACTACTTCCAGACCCAGCTCAAGGTGAGCGATCCGCGCCGGGTGCGATTCGCGCCCTGAGCGGGTTCGAGGCTGATCGCTGCCGCGTGGCCATGCGATCCAGAGCTGGCGGGGCAACTGCGTGGTCAACTCATGGCTGGGCATCCGCTGAGATGTTCCTTTTTCGCTCCACTTGTGGACATGTGGCGCACATATGGAACATCGAAAGCCGAACGGCTCCTCCTGTTCCTTGTCCAATGAGCAGTCATCCGCCGTGCGCGGAATGACGAATCTTTTACACCTCCGCTCCCCTCTGCCCCCTAAGCTCTGGCCTCCTGCCGGGAGACCTCCATGCGCCTTCGCCCTGCCCTGTTTGCCGCTGGCCTGCTGCTGACGACACTCACCGCCCATGCGGCCGAGCCCGTGCAATCGGTGCCGGCGCTGGACATGGGCCGCTACGCCGGCCAGTGGCATGAAATCGCGCACCTGCCGGTGTCGTTCCAGAAGAAGTGCGTGGGCGACATCACGGCAACCTATGCGCTGCGTGCCGACGGCCGCATCAGCGTGCACAACGCCTGCCGCACCGGCGATGGCGAGCGCATCGCGGCCGACGGCGTAGCCCGGCCGGTAGACGGCGAGCCCGGCCAGTTGCAGGTGCGCTTCGTGCCGGACTGGCTGGCCTGGGTGCCGCTGGTGTGGGCCGATTACTGGGTGATCGCGCTGGACCCGGACTATCAGTGGGCCGTGGTGGGCGACCCGGGCCACAAGTACCTGTGGATCCTGTCGCGCTCGCCGAGCATGGACAAGGCGCTGTTCGCCAGCCTGAAGGCCAAGGCCGAGGCGATGGGGTATGACCTTGGCCCGTTGAGGGTGATGGCGCCGTTGGATTGAGCCGGCGCGGGCGTAGAGCCACCCCATGGGTGGCTGGCGGGCCCCGTTTCGCCTGAACAAGAAGCAGCCACGCATGGCGTGGCTCTACCGCTTTGCAACCTGAATGGACGTCGCATTGTCATACGATGCGTACCGGTCTCGACACACCCGCACAACCACCATACGCCGTAGTATGCTTCCACGCACGCGGCACCTGCACGAGGATTTGCGCCCATGTTCCACCGCCTTCGTACCGTCCTTACCGTGGCCTTGCTGGCCGGCACCGCCGTTGCGCTGACCGCCTGCAACACCAACGTCAAGCGCGTCTCCCCGCCGGCCGCCAGCGTGCAGCAGCTGACCGTGGGCGCCAACGGCAACTGGACCCTGGCCCTGCGCCTGCAGAACTTCAGCTCCATGCCCATGACCTTCGACAACGTGGACCTGCAGATGCAGGTCGGCGACCAGGACGCGGGCAAGGTGAGCGCACGCCCGGCCATCTCCATCGGCGGCGTCTCGGCCGATGTCATCACGGTGGAACTGCAGCCCTCCTCGGCCGCGCGGATCGTGGTGGCCGACGCCCTGGCCGGCAACCGCACCCTGGCCTATTCGCTCAAGGGCACGGTGAGCGCCACCCCGAACGAAAAGAAGCAGCGCAGCTTCGACATCGACAACCGCAGCACCCTCAACCAGGCCCCCGGCCTGCCCGGCGTGCTGCGCTGATACACGCACCCTGCCCCTTTGCCTGATTCCCTGCATCTGATCGAGACCTGACGATGAGCAGCTACACCGCCCCGCTTTCCGATATCCGTTTCGCCCTGCACGACGTGCTGAGGGTGGAGCCACTGTTCGCCCGCCTCGGCTTTGCCGACGCGACCACCGACGTGGTCGATGCCGTGCTGGAAGAAGCCGGCCGCTTCAGCACCAGCGTGCTGGCGCCGCTCAACAGCGTGGGCGACGAGATCGGTTGCGTGCTCGACCAGGCCAGCGGCGAAGTCACCACTCCGCCCGGCTTCAAGCAGGCGTACGCGCAGTTCGTCGACGGCGGCTGGACCGGCCTCACCGCCGCGCCGGAGCTGGGCGGCCAGGGCCTGCCGCATACGCTGGGCGTGCCGCTCAATGAAATGATCAACGCCGCCAACCTGGCATGGGGCAACTTCCCGCTGCTCTCGCACGGTGCGATCGAAGCGCTCAAGCAGCACGGCGAAGCCTGGCAGCAGGACGCGTTCCTCAAGCCGCTGATCGAAGGCCGCTGGACCGGCACCATGTGCCTGACCGAACCGCATTGCGGCACCGACCTGGGCCTGCTCAAGACCAAGGCCGAGCCGAATGCCGACGGCAGCTATGCCATCACCGGCACCAAGATCTTCATCACCGCCGGCGAGCACGACCTCACCGACAACATCGTGCACCTGGTGCTGGCCAAGCTGCCCGACGCCCCGGCCGGTGCCAAGGGCATCTCGCTGTTCGTCACCCCGAAGTTCAAGGTGGACCGTGAGGGCAAGGTGGGCGAGCGCAACGCGCTGCGCTGCGGTTCCATCGAACACAAGATGGGCATCAAGGGCTCGGTCACCTGCGTGATGAACTTCGACGGCGCCGAAGGCTATCTGGTCGGCCAGCCGCACAAGGGCCTGCAGGCCATGTTTACCATGATGAACACCGCGCGCCTGGGCGTGGGCCTGCAGGGCATCGGCCTGTCCGAGCGCGCCTACCAGAACGCGCTGAAGTACGCCCGCGAGCGCTTGCAGTCGCGTTCATTGAGCGGCCCGAAGCACCCGGAAAAGCCGGCCGACCCGATCCTGGTTCACCCGGACGTGCGCCGCATGCTGCTCTCCATCAAGTCGCTGGTCGAAGGCAGCCGCCTGCTCGCCCTGCATGCCGCCACGCTGATCGACGTGGCCCACCACGCCGACGATGCCGCCGAGCGCGAGCGCGCCGAGACCCTGGTGAGCTTCCTCACCCCGATCTCCAAGGCCTGCCAGACCGAATGGGGTATCGAGAACACCTACAACGCCCTGCAGTGCTTCGGTGGCCACGGCTACATCCACGAGCACGGCATGGAGCAGCTGGCCCGCGATGCGCGCATTACCACGCTGTATGAAGGCACCACCGGCATCCAGGCGCTGGACCTGATCGGCCGCAAGACCGCCGCCAGCCAGGGCGCCGGGCTGAAGCTGATGCTGACCGAGATCGAGGCCTTCGCCAAGGCCAATGAAGGCAACGAAGCGCTGGCCGAGTTCATCGCCCCGCTGCGCGCCAAGGCCGACGAATGGGGCAAGCTGACGATGGCCACCCTGCAGCGCGCGGCGGCCAACCCGGACGAACTGGGCGCGGCCAGCTTCGACTACCTGTTCTATTCGGGCTACGTGGTGCTGGCGTACTGGTGGGCCCGCAGCGTCGCCGCCGCCGACGCATCGGCGCAGAGCGAGGCCTTCAAGCAGGCCAAGCGCGAGACCGCCCGCTTTTACTTCGCGCGCATGCTGCCGCGCACCCTCAGCCACGCCGCCGCCATCCAGGCCGGCGCCGATTCGCTGATGGCCATGGAAGACGGCCGCTTCGGCGAAGGCTGAGGCCATCCATCTGGAGGAGAGCCCCCTTGATGTTCAAGGGGGCGCGCCAAAGGCGCGGGGATTAGGTGGAATGCGCGGAACGCGGGCGCCATGGCGCCCGTGTTTCAAGGGGGCGCGCCAAAGGCGCGGGGTTTAGGTGGAATGCGCGGAACGCGGGCGCCATGGCGCCCGTGTTTCAAGGGGGCGCGCCAAAGGCGCGGGGTTTAGGTGGAATGCGCGGCCCCGAATCATGACGAATTGCGTATCGGCGCTTGCGCCTATACACAATTCGTCATGATTCGGGTATAAGCTGTTTTCCCGATGGAGACAGACACTACACGCTTAGGTCTGATCGATACCGGAGCCTCGTCCGCCCCGGTCGACGAAGTATCGCCCATCGCCACGCTGCACCGGCCTGGCAGCGTACGGCTGCTGTCCCTGGACGCCCACGGGCGCGTCCTGGACTGGATCAACTGGCAGGACGCCGCCTGCCTCTACTCGCGCGATGCCGTTGCCTGGACCCTGGGCGACCCCTGCCTGCACATTCACGGCGGCATCAACCGGCTCACCGGCATCCAGAGCGGGGTCGACCTGCACCCGATCATCGCCGCACGCGGCCACGCCCGTTCGCGCGCCCTGGACCCTACCCCGAACCTGTCCAACCAGTCGCTGTTCGCCCGCGACGCGCACCTGTGCATGTACTGCGGCCAGCAGTTCAATCGGCCGCAGCTCACCCGCGACCATGTCATGCCGATCTCCAAGGGCGGCCTGGACGTCTGGGAGAACGTGGTCAGCGCCTGCTTCCACTGCAATTCGCGCAAGAGCGACCGCACCCCGCAGCAGGCGGGCATGCCGCTGCTGGCGGTGCCGTACCGGCCCAGCTGGATCGAACACATGATCCTGTCCAACCGCAACATCCTGGCCGACCAGATGGCGTTCCTGAAGGCGCAGCTGCCCAAGCGCTCCAAGCTGGTGGCCTGAACTGCGTCAAACTGACGCAGCCACCCTCACCGTTTGCTCACCGCGGTGGCGGTTTGCTTGCCCCACCCCGGTTTGGGGGCGAAAATAGGCGCTTAAGAAGAAGCGCGATAAAAATGATCGATTCCGCACGCTATCCCCGCCTGTCGCGCATCCAGAATCCGGATGACCTGCGCAGGTTCGACGAATCCGAATTGCCCGCCATCGCGGACGAACTGCGTGCCTACCTGATTGAGTCGGTAGGCAAGAGTGGCGGCCATTTCGGCGCTGGCCTGGGGGTGATCGAACTCACCGTCGCCCTGCACTACCTGTACCAGACCCCGGTTGACCAGTTGGTGTGGGACGTAGGCCACCAGACCTACCCGCACAAGATCCTGACCGGCCGCCGCGACGAGATCCACACCGTCAAGCAGAAGGACGGCGTGGCGCCGTTCCCCAAGCGCGAAGAGAGCGAGTTCGACACCTTCGGCGTCGGCCACTCCTCCACCTCCATCTCCGCCGCGCTGGGCATGGCCATCGCGCGTGCGCGTGAAGGCGATGACCGCAAGGTGGTGGCCGTGATCGGCGATGGCGCGATGACCGCCGGCATGGCCTACGAGGCACTCAACCATGCCGGTGGCATGGACCCCGAGCCGAACCTGCTGGTGATCCTCAACGACAACAACATGTCGATCTCCGAGGCGGTTGGCGGGCTCACCAAGATGCTCGGCCGCGCCACCGGCAGCCGCACCCTCAACGCACTGCGCGAGGGCGGCAAGAAGATCCTGGGCGACAAGAAGAAGTCGCCCTCCGCGCGCTTCGTCAAGCGCTGGGAAGAACACTGGAAGGGCATGTTCGTGCCGTCCACGCTGTTCGAGGAAATGGGCTTCCACTACACCGGCCCGATCGATGGCCACGACATTCCGGCCCTGATGGCCACGCTGAAGACGCTGCGCACCCTCAAGGGTCCGAAGCTGCTGCACGTGATGACCACCAAGGGCAAGGGCTACGAGCGCGCCGAGGGCGACCAGATCGGCTACCACGCCGTGGGCCCGTTCGACCCGGACAAGGGCCTGATCGCCAAGGGCGGCGCCAAGAAGCCGACCTACACCGACATCTTCAGCGACTGGCTGTGCGACGCCGCCGCGGCCGAACCGCGCCTGCTCGGCATCACCCCGGCCATGCGCGAAGGCTCGGGGCTGGTGCGCTTCAGCAAGGAATACCCGGATCGCTACCACGACGTGGCCATTGCCGAGCAGCACGCGGTGACGCTGGCGGCGGGCATGGCTACCCAGGGCGCCAAGCCCGTGGTGGCGATCTACTCCACCTTCCTGCAGCGCGCATACGACCAGCTGGTGCACGACGTGGCGGTGCAGAAGCTGGATGTGCTGTTCGCCATCGACCGCGCCGGCGTGGTCGGCCCGGACGGCGCTACCCATGCCGGAAATCTGGATTTGAGCTTCCTGCGCTGCGTGCCGCACATGGTGGTGATGGCCCCGTCCGATGAGGCCGAGTGCCGCCAGATGCTCAGCACCGGCCTGCAGTACGCCGGCCCGGCCGCCGTGCGCTACCCGCGCGGCAGCGGCACCGGCGTAGCCGCCGGCACCGACCTGTCCACGCTGGAGATCGGCAAGGCCGAGCTGCGCGTGCAGGGCAGCCGCATTGCGCTGCTGGCGTTCGGCAGCACCGTGCCGGCCGCCGAGGCGGTGGGCCGCGAGCTGGGGTTGAGCGTGGTGAACATGCGCTTCATCAAGCCGCTGGACCGTGGACTGCTGCTGGAGCTGGCCAAGACCCACGAAGGCTTCGTCACCATTGAAGACAACGTGGTGGCCGGCGGCGCCGGTTCCGGCGTGGCCGAACTGCTCAACGCCGAAGACGTGCTGCGCCCGTTCCTGCACTTGGGCCTGCCGGACAGCTTCCAGCACCACGCCAGCCGCGAAGACCTGCTGGCCGAAGCGGGCATCGATGCGGCGGGCATTCGCGCGGCGGTGTTGAAGCGTTGGCCGACGCTGGGCAGCCAGGCATTGGCATCGTAGCGCCGGGCTCTGCCCGGCTGATGTTCGTTGCGGTGCCGATGCATCCGGCACCGCGCAGCCACGCAGGGCGTGGCTCTACCCCTTGGGTGTCTGGCACCCCGTGGACACGCATGGCGTGTCCCTACGCGTGGGTCTCTGGCACCGCGAAGCCACCCATGGGGTGGCTCTACCGTTCCGGCGCCGCGCAGCCACGTCCGGTGCCGGGTTACCTCACCTCGAACTGGCCACGGCAGCCGCCGTTGACCCATACGCCATCGCGGTCGAAGCCCCAGGTGCGCCCTTCCACGCAGGCGGTGCGTGAGGTCTGGCGGACCAGCCGGGCGTCGCGGCGGATGCTCACGTTGCAGCGGCGCAGGCGCTGGTCGTTGGAATCGCAGCTGATCACCTGGCCGCCACCACCCCAGCCGCCGCCGTTGTTGCCGCCACCGTTGCCACCCCAACCACCGCCACCGTGCGACGGGCGCCGGCCTTCGGCAATGAACTCGGCGCGGCAGCCCTTGGTCACCCATACGCCGTTGCGGGCCTGGCCCCAGGTATCGCCCTCGATGCACGGCGAGCCCGAAATCTGGCGCACCAGGCGCGCGCGCCCCTGGATGGGGCACTGCTGGGTGCGGCCCTTGACCGACTCGCAGCGCACCGGGCCCTCGTTGTAGCCATCGTCGCGGTACCGGTCGTACTGCTGCGCCTGTGCGGCACCGCCCAGCACCAGCAGCGCCGGCAACAGGGTCCACACCCACTTCTGCGTTCCGTTCGCCATCGCCTCGCTCCTCATGCCTTGCCTCTGGTCTGTGTCTGAATAGGCACAGGATCGTGCAAGCGGAGCGCTTCGCCTATAGGCCGAAGGTCGCGGATTTCATACGCGATTCAAGTAGCCGACGCGCAGCTGACCGGCGGCGGGCGGCCGGGTCACATCCCCACGCGGCTCAGCCGTAGCGCACCACGTCGACGAACGCGTCGTGCACTTCCACCCGCACGGCAATGCCACGGCCGGTTTCGGCATGCTGCTCACGGGCCAGGTTGTCGGCGAAGTCGAAGGCCACGGCACCATCGACGAACGCAGCAGCTTCGTTGCGGCCGGGATCAAGAACACGCCAGCGACGATCCGCGAGTTGCAGGGTGATTTTCATGGTGCGCTCCGGGGCCTATCCCTGCCCCGCACCATACGGCCGACGCCGGCACCGAACTATCGGATTAGTCTGATATTGGTGCAGGTCCTACCCCCAAATCCGAACTTGCCCGATGGCGGCAACCGGCCTGCCGTCGCCCAGGCCGGCCCAGCCCTCCTCCTCAATCCTCCTTGCCAAGGAAGGCGAACGCCGGGGTGGGCTTGAACTGCGCCAGCGCGTCGCCGGCAAACACGTTGCGCTGGCCCTTGCCCAGGTCCAGCTTGAGCACCGGCGCCCCGGGCGAGAAGTCCGCCTTGTTCAGGTCAACCCAGAAGGTATTGGGGGTCAACGCCGATTCGAAGAAATAGAGCTTGCGCTTGTGGTCGGCCACCGTCCGCCACCGCGTGGAGGATATGTTGGGCGCCTCCGGAGTGGTCAGCCCATACGGTACCGACGCATTGCGAATGACGCTGAACACGCTCGCCAACGCCTCCACCGGGTCTTCGCTCTTGGGAATGGCGTGGATGTAGAAGTTCGCCCGCGCGAAGCGATCCGCGGCGCGGTTGGTGCCGGGCAGCATCACGGTGCCGCCGATCTGCTGCCAATACGCATTTAACGCCAACTGCTCGTCGAATACCGGCGAGTTGGTCATGACCTGGTAGGCACGATCATGATGGATGACCTGCTTGCCGTCGATGTACTCGATGATGGCGCTGTCGCCCGTGGCGTCGGACAAGGACAGGTGCAGGGTCGCCATCCGCGATTCGCCCGGCAGGTAGTCGGTGACCAGCGCATACGGCTCCTTGCGCATCGCAGCCACGGCTTCGGCTACCGTCGCGAAATTGTCCAGCATGTACTGCGCCCACAGCGAGATCACCAGCCCGGGCTTGCCGTTGCGCTGCTGTGGATACTCCGACTCCACCAGCCACAGCAGGTTCGCCGACAGGCCCGCTTCGTTCAACCCATCGGTCGTGGAAATATCGAACCCGCTGGCGATGACGCTGCCGTACTTCGACGTCCATGACGCCGAGTTTTTCCCTGCCTGCCCGGTGCGTGCAATGCCACGGGGAAATACCCACAGATTGGTGCCGATATCGCTCTGCCAATCCATCGAACGTGCGGTGATGACATCCTGGTTGTTCCCCAAGTACACCACGCGCGTGCAGGCCTGCGCAGGCCCGTTTACGAGCAGCAGGGACAACGACAACGTGCACAACGCCGGGTACAACGACGACAGAAAACGCATGGGTGCTCTCCGAGGGGATGACTCAGTAACGCCATTCCAGGCCCATACCGGGGCCCGACATGACAAGGTCGAAATCCATGTGGCGGGTGATCTGGCGCAGCGACAGGTAGCGGTAGCCCAGGCGCAGCCAGCCGTGCTCGCTGATGCGCACTCCGTACGAGGCCAGCAGGTCCCAACCCACCGCGTCGCCGGCACTGCCCACCGCCCACAGGTTGATGCCCTGGCGTTCGCTCAGGGCCCAGGTCATCCGCACGCCCAGCACCGGGTCCACCCAATCGCGGCTGACCTGCTCCTGGCGTCCAAGCGCGCTCACGCGCCGGTTGCGACCCGCGTCTCCAACGTGGCCTGCACGCCCAACAGTGGTACGCGCGCGGATTCACTGGTATCGACATAGGTCATGTCCGAGAGCAGGCCCCAGTGGCCGCGCCTTACATCGATCACGGCCATGCCGGCCATGTCCAGATCGCGCAGCGTATCGCTGAAGCTCTTGTGCACCGAGACCGGTGGCAGCCCGCTTACCTGCGCATCGCCGCGGACATCGGCTCCCCATGCATACGGCACCACGCTAACCTGCCACGCAGGTTCGGCGGCGGCCGCAAACGGCAGTATCGCCACGCACCACAGCAGCCAATGGCGCATGTGTGCTCCTCGAGGATGAAACGCCAGTGATGCGCCAGACAGCGCGCGGCTATTGAAGACTCATCTCGATCTGACCCGGCTGCCAGTGACGGGGCAGTGATGGTCAGCTGCGCAGGGCCTCGGCAGGCTCCACCGGCAGGCTCATCACGAACCGCGCGCCGCCGCCGGCGGCTTCCTCGGCCACGATGCTGCCGCCATGGCGCAGCATGATCTCCCGGGCCAGGTACAGCCCCAGCCCGCTGCCACTGCCACTAGGGCGCAGCCGATGGAACGGCTCGAAGATCGACTGCCGCGCCTGTTCGGGCACGCCATCGCCTTCGTCGCTGACCGACAGCACGCCGCCGGCCTGCAGTTCCACCACCACCAGGCCGCGCCCGCCGCCGTGGGCGATGGCGTTCTGCAGCAGCCCGCTGATCACCCGGTGCAGCGCATCGGGATCGCCGCGTACCCAGACCGGCGCATCCGGTGCCTCCACCGCGAATTCGTAGCCGGCGTCGATCAGCAGCGGCGCGACATCGGCGGCCACTTCCGCCGTCAAGGCCGCCAGATCGATGCGCTGCTGCTGGCTGCGGTGATGGTCCAGCCGCTGCAGGTCCAGCAGCTGCTCGGCGATATTGCTCAGCCGCCCCAGGTCACGCTGCAGCCGTGAGCGCACCTGGCCCGGCGGCAAGTCGGCAATGCGCGTGGCCAGGATGGCGATGGGCATGCGCAGCTCGTGCGCCGCGCCCACCAGGAAGCGGTCCTGCGCGTCGTAGCTTTCGCCGATGCGGCGCACCGCTGCATTGAACGCATCCACCAGCGGTACGATCTCGCGCGGCACCGCGTGGGTATCCAGGCCACGGCCGCGTTCGGTGATCTGGATCGCGGCGGCCTGCGCGGCCACCCGGTTCACCCCGCGCAGCGAACGGTGGATCGCCCACGGCGCTACCACCAGCGTGATCACGATCAGCGGCAGCGTGATCCAGCCGCCGAGGTAGCCGATCACCACCAGCATCTGCCGCCACAACCCGCGATGCGGAATGCCGCCCAGCATCACGTGGATTCGGCTGCCATCGGGTTCGGTCACCCACACCCGCATGGCCAGTTCCACGCCATGGGTGCGCGTGCGCACGTCGGTGGGCTCCACGTGCTGCAGCTGCTGCACCAACGGGCGGAAGGCGGCCGGCACGTTGCCCTGCTCCAGCCGCCGGCCCTGTTCGTCGGCGGCGGCAAACCAGAACGACGCGGGGCGATCGGGCACGGCGTCGTTGACCGCGTCCCAGTCCACCCGCAGCGCATCGCCATCCACATGGATCGCCTCGGCCACCGATTGGCTGGTCTTCCAGTCGATATACGCGGCGCCCCGGTCGCCATACATCAACACCATGCCGGTCAGGCCCACGGCCACCATCGTCATCTGGATCAGGCAGATCTTCCAGGCCAGGCTGAAGGACAGCGAGCCGGGTTTGAGGAACTTCATGCAGTTTCCTTGAGCAGATAGCCGATGCCGCGCATCACGTGGATTTCCACCTGCGCGTCGGCGTCGGCCAGCGCGCGGCGCAGCTTTGAAACGTGCGCATCGAGCGCGTTGGACTGGATCTCATCGTCGAAGCCATACACCGCTTCCTGCAGCGCTGCCCGTGCCACGGTGCGGCCCTGGCGAAGCGCCAGCGCTTCGAGCACCAGCAACTGGCGGCGTGGCAAGGCCAACAGCACGCCGTCCACGCTGGCCTGGCGCGCCACGAAATCGAACTGCAGCCGCCCCAGTGCCAGTACCGGCAGCGTGATCTGTGCCGGCCGCCGCGAAATGGCGCGGATCCGCGCCAGCAACTCTTCCACCGCGAAGGGTTTGGTGAGGTAGTCGTCGGCGCCCACGTCCAGCCCGACCACGCGGTCGGCCACCGAATCGCGCGCGGTCAGCATGATCACCGGCAGGTTGGGCACGTGGCTGCGCGCCACCCGCACGAAGTTGGCGCCATCGCCGTCGGGCAGCTGCCGGTCCAGCAGCAGCACCTGGTGCACCCCGGCCTTGAGCGCTTCGGCGGCCTGCGCCATCGACACCACCACGTCCACCACCATGCCATGCCGGCCCAGGCTGGCCTGGATCGCGTTGGCCAGTTCGGGGTCGTCTTCGAGCAGCAGGATGCGCATGGGCGGTGCAGATACAGGGCGGAGGGGGCCGATGGTACCGCGCTCCTTGGCGCAACGTTCCGACAATGTCCGGCCGCCATCATGGGGGTTTGATCGCCCCCAGGAGCAGGACCCCATGCAGATTGGTTCACGGAAGACGGCAGCAGCGGGCATCGCCCTGGCAAGCCTGATGGTCAGCGGCAGCGTGCTGGCCCAGGCCGCCCCCGGGGCCAAGCCCCGCAGCAGCGTGGGCCTGGCCGTTGCCGCGCAGAAGTCGCCGTATGCCGGCTATGACACCGACGTGCTGCCGGTGCCAGTGATCAACTACGAGGGCAAAAAGTTCCACTTCCGTGGCGGCAGCATCGGCTACACGCTGTTCAACACCGAAAGCACTGAAGTTTCGCTGCTGGCCTCGCCGTACATGATGCGCTTCAAGC
Source organism: Stenotrophomonas sp. PD6 (assembly GCF_049199305.1). Lineage (NCBI taxonomy): Bacteria > Pseudomonadati > Pseudomonadota > Gammaproteobacteria > Lysobacterales > Lysobacteraceae > Stenotrophomonas > Stenotrophomonas sp. PD6. The sequence continues at coordinate 63,894 of NZ_JBLZQD010000016.1, read as the reverse complement.
GCAACGACACCGACGATGTGCAGCTGCGCCAGCTGTCCAACCGCAGCATGTCGGCGATGGCCGGCGTGGCGGTGCGGCACTCCGCGCCGTGGGGCGTGCTGCAGGGTAATGTGCAGGCCGACATCAGCGGCCACGGCGGTGGCCTGGCGGCCGATGCCAAGTACGCCTACCCCATTCCCACCGGCCGGGTCATGCTCATTCCCGGCGTTGGCGCCAACTACGCCAGCAGCAGCCTCAACGACTACTACTTCGGCATCAGCGCGCAGGAAGCGCAGCGCAGCGGGCTTGCCGCCTATCGCGCAGGCAGCGGCGTGGCACCGTACATGGACCTGACCGCCGTCATGCCGCTGGGCCCGCACTGGACCGCCACCGCCTCGCTGCGCCGCACCCTGCTCTCCGATGCGGTCAAGGACAGCCCGATGACCGTGGGCGACCATATGGATTCGGCCGTGCTCGCACTGACGTACGGGTTCTGACCATGCGCCCGGGCATCGTACGACGCGTGGCCACGCTGGCGCTGCAGATCGAGCCGGACCGCAGCCGGGTACTGCAGTGGATCCTGCATACCCCGCTGCCCGCACTCGGCAGCCAGACCACTTTCGAGCTGGCCTGCAACGGCCAGGGCGAGCGCGTCATCGCATTGCTGCGTGACGTGCTTGCGCACCCCGGCACGTCCCCGCCCCAACTGCCACAGGCACACGCCGCGCAGTAACCCGCGCGCTTCCGGCGCGCACCAAGGAGTCCGCATGAGCCGTCCTTTCCTGTTGCTCGATACCAGCGAACCGGCCGACGCACCGGCGCTCGCCAGCGCGCTGGTCGAATTCGACCGTGCGGTGCAGCGGCTGGTGGACCAGGACCCGGACGTGCATGGGCGCTTCTCGCGCGCCTATGTCACGGCGCTGTTCCGCGCCTGCCTGCTGCCGCACGACCCGCAGGCAGGCGTACCGCGGGGGCGGCCCGATCCGGAAATCGCGCAGGCGCTCAAGCACTGGATCCAGGCACAGCTGCTGCGTTACCCGGGCGAAGGCGATGACCATCGCCTCACCGCCGCGCGCCGCGCCGCGCACGGCTTCTGGCTGCAGTCCATGGCCTGCCCGATCGACGACGATGGCCGCCCGCGCGCGGCACGCCTGCTCGACGGCCTGCTGGCGCTGACCCGCCCGGACTGACCTCTGCAACGTGCCGTCACGGCGCGTTGCAGGCGCACCGCTAAGCTGCTGCCGTTTCCCGCCGCGGATGTAGCAATGCGTAACTGGATGGGGCTGTTGCTGGTCACGTTGGCCCTGCCCGCATGGGCGCAGCAGGATGACGAAGAGACTCCCGCCTTCGACCGCCCGGGCCTGGGGTTTGCGGCCTCCACCCTGCCGCGCGGCGGCGTCGCGCTGGAGCTGGGCCTGCCCGATTATTCGCGGGACCGCGACGACGATGGCACGCGTTCCACCCAGTACGGCACCGATATCCGGCTGCGCATGGGCCTGGGTGCGAACCTGGAACTGCAGGCTTTCGGCAACCCCTGGAACCGGCTGCGCGAGGCGCCACGCAATGCGCCGGCCACCACCACGCGTGGCGCGGGCGATAGCGGCCTTGCCCTGAAATACGCGCTCCCCACCGGCTCGGACCGCCACGCGCTGGCGTTGCTGGCCAGCAGCAGTTTCGACACGGGGTCGCGCGCGTTTGGCGAAGGCGGCACGCAGTACGAACTGGGTGCCAGCTACGAGTACACCTTCAACGACCGATGGACCGGCGCGCTGTACGCCAACGCCACACGCGGCGCGGGCGAGGATGCGTTTACATGGTCGCCCAGCGTCAACGTGGCCGTAACCGACACCGTGAGCGCGTTCGTCGAAGCCGGATTCACCCACACCAACGGCGAGCCCTCCACAGCAGTAGCCGGTGCGGGCCTCACCTGGATGGCGACCTCCCGCATGCAGCTGGACGCCTCCTTCGACCTCGGCCTGGACCGAAACAGCCCGGATCTGCAGGCAGGACTTGGGGTTTCGTTTTACTTCGAGTGATTATTGCTGTGCCTGATCGGAGTCATCCGGTTGGGCGCCAACCGCAACTCGTTTGATTGAAAGCTGCGGCTCGCGAGGTCACCGTGGCCAGCCAACTCCGCGTTATCGGACGGCAAGCGCCATGCGACTCCCACCCGTTGAGCAATCGCACCCTGCCACTGAGGCAGGCGAACTGGATCTGGCGGGTGCGGACTCCGCTGCCGACGCCTTCGATGCGGTGCTGCGGCAGTTGCAGGACGAGGGCGAGATGCCTGCGCACGAGGAGGATGACGATGAAGCGGCCCAGGAACGTCGCCGGGCGGCGTGGCCGGAGCAGGAAGACGCGCCTCTTCGGCGGCCCTACCTGGACAACGGCTTCTGGGTACTGCCTGACCTGCGCCCGAGCGTGCCGCGAGCGCCTGCGGTCACCCGCAGGCCGTTGCTCGCGGCGGCGCCGGCGGTGATGTCAACTGACCTTCTTGGCCACCGTCATGCCCAGCAGGAACAGGATGACGGCGATGATGATGCCCGCCCAGAACAGGAACTTGGCCACGCCGATGGCCGCGCCACCGATGCCGGCAAAGCCCAAGGCACCGGCAATGAGGCCGATGATGGCGAAAATGATGGCCCACTTGATCATGTTGTTCCTTTGCCCCAATCGGGATGAATGACAGGCCTTCACGCTAGCGATCCGCGCGTCCCCCACTCGTGAATGGGCCGCAGGCGGCACGTGAAAATGGCGGATTCTTCACAGGCGCTAGCAGAGCTTCTTCACGCTGTCTGTAGGATTTTTCCGACGAACGGTAGGCAGCCTTCTTTTGGGACAATGCGCATCTCGTTGAATTTGCTTCATTTTTTCCAGAAAGATCGTCACACCACTGAATGTGTGACCGTTGCCGCAATTTCACAGCTTGGTCACAATGATGACGTCCCACCCAATCATCAATTGCCATGCGCGCATTCGTCTCCAAGCAGCACCCCGCACTGCTCAAGGTCTATTTCGTAGCCTGTTATGTAGTGCTGATTGAAGAAGTGATCCGCGCCGTTACCTGACGCGATCGCAGCCTGCGCCCGTCAGCGCAGTGCCGCAGCGTCACCTTCATTGCCACTCCCTGCCGCGCTACCGGCCGCCTGCAGGGAGTGAAGCGCGCGATCCAGATCGCGCATCCGGAACGGCTTCTGCAGGCCATAGCGGTGCCGCAGCGGTTCCGGTATCGCACTGCGGTCGTAGCCGGTCAGGAACAGATACGGAATGCCGCGCGCCTCCAGCGCCTCGGCCACCGGAAACGACGGTGTGCCGCCCAGGTTGACGTCCAGCACCGCCACATCGATCGGCGCCCGCTGCAACGCTGCCAGCGCATCGTCCACCGTGCCCGCCAGCGCGACGACCTCGTAGCCCAGCTCCACCAGGCAGTCTTCCACCATCATCGCCACCAGCGATTCGTCCTCGACGAGCAGCACGCGGGCACTCATGGGTGCACCGCCTCGGCCTCTACCGCCGGTGGTATCGACACCCGATAGCGCAACCCACCCGGCTCGAACGCCAACTCAACCTCACCGCCCAAGTCATGCTTGAGGCCACGCTCCAGCAGCCGTGCGCCGAATCCCAACTGCGCCGGTGGATGCACGGGCGGACCATCCCGCTCCTGCCAGGTCAGTTCGATGCGCTGCTGCCCGTTCACCTCGTGGCGCTTCCACTGCACGCACACCCGCCCTTCCGGCGCGGACAGCGCCCCGTGTTTGACCGCATTGGTGCCCAGTTCGTGCAGCGCCATGGACAGTGCCACCGCGCGGCGCGGGTCCAGCCGGCAGGCCTCGCCGTGCACATCGAAGCGTTGGCCGTCGCCGGCGCCGTGCAGCGCCGCCACCGCACCCACCAGTTCGGTGATATCGGCGCTGTGCCAGTTTTCCCGCGTCAGCACGTCGTGTGCGCCGGCCAGCGCGATCAGGCGCTCTTCGATCTTGTCGCTGGCATCGTCCAGCCCTGCCGCACTGCGCAGCGTCTGCCGTGCAATGGACTGCACCATCGCCAGCGAATTCTTGACCCGGTGGTTCAGTTCGTTCACCAGCAGCTGCAGGTGCTCTTCATGCCGCTTGCGCTCGGTCACATCGCGGGTGCTGCCGGCAATGGCTTCCACCTGACCGTCGGGCCCGATGACCGGGGTGAAGATGTAATCGTAGGTGCGCACGCCCTCGGTGGCGTGCGGAAACGGCACATCGCCACGCACCGGCAACCGGGTGGCGATCACCTGCTCGATCTCGGCGTCGTGCATGGCGGCATGCCACGGCTCGTACCCCAGCTCCAGGCAGGTCTTGCCCATCGCCTCTTCCCAGTGCAGCCCCCACATGTCCAGCAGCGCCTTGTTGGCATAGATGAAGCGGTGCTGCAGATCGAACACATAGGTCAGATCCGGCGTGGCCTGCAACAGTGCCTCGTAGATGCGCCACTTGGCGGTGTTGTCTTCCTGCTCCAGCAGCACGGCGGGCGCCCTGTTCATTTGCGTGCAGCATAGGAGCGGAGGCGTGAAAGCGGGATCACATTCGCCAGGGTTCATGACCCCGGAACCAAGAGCAGACACGCATGGCGTGTCCCTACGACGGAATCAACACCATCTCCATCGGTTGATAGATCAGCCCCGCATACTCCCCGACAGGCCCGGACACCTGGAACCCATACCGCTCGTAGGCCGGAACCGACGCCAGCGAGGCGCGCACTGTAACAATGTCGCCACGCGCGCAATCGAGCAGCGCCTGCATCAACGCCCGCGCTACCCCTTGCCCCTGGCAATCGGGCAGAACGAACAGCGTGGCTACATGCTGGCCGCCCACCAGCTCCGCCACCCCAACAACGCGGCCGGCGGCCTCATATACAAACATGTCGTTCTCATCGGACATGCGGCTGGCGAATCCCTCCACAGAGGCGATTCCCGTGAAGGTCTCCACGCCCAACGGTGACAGCGACGGGGCGACGGCCGCCATGAACGAGGCCATGCACACGGCGCTGGCCGCTTCCAGATCTTCAGCGCGCAATCGTCTTGTCGTCATGTGTGCATCCTCATGCCAAGCGCGGTCGTAAATGGCCTGCCATAGCTTAGCTGTCCGCGCGTTGCAAATGGAAAGACCCGTTGCCGATGATCTACCCAAGGGCAGATGCGACATCTGCATCAGATGTGCGAAAGCGAAGTGAGATCCAGTCTTGCAGATCGCTCCATTGCGCGTTGACAGTCTGCGCGTGCAACAGCAGCATCCGCGCGTCGCCGCACAATCGGCGACCGGGATTGCAGCCCGAAAACAGAGGACGCGCCAGCGCCCAACGAAACTTGTCCGTAGGGCGGTGGTCTCAGCGATTTCTTGAGGAATCCCACCATGGAATACGACCCCTTAGCCGCCCCCACCCTCAACACCATTGATATCGCCAGCGAGCTCGGCGTCTTCGCCGATGCGATGGACTGGGACAGCGCCCACTGGGCGGCACTTGTTGCCTACATCGAAGACCAACTTGATTACTCGGGCAGGTCGTTCAACGAAATGACGGTCCACGACGTTAAGTGCGCCATCTGGACGAAGGGTCCCAAGGGCAACCACATTTCCCAAGTGGAACGCCTCATCGGCACCGAAGATCGCGCCAGCCATGAGGTTTTCCGCATCGCCCGCAGGATGCTGCGCATCTACGACCTCCGAATGGCCGAGCTGCTCAAGTTGTTCCAGGTGCTTCAGTGCTGCCCTGGAAAATTGGAAGACCTCACAGTGAAAAACCTGCTGGCACTGATCGACATGGTGGACGAGGACGCTGCCCCACGCTATGTATTTCCGCTAACGTAAGCGTCTCTTCCGGGCGGCTCAGTTCAGTAGCAGCGTCACCTTCGCCTCGAGCATCGCCACCAACTGCGGATCCATGTACCGGTAATCATCAGGAATCTCCAGGCAGTGCAAACGCTTGTAAGCGAGCAGCCGCGAGAAGCTCGCCTGCAACCGATGCTGATGCTTGGGTTCCATGACGAATATGACATCGGCCCAGCGGATGTCCGCTGGGCCGATGGGTCTGCGTGCATGCGGACTGGTACCCGCCGAGCGCGCATTGAAGCCCGCTCGACGCTGCCAGATCGCTTCACCGGTAGGGCTGCGCAGCTGGTTGCGGCTGCAGACGAACAGCAGGTTGGTCACAGTTGGTCCAACAGTTGCCGAGTGCTGCGGATGGGATAAGCGATACCTAGCTGACGTGCACGGACCAACTTGCATCCACGCGTATACAACAGCTTCCAGTTCTTTTCAGGCTTGAACCTAGTGCATTTCGCCTCGCGGTCGCCGCCACATTGACGGGCCAGCGAACGCCTCCAGGCGCGGTTTCTTTCAGTTTCCATGATTTTCTTCTCGTGAGTACCGGGTTCAGCAGCCGCGGTAGTACGAGTGGGCGGGATGATATCGCAGGATCGCGTCGGCGGTAAAGCCAGGCCGCTCGGCACCATCCGAATCGGTTCGCTAACGTAAGGCATTGGGACCCGCCCCGCCCTACCCCAGCCTGGGTCATGATTGTGGTTCTGCTAGAGCGTACCGGTCTCAGCGCCAGCCGAAGCGCCATTGACCACTTCCAGCAAGGTATCTGCAGCCCGGCATATCTGCCTTACCCTCTCCGACTGGGCCGTGCATGCTGAGGCATCGACGTCCTGGCCCAGTCGATAATCGGCAACTACGCGCTTCGCCCTAGCAGCCTCCATTGCTCGCAGCGCCCTCGCCTTGACGTCCTTGTACCGATTCAACGGCGCGCAAACGCCTGCCACCTTCCACTCGGCGAGACGCTCGGTAAGTTCAACATGAGTGACTTCCGCACCCCGAGACTTTACCGACGCTGGCAACATTTCCACCAGTGGCAGCATTGAATGAAACGCCGCGTAATGCGCTCTACTCATGGAAGATCGATGAGCCACCTCGCGACATCCATCTGTCGCAGTTGACGCTGCATACGCAAGCAATTCATCCCTTGAAATTGCCATCAGACGTCAACTCTCGGTCACATTGGAAGTCAGCGCGAACAACAGCTTCCGCTCAACTTCAACTCGAAAATTCTGTTCTTCCAACGCACCATACAGATCCCACTCAAGCTCTGCCGCCCGCTTCGGATCAACGTCAACGGACAGCTCATAGAGCAGGGAAGATGGACTGTTTCCTTCGCCAGTAATGGTGGTAATTGCGACCTTGGCGGTCGTTACTTTCCGAGCGTAAAGATATTCACGCACAAATCTCACAACCGGCGACGTTTCGGCGTCAGTCATGGCGTCCCTCTCGGAGAGCACCAACGACTGCTCGCCAGGGTGTATGTCACTTCCCCAATGGGCACGTTCATCCTTTCAAGGTCTGCGCGAAGCTCACCCGACAGCTGCAGGTAACCATGGGCAGCAAGCATGATCATGGCCTGCCTGGTTGCGTCAGCGACGCCCTCCAACACATCGCGATGCTTGACGAAGACGTCGGCGACCGCCTGCATGTGGCCACTATGCTCAAGACCTTGCAGGTATCTAATGAATAATCGGCTTCGGCTTGCGCTCATGTTGAGCGCCCGGTCAAAAAGGGCTTGACCCGCACGAAGCTCGCCCTTCAGCAAATGAACATGCCCACGCACCTCAAGAGCGCCACCGGCATCAACCTTCGCAAGAAGGTCCGCCTTGTTTCGTAGCGCGCGCAGGACGATATCGTTCGGTTGCCCGCCTCGATAGATCGAGGCAAGTTCCTTGAGCAATTCGTTGTGTATGGTCTCGGGAGCAGCTTGGACCGACATCGATTTCCCTAAAGGATGCATTCCGCGCATCGCTGCAACGGTTTCACCACGGTTCCGCGCATTGCGCGACCAATCTGGCGCTCGGCTTTCAAGCCGCGGAACGAAAAAGGGACCGCCCCAGCCTTGGAGCGAATGGTCTCTTACCCGGATTGACCGTTTCAAGTGGCAGAACCGCCACCGCACGCTGCCCGATAGGGTGAAATCAGCGGGCGAAAAAAAAGGCCCGCGCATTGCTGCGTAGGCCTTTGATTTCAATACCAGTTTGGTCGGGACGGCCAGACTTGAACCGACGAACTTCTGCACCCAGGCATCGACCCTGACCCACCCACGCACTTGATCCTAGAGGCATTTTATCTGCATTTTCGCGTGCGAAAACTGCGAATTGCTGCGCATACAGATCAACAACTTACAGGTCGATAGGATGAGGCCCCACCTCTTGAAGTGCAGGGAAGTCCCTGGCTTGAGTGGATCAGCGCATCAAAAATGGCCTACGGGCTTTCATCTGATTGATCCGCTGATCCACCCGCGCCTAGTCGAGACGTTCATGGGTCGGGACCAGGCCAAGGCATTCGCCACCACCAAGAAGCTGAATGACGTGCTCATGCCCGGCAACGACCTGGTGGAGCGCGTCATAGGCTCGCGCGAGACAGTCGCTGATGCGATCGCGGTCTTCCGCCGCCACGACATCCCCGCGCGTGGCTGGGCACCGAAACCGCGGAGGTCTACGAGAGCGTGATCCGCCGCATCGAGACGGGCATGGGCAGCCGACCGGCGGAAGACATTACGGTCAAGGATTGCGCCGAGTTCATCCGCGCCGTGACCCAGTCCGACCGCGCGTGCCAGCAGTTCCGGCACATGTTGGGCTGGATCATGGCCTACGCAGTTCAGGAGGGGTGGATCGATACGAACCCGGTACTGGCCACGCGCCGGTTCCAGCATGAGCGAAAGCGCCAGCGGTTGACCAAGGAGGTCTACGCGGCGATCTGGGACAAGGCCGAGCCGTGGCTGCGCCTCGCAATGAATCTATCGCTAGTCACGCTACTACGCCGCGAGGACGTGGTGTCATTGAAAATCGCCGATGTGCGCGACGGCTTCCTCTGGGTGGTGCCGCTGAAGACCGAGGGAAGCACGCTGGTGAAGTTGAAGATCCCGGTAGGCGAACAGCTGGTCACCCTGCTGACGCAGACACGTGATTCCGTGCTTTCGCCTGTCGTTGTCCACCGACTGCCCGATCGTGCGCGGCCGTCGGACAAACGCGCTGCCGCGCGCAAGCACCACACGCAGGTCATGCCCGAACAGCTGACACGCGCGTTTCAAGATGCCCGCGAAGCCGCCGGAATCAATGGTGCGAACCCGCCTAGCTTTCACGAAATCCGCAGCCTCGGCGGCGCGTTGTTGAGCGAATCGGGATGGACAATCGATCAGGTTCAAAGCCTGATAGGGCACTCATCCGCAGCCATGACTGAACACTATCTTGAGGGTCACGACGTGCCGTGGCACGAAGTACGCCCAGGCGACGTCCTCGTGCGATAGCGTCGCGCAGTTCAGCTTACCGCGCGCCTCTGCTGACTTGTACCAACAATCAAGGGCATCTACGTTCACCCGAGAAAAACCTACAGGTGGAGTCGGGCATCCACAGCCACATTAAGATGTGGTTTAGCCTCCTCGTGGACCAGCCTGCTTGGCCACCAGTGAGCGAATTCTCGGTCCTCCCCAGCCAAGATCGTAGGGCACGTCATTGAAGCCATCAAAATCCTGGGCAACTAACACCTCGAGTTTTGTCCACGGAGCGATCCTTGCACGGATATCGTCGGTGACATTCTCCAGCCTTTCCTTCACCAGATCACTGTCTTCACCATCGAGGGTATAGCGCTCAAAGGAAAGCATGGCGACGTCAGGCCTCAGCCGCTCGACTATAGAACAGAACTTCTCAATGGATCCTGCTACATTGAGAAAAAGACTGACTGAGCGCTTGACCTCGATGGCATAGAACTTCCCCCCCAGCATGCAAAGGGCATCTATCTCATTCTTCTCGGGGCGTCCGTGCTCCAAATATATGTCAACCTCCGGCAAGAACCAAAACGATCCAGAAAATGTCCTATCCAACAAGTGACCGAGCGTCCAAAGAACGGGAAGTCCACCACCAACTCTAAGCGACCTATACACAAATTCATTAAGCTCAAACTCCCAATCGAGGTCGATTGGAGCAAGATAAACCGTTGAACAGATCGAACACTGATTCTCGATACACATCAAGTCAAACATCTTCGAATTGGCATGACCGCAGTAATTGCATCGCCAGTTGAATACTTGAAAAAACACCTTCGATCTGACCAAATTCTCAAGAGTATCGAGAAGCCCGCTTCTGAGGTACTTCTGAGCCTCTTTGGAGTCCCTAAAGTTGCTGATCTTAGCGACACGAGCAACAGAGTCCTTGTCGTCCACTGCCATGCTCCGAAGCTTGCCGAGGGTAAATGTACGAGGCCTTGCCGCTCCTTCTGTTGCGGCGTCCAACACCCGCCTCCAGTAGGCGTTGCCGATCACCTCATATGCCACTGAGAGTTGCCCGAACATGGCGATAACGCCCCGCAGATTCTGCCCCTTGTCTGACACCCGGATTTCTGCGTAGCCGCTCTTAGCGAGCGAAGCCCTCAGGTCGTCGCTTGGGTACTGATGAAAGTTCAGCGCCAGATAGCGAAAGAAGGTCTCATCTGATGGAAGAGATATGTCAAAGAGCCAAGGCTCAGTCGCAAGACCTCTGCCATAGAGAGGTTCCTTCGAAGTAGGAAGCAGTGCGAGACGACATTGACGAGTCGCCCTAGCCAACCGCTCTGTAAAGGCACGTGTAACGCGGTTCCTATTCGGCAGCTCCCACGTATCGACAACATCACTGTACTTGGAGAGGCTGTTGTGTCGCTCTATGGCGATCTCGACCATCCACTGCCCCCTTCCGACTGACTTGAACCTGGGGTCCAGAAAGGAGAGATGTTCGGGCTCTTCGGCTCTAAACTGAGTAAAGGTTTCGCTTATCTTCACTGCTGCCGATGCCGCAAGTGCAGGGAACTCATGCACAGTCTCATCGGGCTCAAAAATTACAGCCTTATCAAATACTGAAGGAACTGATACAGAGTTCCAAGTGCAAGCCCGAAGTGAAGTAGCAAAGCTGTTAAGAGCGTCCTGAGAGTACTCACTGCTATGCAGCGAGACCAGGTTCTGGCCGCCACCTTGTCGAACGAAATTATTCTTGTTGAGGTACTTCCCTAACTGCTGTAGCAGCGGAGCATCAACAAAGAAGGATTCATCAACGATTAGTGCAGTTGCAGCATGACTTGTGCCTGCACAAATGCTCCTGCAGTTCCAGAAATTGATCCTTTCAAGTGGCGAAGTCCCAACGAATATGCGAAAGGTGTCCGCCCATAAAGAATGGTGCACTTGAGCGACCGCCTCGCTATGCGCCGTCGCCAGCTGGGACACGGTTGCAACTCGGTGCTCGGCTATCGCCGCAAACGCATCCGCGACGGAGGTGCAGCGCTCACTTCCCGCTATGAGGTTCTCCGGCAATTCAATCGGCGTAAGGCACAGAGTCCGATACAAGCCAGCAACCTCGTGCATTACATGGTGAAGATCGAGGCTAACGCCAAAATTGTCGGCGAGGGTGCGGTTTGTTGGCGCGGCGTTGTACTGCGTAAATAGCATCAGCTCAGGCTGACGCCTATCCTGCCGCGAGATGCGATATAGATCAGGACTACGTGCAGTACTGATAGAGGGCATTGGCCTGAAGTAGTGCTCCCATCGCGGAAGATAGGACCTCCAGCCTCGATCTACTTCGCAGTAATCATGCCTATGAGCCAAGAGAGCAACTGGCGAGCAAAGCCGATCGATTTCCTCGACCAAATCGCTAGCAAGATTTGAGTACGTGTAGATGAAATCAGGATCGAAGTGGACAAGCCAAGATTTGAAACCTTCATCCTGAAAGTTACCAGCCATTATTGGCACCATGAGGGTGCGAGCCCCTGCCCATCTGGAGTAGGACTCAAAGAACACCCCATCCAGTATTAGCTGTGCGGTTTCAGGTGTATCCAACGGCACCAGGTACGCAATTTTGATTGGACGGGACCCGAGCGCAGCCTCGACAGGTGCGGCTAAAGTGACGGGGCGATTCCAACGCATCTTTGACGCTCCTAAGAGATCTAACCCACTTCCCCTCATTAGACCTAATTGAGAGTGTCTCTGCTATATCAGGCCAAGTCAGGTCAGGTCTCCATGTTGCGAATGCCCATGCAAATCCGACCTCTAAGGTCGCGTGGTTGTCGCGCAAGTAATTGAAGGTGAGAATAGCGTACGAAATAAGAAAGGCCTGAACCGCTTGGTTCAAGCCTTTGATCTACAACCGGTATTGGTACGGACGGCAGGAGTTGAACCGACGACCCTCTGCGCATATCAACGTCAATAACGATATGCTTCGATGCACGAAGCCACAGGACGCGACTTCTTCAGACCTGCACCTCAATACATCGCGCCAAAACGGCATGCAGGAGAGGACTGCGATCAGAGTGCCCGATGCTCATCCACCACGTCGGTCGCGGTCGCGACGATCCGCAAGGCGCCGCCGGCCATAACACCCTGTTCGGTGAGGACGCGAACACGGATGACACTATCAGCATGGATTAGACGCGCACCGATGCGACCGCTCCAGCCGAACCACTGAGCCGGAAGTCCTCCCTGAGCAAGGTCCGTCTCCGTGATCTCTGCAACCTCGCTGATCTCCTCCGGTGAAAACTCTGTACGCGCAACGAGTTCCTCATCAAAAAAGACAAAGATCACCAATTCCCGAATGGGATCGCTCTTGTTTGATTCAACCGATACCCTCACGTCCAGCCCTGGGAAGATCCAGATTCCACCGGAACGGTGCACTTCCATTGCGCCCGCGTGGTAAAGCCCGAGGATGTTCAGTTTTTCATCCGAGCTGTCATCAATCCTATCCGCAAACTCGGTCTGCACAGTACGGTTGAAAATGAGCTCCTTATCCAAGTCGCTCATTTTTCGGCAGTCCCGTGTTGCACGCGATCAGTTAGCGATGAACGGGCGGCACGGTCATCCGCCTGTGCGCGCCGTCGCCAAATCGCCCCTCTGCCAAAATCTGCACCTCTCGCATAGAGAGACACTGACGACCGGCCAGCGGGCGGCGTTGAACCCTGGGTGGCCAAGTGTTGGCCCGGTGAACTTGCACTGTGCTTCCTCAATGCATCGTAATCGCTACGAGCCTTCTTTGCCAACGACTTAGAAACGACGCGCTCGTCCGCCGACATGATCAACCAAAGCTCGTCCAGCTCTGCGAGCAGTACGTCCCGAGTATCGAGGTCACCGGAATCGAACAAGCTGAAGCTCTCAAATATCCGGAGATAGTAGGTCACTAGGTTTAGGCTGAGGCTATCCATTTTCCACCATGATCCAGAGCGGCTTCGTGCCGTGGATGGCGCTTATGTAATCGTCGACCGGGCACACAGACGCAGGTTCGATAGCTCGATGAAGCACATTGTTTACTCGGTCCGCGCGTGCGATTAACTGCGCTGGCAACGATGAAGGAAGTAGCATGAATAGTTCGTGATCTTCTGCGAGACCACCAAACTTACAAGGCAACCTGTGATCAGGAAGGTCGTCATATCGTTCAGAAATAACCGACATACCTCCTGCTTGTGGCCGCACTATACCCGCATACGCGACGATGTCGTGATGCGGCGTTGGCGCCCCTGGTTCATGTCTAACTCTCACCCCAAGCGTTGAGGCAGAGTCACCGCATTTGGGCTTGGACAGATCAGCCGGATCCGGCTTCATTCCCCTGTATAGCATTCCATTGCCTCCGCATTTGGCGGCCAGCTTAGCATGCCCCCTCTCGTCTACATCGAGTCCTCCCACCGCTGGGGATGCGTGGTTCGCATCCCGGTTGAGCGGTCGAACAGCCCTGGCAAGCAGCGTATAGGGTGGGAATAGGGTACTGCAACAAAAAGGGCCTGCACCGTACGGCGCAAGCCCTTGATGTACAACCAGTATTGGTCGGGACGGCCGGATTTGAACCGACGACCCTCTGCCCCCCAGGCAGATGCGCTACCAGGCTGCGCTACGCCCCGATGATGCTGGTGTTGTCCCTGCTTTGCAGCAGGCCGACAAGTATAACGGGTTTGATCGAAAAATGGTTCAGCGACGGAGCAGTTGCAGTACTTCTTCCAGCTCCATGCGCGTCTGCTTGATGATCTGGTTGCTCAGTGCCGATTCGTCGCGCGCGCCGGCACCTTCCAGGCGCAGGCGGGCACCGCCGATGGTGTAGCCCTGCTCATAGAGCAGGCCGCGGATCTGGCGCACCATCAGCACGTCATGGCGCTGGTAGTAGCGGCGGTTGCCACGGCGCTTGGCCGGTTCCAGGCTGGGAAATTCGGTTTCCCAGTAGCGCAGCACGTGCGGCTTTACATCGCACAGCTCGCTGACTTCACCAATGGTGAAGTAGCGCTTGGCCGGTATCGGCGGAAGTTCGCGGTTACTGCCCGGATCCAGCATATGCCTCTACCCTTTCCTTGAGCTTCTGGCCCGGACGGAAGGTGACCACCGTACGGGCGGAAATCGGAATTTCCTCACCGGTCTTCGGGTTGCGGCCTGGGCGCTGGTTCTTGCGCCGCAGGTCGAAATTGCCGAAGCCGGACAGCTTCACCTGACGTCCCTGTTCCAATGCTTCACGCAGCACATCGAAGAACGCGTCGACAAATTCCTTGGCTTCGCGCTTGTTCAGACCCACTTCGTCGAACAGCTTTTCGGCCATCTCAGCCTTGGTCAATGCCATTGCCTGCTACCCCCCATGCTGCCCGCTCAACCGCGGATCCGGGCGTGGTGTTCACGCTCCATTGCGGCCACCGCCTCGGTGACCACCGCATCCACGTCGCGGTCCGTCAGAGTGCGCGACTTGTCCTGCAAAATCAAGCCCATAGCGAGACTCTTGAAGCCCGGCTCTACCCCCTGCCCCACGTAACGGTCGAACAGGGTCACCTGCCGAAGCAGCGGACCCACGGCCCGGCGCAAGGTGGCTTCCAGGTCGGCCCAGGCGGCCGCCTCGGGAACCAGGAAGGCCAGGTCGCGGCGCACCGAGGGGAAACGCGACAACTCGCTGGCGCGCGGCAGGTTGCGGGCGGCCAGCGGGGACAGGTCCAGCTCGAAGGCGAACACGTCCACGTCGATGTCCATGGCCTTGGCCAGGCGCGGGTGGATCTGGCCGATCCAGCCCAGGTTGACCCCGTCGCGCAGCACCTCGGCCGAACGCGCCGGGTGGCCGTACGGGCGGGTGGACGGCACGAAGCTGAGCGCGGCGCCGGAGGCGGCGGCCAGCGATTCCAGGTCGCCCTTGAGGTCATGGAAATCGACCTTGCGGGTCGCCAGGCCCCACTGCAGGGAATCGGCGTCGCCACAGACGGCGGCGGCCACGCGCTGGGTTTCCAGCGGTGCCGGCGCGCCCTCCCCGGCCTGCTGGTGGAACACGCGGCCCAGTTCGAACAGGCGCACGGTGCCCTGCTGGCGGGCGGCATTGCGGCCCAGGGTGGCCACCAGGCCCGGCAGCAGCGACGGGCGCATTACCGCCAGTTCGGCCGACAGCGGGTTGGCCAGTGGCACCAGGCCCTCGGCCAGCTGCCACTGCGCGAGCAGGTTGGCATCGACGAAGGCGAAGTTGATGGTTTCCTGCAGGTCGCGGGCCACCAGCTGGCGGCGCGTGCTCAGGTCGTCCAGGCGGGTTTCGCTGGGCATGGCCACGCGTGCGGCACCGCCCGGCAGGGTGGTGGGAATGCGGTCGTAGCCGTGGATACGGGCCAGCTCTTCAATCAGATCTTCTTCGATGGCGATGTCGAAGCGGCGGCTCGGCGCGGTGACCTGCCAGCCGTCGGCAGCCGCAGCCACCTCCATGCCCAGCGCGCGCAGGATGCGCTCCACGTCGGCGTCGGCAATCTGCAGGCCGAGCACGCGGGCGATGCGCGCACGGCGCAGGCCGATGGTCGCGGTCGCCGGCAGGTCGCCTTCGCGTACCGCCTCGGTCACCGGGGCCGGGGTACCGCCGGCCAGGTCCAGCACCAGGCGGGTGGCGTATTCGATCGCGATGCGCGGCAGCGCCGGGTCCACGCCACGTTCGAAGCGGTGGCCCGCGTCGGTGTGCAGGCCCAGCTTGCGGCCACGGCCCATGATGGCGGCCGGCGCGAAGTGCGCGGCCTCCAGGAACACGGCGGCGGTGTCGTCGGTGACGCGGGTGTCGTAACCGCCCATCAGGCCGGCCAGGCCGACCGGACGGTCGGCGTCGGTGACCACCAGGAAGCTGTCGTCCAGCGCGGCGTCGCGGCCGTCGAGCAGCTTGAGGGTTTCACCGGCGCGCGAACGGCGCACGCCGATGCTGCCCTGCAGGGTGCCCAGGTCGTAGGCGTGCATCGGCTGGCCCAGTTCCAGCATGACGTACTGGGTGATGTCGACCAGCAGCGACACCGGGCGCACGCCGCTGCGGCGCAGGCGCTCGGCCATCCACAGGGGGGTGGCGGCGCGCGGGTTGACGCCTTCGATCACACGGCCGAGGTAGCGCGGCGCTTCGGCACCGGCGGCCAGTTCAATCTGCAGCTCACGGCTGCCTGCAGCGGCCACCGGGGCGGCATTGAACGGCACCACTTCACTGGCGCACGCGGCGGCCACGTCGAAGGCGATGCCGCGCACGCTGAAGCAGTCGGCCCGGTTGGGGGTGAGCTTGATCTCGATGCTGGCGTCGGGCAGGCCGAGGTATTCCACCAGCGACTGGCCCACAGGGGCGTCGTCAGGCAGTTCGAACAGGCCCGAGGCGTCGCTGTCCAGGCCCAGTTCCTTGGCCGAGCACAGCATGCCGTTGGAATCCACGCCGCGCAGCTTGGCGGCCTTGATGCTGAGCTCGCCGATTTTGGCGCCGATCATCGCCAGCGGTGCGACCAGGCCCGGGCGCGCGTTCGGCGCGCCGCACACGATCTGCAACTGTTCGCCCTGCCCGGCATCGACCTGGCAGATCTGCAGGCGGTCGGCTTCGGGATGGCGCTCGGCCGAGACGATCCGCGCCACCACCACGTGGTCCAGGCCCGCGCCAAGGTCGGTGACCTCTTCGACTTCCAGGCCGATGGCGGTCAGCACCGCGCCAAGCTCGTCGCGCGAGGCGGTGGTGGGAACGTGGCTGCGCAGCCAGTTTTCAGAGAATTTCATGGTGTCACCCTGGGGGGCCCCGGCGCAGGCGCCTGGGCCGTAATTTCGACAGCCGGGCAGAGCCCGGCTCTACGTCGCCTCGACAATCGTGGTGCCGGGCTCTGCCCGGCATTCCGTCATCAGGCGAATTGTTTCAGGAACCGCACGTCGTTCTCGAAGAACGCGCGCAGGTCGTTCACGCCGTAACGCAGCATGGCGAAGCGCTCCACGCCCAGGCCGAAGGCGAAGCCGGTGTAGCGCTCCGGGTCGATGCCCACGTTGCGCAGCACGTTCGGGTGCACCATGCCGCAGCCGAGCACTTCCAGCCAGCGGGTGCTGCCGTCGGGCTGCTGCCACGCGATGTCCACTTCCGCGCCGGGTTCCACGAACGGGAAGTAGCTGGGGCGGAAGCGCATTTCGAAGTCGCGCTCGAAGAACGCGCGCACGAACTCGGACAAGGTGCCCTTGAGGTCGGCGAAGGTCGAATGCTCATCCACCAGCAGGCCTTCCACCTGATGGAACATGGGCGAATGGGTCTGGTCGCTGTCGCTGCGGTACACCTTGCCGGCCGCGATCATGCGCAGCGGCGGCGCGTGGTCGCCCATGTAGCGCACCTGCACACCGGAGGTATGCGTGCGCAGCAGGCGGCCATCGCCGAAGTAGAAGGTGTCGTGCATGGCACGCGCCGGATGGTGCGGCGGGAAGTTCAGCGCCTCGAAGTTGTGCCAGTCGTCTTCGATTTCCGGACCTTCGGAGAGCTCGTACCCCAGGCGGCCGAAGATCTCGGTGATGCGCTCCAGGGTGCGCGTGACCGGGTGCAGGCCACCGCGTTCGGCGCCACGGCCCGGCAGGGTGATGTCGATCGCTTCGGCGGCCAGGCGCGCGTCGAGCGCGGCGTTCTCCAGCACGGCCTTGCGTTCGCCCAGCGCGCTGGTCAGCGCGTCTCGGGCCAGGTTGATGGCTTCGCCGGCGGCCTTGCGTTCGTCGGCAGGCAGCGTGCCCAGCTGCTTGAGCTGTGCGGTGATGCTGCCGCTCTTGCCGAGCAGGGCCACGCGCAGGGCTTCCAGCGCATCGGGACTCTGGGCGGCGGCCACGTCGGCCAGCGCCTGGGTGGTCAGGGATTGGATGTCACTCATGGATAGCCTGGACCTCGCGTCGGTATGCCTTCGCGATGCGCGCCGGGCCGACCCCCGTCGCCACCGCTGTCGGGGCGGCACCCTGTTGGGCTGCCGCCGCCACAAAAAAGAATGGGGAAGGACTTGCGCCCTTCCCCATGCATTGCCTTACCCGCAGCCGTTGCGTTTGCACGGCAACGGCGGGGAATGGACTTATGCCGCCAGCGCGCCCTTGGCCTTTTCGGCCAGTGCAGCAAAACCAGCTGCGTCGTGCACGGCGATATCGGCCAGCACCTTGCGGTCCAGGGTGATACCCGACTTCAGCAGGCCGTTCATGAAACGGCTGTAGCTCAGGCCGTTGATGCGGGCAGCCGCGTTGATGCGGGTGATCCACAGCGAACGGAAGTTGCGCTTCTTCTGCTTACGACCGATGTAGGCGTACTGCTGTGCCTTGATCACGGCCTGCTTGGCAACGCGGAAGACCTTGCGGCGAGCGTTGTAGTAACCCTTCGCCAGGGTCAGAATTTTCTTGTGGCGGCGACGCGCCTGTACGCCACGCTTTACTCGTGCCATGGGTCAGTCCTCAGAGGTAGGGAAGCATACGGTTCAAACGGCCTGCGTCTTCTGCACGAACATGGTTCGTCTGACGCAGATTGCGCTTCCGCTTGGTCGACTTCTTCGTGAGGATGTGGCTACGGTTGGCGTGGCCAGCCTTGAACTTACCGGAGGCGGTCTTGCGGAAACGCTTGGCCGCCGCCCGGTTGGTCTTGATCTTGGGCATTGCAATGTCCTTGATGATGTTTTGTCACTGACCAGGGCGGTGGCATTGCCACACTTTCCGTCCGTGCCCTTGCCTGCTTGTAAGCCCGGGATCCCCATTGGGAACCAGGCCGGTCCTGTTGCCGTTGAAAAGCTTGAAACCGTTCAAAACAGCAGCCCCGCAAAAACGGGGTCGCCCATTATGCATGGGAACTGTGATGGTTGCAAACCTTTGATTGGGCGGGGTTTGCTGCGCCGGGGTTGCAGGCGACCACAAACCTGAACGGAGCGACGCCCCGTCCGGCCACGCGCCGCGTGGCCGCGCGTGGTTCTGGACCGCGAAGCCACCCATGGGGTGGCTCTACGCGTCAAACCCTTATTTCTTCTTGGGCGCGATCATCATGACCATCTGCCGGCCTTCCAGGCGCGGACGGGACTCGATCACGATGTCCTCTCCCAGATCGGTTTCGATCCGGTTGGCCATTTCGCGACCCAGTTCCTGATGGCTCATTTCACGGCCACGGAAGCGGATGTTGACCTTGATCTTGTCGCCCTCTTCCAGGAAACCGCGCATCTTGCGCAGCTTGATCTGGTAGTCGCCTTCGTCGGTGACCGGACGGAATTTGACTTCCTTGATCTCGACCTGCTTGGTCTTCTTCTTGGCCTCGTTGGCCTTCTTCTGCGCTTCGAACTTGAACTTGCCGAAGTCCATGATCTTGCACACCGGCGGATCAGCCTGCGGCTGAATCTCGACCAGGTCCAGACCTTCTTCTTCGGCCATCGACAGCGCTTCGTCACGCGTCAACACGCCAATCATTTCACCGTCGCTGCCGATCACGCGTACGCGCGGCACTCGGATTTCCTGATTCTTGCGGTTCTGTTTGTTGTCAGGGGTACTGATATTGCAATCTCCCAGAGGAATCAAACCGGCCCTCGCGGATCATCCGCAGGGCCGGGACTTTCTTACACAGACTGTTCTGCCTGCAACCGCTCGATGAAGGCCTGGACGGACATGCTGCCCAGATCTTCGCCCGAGCGCGTACGCACGGCCACGGCGCCATTTTCCTTCTCACGGTCGCCCACCACCAGCAGATACGGGACCCGCTGCAGCGTATGCTCGCGAATCTTATATCCGATCTTCTCATTGCGCAAATCGGACGTTACCCGGAAGCCTTGATCTGCAAGGGTTTTCGTCACTTCCTGCACGTATTCAGCCTGGGCGTCGGTGATATTGGCCACCACCGCCTGGGTCGGCGCCAGCCAGGACGGGAACTGCCCGGCATGGTGTTCGATCAGGATGCCGATGAACCGCTCCATGGAACCCACGATGGCCCGGTGCAGCATGACCGGGTGCTTCTTCTGGCTGTTCTCGTCCACGTACTCGGCGCCCAGGCGGCCCGGCATCATGAAATCGACCTGCATGGTGCCCAGCTGCCAGGTACGGCCGATGGCGTCCTTGAGGTGGTACTCGATCTTCGGGCCGTAGAAGGCGCCCTCGCCCGGCAGCTCCTGCCATTCCACGCCACAGCGGGACAACGCCGAACGCAGGGCGGCCTCGGCCTTGTCCCAGGTGGCGTCGTCGCCCAGGCGCGATTCGGGGCGCAGCGCGATCTTGATCTGGATGTCGTCGAAGCCGAAGTGCTCGTACACCGCCAGCGCCTGCTGGTGGAAGGCGGTCACTTCCGATTCGATCTGCGACTCGGTGCAGAACACGTGGCCGTCGTCCTGGGTGAAGCCACGCACGCGCAGGATGCCGTGCAGCGCGCCCGAGGGCTCGTTGCGGTGGCAGGAACCGAACTCACCGTAGCGGATCGGCAGGTCGCGGTAGCTGTGCAGGCCCTGGTTGAACACCTGGATGTGGCCCGGGCAGTTCATCGGCTTGACGGCGTAGGTGCGCTTCTCCGATTCGGTGAAGAACATGTTGTCCTGGTAGTTGTCCCAGTGGCCGGACTTCTTCCACAGGCTCACGTCCAGGATCTGCGGGCAGCGCACTTCGCCATAGCCACTCTTGCGGTAGACCTTGCGCATGTACTGCTCGACCACCTGCCACAGCGCCCAGCCCTTGGGGTGCCAGAACACCAGGCCCGGGGCCTCTTCCTGCAGGTGGAACAGGTCCTGCTGCTTGCCGATGCGGCGGTGGTCGCGCATTTCGGCTTCTTCGATGCGCTTGATGTAGGCCTCGAGCTGCTTCTTGTCGGCCCAGGCGGTGCCGTAGATGCGCTGCAGCTGCTCGTTCTGCGCATCGCCACGCCAGTAGGCGCCGGAGATGCGGGTCAGCTTGAAGGCCTTCAGGAAGCGCGTGTTCGGCACGTGCGGGCCGCGGCACATGTCCACGTATTCCTGGTGGTAGTACATGCCCATGGCCTGGATGTCCGGCGACATGTCCTCGATCAGGCGCAGCTTGTACTCCTCGCCACGGGCCTTGAAGATCTCCACCACCTCAGCGCGCGGGGTCACCTTCTTGACCACGTCGTAGTCCTGCGCGATCAGCTCGCCCATGCGCTTTTCGATGGCGGCCATGTCGTCAGGCGTGAACGGGCGCTCGGACTGGATGTCGTAATAGAAGCCTTCGGCGATCACCGGGCCGATCACCATCTTGGCGTCCGGGTACAGCTGCTTGACCGCATGGCCAACCAGGTGGGCGCAGGAGTGGCGGATGATCTCCACGCCCTCTGCGTCCTTGGCGGTGATGATGCGCAGGGTCGCGTCATGGTCGATGACGTCACTGGCATCGACCAGCACGCCATCCACCGAACCGGCGATGGTGGCCTTGGCCAGGCCGGCGCCGATCGACTGGGCGACGTCCATGACACTGACGGGGTTTTCGAACTCACGGCGGCTGCCGTCGGGGAGCGTGATCGCGATCATGACTGTGCTTTGTGCTGGTGGGCCTGCGGCGCAGGCCGAGGAAACAGGGGTCGAGGGTGTCCGGGGCGCGCGGCCGGATAAAAGAAAAGCGCCACGAAGGCGCCTGGGCAAGGGGCCGTCATGACGTTCAGCGCTGGGCGGTGGTAGTGCTCATGTCGCACGCTGGACCGGCGCTTGGCGCGGGTCACCTTGTTGCCTCGAGGTGGATGGCTCGATCTTAAACCAAACGCGGGGGGATGCCCAATGCCGCGAGCCCGGTAGCGCCGGCCGTTGGCCGTTGGCCGGCTCCTGAGACACCCGGCATGGCGAAGGCCGGCCAACGGCCGGCGCTACCGATTGATGGGCGCCTGAACAGGGGCATGTGGCGAACGAAAACAGCAATGATTACCATGCGCAGGTTGCCCGCACGCCTTGCCGGGCCTGCTTTTTCAAGGATTGCCATGTCGTTCGCCGCCCCCACGGCCGCTGTCGCCCTGCCCCGTCTGCTCGGTGTCGCCCTGCACGCCGCCCTGTTCGCCACCCCGGCGGTCGCCTTGGCGCAGGCCGGCGACGCCGCGCGGACGCTGGACACGGTGCAGGTCACCGCCCCGATTGCCACCGATTCGGGCAGCGCGACCAAGACCGATACGCCGCTGCGCGAGATTCCGCAGTCGATCTCGGTCATCACCGACCGGCAGATGCGCGACCGCGGCATCCACGGCGTGGAAGAAGCGGTGTGGTACACCGCCGGCGCGCAGGGCGGCCAGTACGGCGATGACACCCGCAGCGACTGGCTGCTGGTGCGCGGCTTCAAGCCGGCGCGCTACCTGGACGGCCTGGCCAGCGTGGAAGGCACCTGGACCGGCGAATCGCGGATCGAGCCCTACGGGCTGGAGCGCATCGACGTGCTCAAGGGCCCGGCGTCGGTCAACTACGGCGCGATGCCGCCGGGCGGGCTGGTCAACTTCGTGAGCAAGCGCCCGCACGCCGACCAGGCGCAGGAAGTGGAACTGCAGGTGGGCAACTACGGCCTGAAGCAGGCCGCGTTCGATATCGGCGGCGCGCTCAACGACAGCGGCACGCTGCTGTACCGCCTCACCGGCCTGGCGCGCAACAGCGACAACATGATCGACAAGGTCCACGACGACCGCTACTACATCGCCCCGGCGGTGACGTGGACGCCGAACGACGCCAACTCGCTCACCGTGCTGGCCCGTTACCAGAAAAACGACACGGTGGAAGCCGGCGGCTTCCTGCCCTACGAGGGCACCATGGTGCCGGGTGCGAACGGGCGCTACATCCGCCGCAGCTTCTTCGGCGGCGAGCCGGGCGTGAACGACTACACCAAGGAAACCGCCTCGCTCGGTTACGAATTCCGCCACGACTTCGGCGATGAAACGGTGTTCGCGCAGAACGTGCGCTACACCTGGGCCGAGGTGGACGCCAGCGCCGGCTCGCTGGGCCTGTTCGGCCTGGCCGCGCCGGGCAGCACCGAACTGGTGCGCTACTACTACCCGCGCATGAACACCTCGCGCAGCTTTGCCATCGACAACAACCTGACCTTCCACTTCGCCACCGGCGGCGCGGAACACACGCTGCTGGCCGGCCTGGATTACCGCCGCTCGAAAGACGACTACGCCTCGGCGTTCGCCTTCGGCGCGCCGCCGCTGGACGCCTACAACCCGGTGTACGGCGCGCCGGTGACCGTGCCCGACTACAGCTCGCGGCAGGTGCAGACCCAGGGCACGCTGGGGCTGTACCTGCAGGACCAGATCCGCATCGACCGCTGGCTGGTCACGCTGGCCGGCCGCCAGGACTGGGTGGGCACCGATACCGACCAGCGCATCGGCACGCTCAGCTCGGCGCACCAGAGCGATGACCAGTTCTCCGGCAAAGTCGGCGTGAACTACCTGTTCGACAACGGTCTGAGCCCGTACGTGAGCTGGTCGCAGTCGTTCCAGACCACCATCGGCACCGACTTCGCGGGCAAGGCGTTCTCGCCCACCACCGGCGAGCAGGTCGAGGCCGGCATCAAGTACCAGCCCGACGGCGGCAAGCTGCTGCTCACCGCGGCGGTGTACCAGATCGACCAGGACAACACGCTCACCGTTGACCCGGACCACACGCTGTTCTCTATCCAGCAGGGCCAGACCCGCGTGCGCGGCGGCGAGCTGGAAGGCCGCTGGAACATCGGCCAGGGCCTGAGCGTGTATGGCGCTTACACCCACCTGGATGCGAAGGTGCGGCAGAGCACCGATGCGGCGTCGGTCGGCAAGCGCGTGGCGCTGGTGCCCAAGCAGAGCGCCTCGCTGGGTGCCGATTACACCTTCACCCAGGGCGCGCTGAGCGGCTTCGGCTTCGGCGGCGGCGTGCGCTACAACGGCGGCATCTACGGCGACATCTACAACGAGTGGTACACGCCCTCGTTCACCCTGTTCGACGCGGCCGTGCATTACGACCGCGGCCCGTGGCGGGTGCAGGTCAACGCCAGCAACGTGACCGACAAGGAATACGTGTCGGCCTGCAACAGCAGCACCTGGTGCTACTACGGCTACGCGCGCACCGTCACCGCCAGCGTGCGCTACCAGTGGTAAGTGCCGACATGCTGGCGCTGCTGTACTGCGGCCTGGCCGGTACGGCGTCGGCGTTTTCGGCGCTGGCGTTCTATGCCGCTTCGCCGCACTGCCGCTGGCCGCGCCTGCGGCGCGCCGGGCGGCTGGGCAACCAGCTCGGGCTGATCGCGGCCGCCACCTCGCTGTGGCTGTGGATGGGCCAGCTGGGGTTGGCCACCGGGCTGTGCGTCACGCTGGCCGGCTGGATGCTGACCGCGCTGGTGCTGCCCTACCTGGCCGCCTGGACGCGGCCGGACGCGGAGGCGCGGCGCTGATGTGGGCACGTGCGCTGGCCGGCCTGGTGGCCGGATTCTTCGTGGCGGCCGCCGCCGCCGGTTTGATCGCCTGGCTGCCGCCGGGCCCGTGGCAGGCGGTGATCGTGCCCAGCATGGTCGCCTTCATTCCGTTGTGGATGCTGGCCGCACTGTGGGCGTTTGCGTTCCGTACCGGTCTTCGCGCATGGCTGTGGCTGGGCGCCAGCGCGGCGACCGGTTTCGCGTTGCTGTGGCTGCTGCGCCACGTCCACTGGGTGCAGTGAGGCCTATTCGATGAAATTCAGTTCGCTCACCCTGCGTACCTTCACCACCGTGCACACCTGGGTTGGCCTGGTGGCCGGCTTCGCGCTGTTCGTGGCCTTCTATGCCGGTGCGATCACCGTGTTCCACCACGACCTGCCGCTGTGGCAGTCGCCGCAGGGCAGGGAGCAGCCGGCGCAGACGCTGGACGATGCGCAGCGGCTGCTCGATGGCGTGCTGGCCAAACACCCCGATGCGCGCAAGCACGTGGGCATGACCTTCCCGGGCGCGGAAACGCCGCAGTCCATCGCGTACTGGCAGGACGCCAAGGGCACCTGGCTGTTCGCCTGGGCCGACCACGTGGACGGCAGCCCCACTCCGCCGCAGGCGGGTCTGGCCGAGCTGGTCAACGAACTGCATTACACGCTGGGCCTGCCGGTGGCCGGCATCTACCTGATGGGCGTGGTGAGCCTGCTGTACGGGCTGGCGCTGCTGTCGGGGCTGGTCATCCACCTGCCCAAACTGGCGGGTGACCTGTTCGCGCTGCGCCCGGGCCGCAACCTCAAGCAGATGTGGCAGGACGCGCACAACGTGATCGGCGTGCTCAGCCTGCCCTTCCACCTGCTGTTCGCGGTCACCGGCGCGCTGCTGTGCCTGATGTTCCTGCAGATGGCCGCGCTCAATCCGCTGATCTACGACAACAACCTGCTGGCCGCATTGCCGGCCGCGACCGATACCGCGCCGATCCGCGCACCCGCCAATGAACCGGTCCGTGCCGGCAGCCTGGCGATGCTGCATGCCCGCGCGATCGCGGTGGCCAATGACCAGGGCCAGGCACGGTTCGAGCCGGCCTACCTGAAGCTGGCCAATGCCGGCGATGCCAACGCGGTGATCGAGATCACCGGCGACGGCGGCGTGTCGCTGGGCCCACTGGGTGCGGTGGCGATGGATGCCAACACCGGTGATGTGCTGCATACCCAGCTGCCGGGCCGCCGCGATGCCAACCACGCCACGCTGGCGACGGCCTATGCGCTGCACTTCGGCGAGTTCGGCAACGGGCTGGTGCCGTGGCTGTACTTCGCGCTGGGGCTGGGCGGGGCGTTCCTGTTCTATTCGGGCAACCTGCTGTGGATCGAGTCGCGCCGCAAGCGCCGCCAGGCCACCCAGGGCCGCGCGCAGATCAACATGGCGCGGGCCACGGTGGGCGTGTGCATCGGGTTGTGCGTGGCGGTGTCGGCGGCGTTCGTGAGCGTGCAGCTGCTGGAGCACCTGGCACCGGCGCACGCGGACCGTGGCATGCGCTGGGTGTGTTTCCTGGTCTGGGGCGGCTGCGCCCTGTGGGCGGCGCTGCGCGCGCCGGCCAAGGCGGCGGTGGAGCTGCTGTGGGCGGCGGCCATCGTGACCGCGTTGATCCCGGTGGTGCACGGCGCGATGAGCGGGCTGTGGCTGTGGACCAGCGCCGCGCGCGGCTACTGGCCGCTGTTCTGGGTGGACGGCGTGGCACTGGCGATGGCGCTGGGCTTCGCCGCGATGGCGCGGGCGACGCGACGCCGCGCGGTGCATGGGGACCCGAACAGCGTGTGGGCGAACGCCTGACAGGGCGTAGAGCCACGCATGGCGTGGCTCTACCGGGCGGTTTCAGAAATCTTCAGGCGTTTTTCCAGCACTTCAGATGCGCTGCTGGCGTAGTGGGCCCCTCACCCAAGGAGCTCCACCCATGCGTCGAACTGCACTGAGTTTCCCCGCCCTGATCCTGTCCCTCGCCACCTGCCTGCCCCTCGCCGCCGTGGCGGCGCCGGCGCGGCTGGACCCCGCCCCGCTCGCCGCGCTCGAGGCGGCCATCGCCAAGGAGGACATCAAGCAGGTCACCAGCGTGCTGCTGCTGGTCGACGGCACGGTGGCCTACGAGCACTACTTCAACGGCGCCGATGCGCAGACCCTGAACGATGTGCGTTCGGCCAGCAAGAGCGTGACCGCCCTGCTGGTCGGCGCGGCGATCGGCGACGGCCACCTGCCCGGCGTGCAGGCGCGCGTGTATGACTACTTCCCCGAATTCACCGCGCAGCACACTGTCGACCCGCGCCTGCTCGGCACCACGGTGGAAGACCTGCTCACCATGAGCAGCCTGTGGGAGTGCGATGACCAGAACCAGTTCTCCAGCGGCAACGAAGAGCGCATGTATGTCACCGAGCGCTGGCTGGACTTCGCGCTGTCGCTGCCGGTCAAGGGCTTCGCGCCGTGGATGACCCGGCCCGAGGACAGCCCGCACGGCCGCGCGCATGCCTACTGCACGGCCAATTCGTTCGTGTTGGGCGCGGTGGTGGAACGGGCCACGAAGATGCCGCTGGCCGACTACGCCGCGCAGGCGCTGGAACGCCCGCTGGGCATCGCCAACAGCCACTGGAACCGCTCCCCCGAAGGCATCGGCATGGGCGGCGGCGGCACGCGCTACCGCAGCCGTGACCTGGCCCGGCTGGGCGAACTGGTGCTGGACCGCGGCCGCTGGCAGGGCAAGCAGCTGGTCCCCGCCGCCTACGTTGCCGCCATGATCCGCCCGCAGGCGCAGACCGATGACGGCAGCGACTACGGCTACCAGTGGTGGGGCCTGAAGCTGCCGGTGGACGGCAAGGAAACCACGGTGTGGGCGATGTCCGGCAATGGCGGCAACTATGTGTTCGTGATGCCGGAGAAGAAGTTGGTTGCGGTGGTCACCAGCCGCGCCTACAACCGCAACTACGCCCATCCGCAGTCGCGCCGCGTGCTTACCGAGTTCCTGTTGCCGGCGCTGCGCTGAGGCCGTCCAGGTCGGTCGGGCGCCAGGTCGCTGCCAGCACCTGCGCCCGTTGCGCGGCCACGTCCGTATCGATCCGGGCCAGCAGGCGCTCCCAACCGGGCGCCTGCCGCAGCGGGAGGAACAGCGGCGTGACGCGCAACCACGCCGCATCGCGGAATCCCGCATCGACCGCGCGGTTCAGGTCGGCGACCGCGGCATCGGCATCGCCCTGCGCCTGGTGCAGCAGCGCCCGCTCCAGGGCCGCATCCGGCCAGCCGTCGTCGGCCTGCCCGCTCACCGTGTACAAGCGGCCGGCGATCCATTCCGGGGCGGGCGTGCCGCCCCCCTGGTGCAGGCCGGCCAGGGTCCGCCCCAACGACTGCAGCGGACGCAGCAGACGCCCGCGCTCGAAGGCCTCCGCCGCCCCCTGCGGGTCGCCGCTCATCAACAGCAGTTCGCCCTGCAGCCGCTGCAGCTGCGGGTGCGGGGTGCCGCGAGCGAGTGCCTGCTCCAGCGCCTGCTGCGCCTTGTCGCGCTCGCCCATGTTCATCAGGGCGCGCGGCCACGCGATGTTGCTGAAGACGTTGTCCGGGTACAGCTGGAAATTGCGCGCATGCCGTCGTGCGGCGGCGTCGGTGAAGCCGAGCAGCTCCAGTTCGCGCGCGACCTGCACGTCGCGGAAGCGGATCCGCTCGGGCGCGCGAAGACTGAGGTTGGCCTTGAGCGCCTGCGCAAGGTGGCCCTGCTCCTGCTGCAGGTACGCCAGCGAGGCGCGGGTGCGCTCGTCGTCGGGATCGCGCAGCAGTGCCTGCTCATAATCGGCAATCGCCTGCGGCATGGCACCCAGACAATCATGAGCGTAGCCGCGCAGCGCATGCGCAGCGGCATCGTCCGGCGCGGCCTGCAGCACCTGCCCCGCCAGCAGCAGCGCTTCCTGCGCGTTATCGGGCTTGCCGTTGAACAGGCAGGCGTCGGCCGCAAGGGCGCGCGCGAGGCCACGGCGCGCCGCGCTGGAATCCGGATCGATCTGCAGCGCCTGGCGGTACAGCACGATTGCCCGTTCGTTGTTGCTGGCCTGACCGATGCCGGCGTAATACGCGGCGCGTTGCAGCACCGGATCCGCCGGTGAGTGCGGCACGCTGTCCGGCCGCCCAACGATCACGGCGACGACGGCGCCGGCAACCGCCACGCCTGCGGCCAGCCAGACCCAGCGGCGGTGACGGTTGCGCCGCGGCGCCTCGGTGACTGTCGCAGGCGCTGTAGCCACTGTCGGCGCTTCGAACGGCTGTACTGGCGCGCATAACTGGTAACCACGACCGCGCACGGAACGCACGTAGCGCGGCTGGCGGCTGTCATCGCCCAAGGCCTGGCGCAGCAGTTTCACCCGCTGGCTGATGGCATCCTCGCCCACCACCGCCGGCGCCCACACTTGCTGGGCCAGCGTGTCGAAGTCGACCACGTCGGTGCCGTGCTCCAGCAGGCAGTCCAGCAGCCGCCAGCTGAGCCCGCTCACCGGCAACAGCTGGTCGCCACGCCGCACCTGTTGCGAGGCGCGGTCGATGTGCAGATCCAGCAGCTGAACGCTCGTCATGCCGGCAAGCATAGTGCAGGCCCGCCCGGGGCGTTACACCCCAGCAACCCCGGGGTGCAATCAGCGTGCGGTCAGCGTTACTTGAACGGTGCGGCCATGGCCTTCAACAGGCTGGCCTGGTCGTCGTCGCCGGTCAGTTCCCAGGTGAACACGCCGCGCAGTTCCTGGGCCTTGGCGTAGTCCGCGCGCAGCGCGATCGAGGTCGGGTCTTCATAGCTGATGAAGACCTTCTCCGCCGCGTTGTACAGCCACGGGCTCTGTGCCACCGGATGCCAATGCCGCTGCCAACCCGGCTTGTCGAGGAACTCACGCTGGATCCGGCGCCAATCGCCCGCATCGAACGGCGCGCTGTAGGGCTGATACAGGCCATCGGCAGATTCGGTGGTGACCTTGAAGCCGCGTCCGTAGAACGGCACGCCGAGCACGAGCTTGTCATCCGGCACGCCGTGCTGGCGGTAGTACTGCACGGCGCCTTCCACGCTGTTCCAGCGGCGCTGTTCCGGGGCCAGCGGGTCCTGCGGCACCTCGCGCAGCGGCGCGTTGAAGGTGGACACCTTGGAGAAGCCGGTGCCCATGTCGTAGCTCATCAGGTTGATGAAATCGAGCGCCCTGCCCAGTTCCTTCAGCTCATAGCTGAGCGCGGGATCGTATGGACCATCGGTCTGCACGCGGCCGGCCGGCAGCGCGGCGGTGAGCAGCCGGTGCGGGCCGCGACCGCCGTCGAGGGCGTCCAGCTGCTTGCGGAACTCCTGCACCAGCAGGGTCATGTTGTGGCGGTCTTCAGGACGGTCGGTGATCTCCAGCGGGCCGCCGGAGACCGGGAATTCCCAGTCGATATCCACGCCGTCGAAACTGCCGCGATGCTGTTCGAAGAACAGCGCCACGCAGGAGCGCACGAAGCGTTCGCGGCTCTGCGCAGTGAGCGCGGCGTCGGAGAACCCGCCGGCGTTCCAGCCGCCGATGGAGATCATGGTGTGCAGATGCGGGTGTTCGCGCTTCAACGCCGCCAGTGCCTTGAAGTGCGCCGGCGCATTCGCATCGACCACGCACTTGCCCGCATCGATGCGGGCGAACGCGTAGAACAGGTGCGTCAGCGTATCGGCGGGAATCGCGGACACCGGGTAGCGCTCGGCCGAGCCGCCGGGGTAATAGGCGCCGATCACGGCGTTCGACGGCGTTGCGGCAGGGCTGGCGAGCGGGAGCGCGACCGCGATGGCGGCCCCCAGCAGGGAAGCAAACAGACGGGACATGGCGACTCCAGCAACGAAGATTGCGGCAACGTTAGCAAGGCGCGAGACGTCGCGGCCGGATGTCCTGTGAATCTGTCCGGCGGACATGTCTGCGGCGGCTGCGGCGGTCACGTACCGACCCGCATGTGACCAGAGGCGGTGGCGTGACGGCAAGCAGCCCAGCTATCGTGTGCATATCTTTCCCGCATGCGATGACCATGGACGATCCGGTTGAATCCCCCGACAAGGCTGCGATCAGGGCGCTGTACGACCGCGCCTACGCCACCTTCGACAACGGCGACCTGCACCAGGCCAGCGCACTGTTTGGCGAACTGACAGTGCACCGACCCAATGTCGCCTATCTGCACTACATGCGTGGGCTGGCGCACAAGTACCTGCGCGACTGGCCGGCGTCGCTGGAGCACAACCTGCGCGCGCAACAGGTTGAGGAAGAATTCGACGAAGCCTCCGCCTGGAATGCCGGCATTGCGGCAACGGCAATGGGCGACTGGGCCGAGGCCCGACGGCAGTGGGCGCAGTGCGGCATCACCATTCCCGAGGGCGATGGCCCGATCGAGTCCGATTTCGGCATGGTCGCGGTGCGGCTCAATCCGTGGGGCACTGGCGAGACGGTGTACGCGCGCCGCATCGACGTGGTGCGCGCGCGGTTGTTGAACGTGCCGCTACCCGAGAGCGGGCACCGGTTGTTCGACATCGTGCTGCACGACGGCGCCAAGACCGGCGAACGCGTGTCCGGGGACCGCACCTATCCGGTCTTCAACGTGCTGCAGACGCTGCAGCGCTCGGACCACCGTACCTATGTGGCGTTCGTGCAGTGCCCGACCGTGGAAGACAAGGAAGCGCTGGAAGCGGCGGAACTGCCGGGCATCGGCTTCGTGGAAGACTGGACGCATTCGATCCGGCATCTGTGCCTGCGCTGCAGCTATGGCGTGGCGCATCTGCAGGAACACCCGAAGGGCGACGCCGACGCCGGCAACGATGACTGGCAGGCGGAGCGGCAGCTGGGGATTGGGGCGCAGGGCAAGGCGGCGGTGGAACGCCTGCTGGCCGATTGGGTGGCCGCTGGGCCCGGGCGACGGGTGGATGCGATCGAGAGCCGGGAGGTCGAGGCTGAGGGGCCTGCCGAGGGCTCGGTGTGGTGGCGCGGGTTTGAGGACGAGGATGATGATGATCAGGATCAAGATCAGGATCAAAATCAAAAGTAAAAAAAAACGGGCCTGGGCCCGTTTTTTTCTTGAAGGAGTGACGACTAACAGTCGTCACTACAGTCGTCACCTACCGTCGTAATTCGCCGTTGGCGGATTACTCGGCCGAGGCGCCTTCGCCTTCCTCGACGGCCTTCATCGACAGGCGAATACGGCCCTGCTTGTCGACTTCCAGCACCTTGACCTTGACCACATCGCCTTCCTTCAGCTTGTCGCCGACCTTTTCGACGCGCTCGCTGGAGATCTGCGAGACGTGGACCAGGCCGTCCTTGCCCGGCAGGATGGTGACGAACGCACCGAAGTCCATGATCTTGGCGACCTTGCCTTCGTAGATGCGGCCCGGCTCGACGTCCGAGGTGATCTGCTCGATGCGGGCCTTGGCAGCCTGCGCAGCGATGGCGTTGACCGAGGCGATGACGATGGTGCCGTCATCCTGGATGTCGATCTGGGTGCCGGTTTCCTTGGTGATGGCCTGGATGGTGGAACCACCCTTGCCGATCACTTCGCGGATCTTGTCCGGGTGGATCTTGATGGTCAGCAGGCGCGGCGCGTAGTCCGACAGCTCCTGACGCGGAGCGGTCAGGCCGTGGGCCATTTCGCCCAGGATGTGCAGACGGCCAGCCTTGGCCTGCTGCAGTGCCTGCTTCATGATCTCTTCGGTGATGCCTTCGATCTTGATGTCCATCTGCAGGGCGGAGATGCCCTCAGCGGTACCGGCGACCTTGAAGTCCATGTCGCCCAGGTGATCTTCGTCACCCAGGATGTCGGACAGGACGACGAAGCGCTCGCCTTCCTTGACCAGACCCATGGCGATACCGGCCACCGGCGACTTGACCGGCACGCCGGCGTCCATCAGGGCCAGCGACGAGCCGCAGACCGAGGCCATCGACGAGGAGCCGTTGGATTCGGTGATTTCCGAGACCACGCGGATGGTGTACGGGAAGGCTTCCAGCGACGGCATCACTGCCAGCACGCCGCGCTTGGCGAGGCGGCCGTGGCCGATTTCGCGACGCTTCGGGCCCATCATGCGGCCGGTCTCACCCACCGAGTACGGGGGGAAGTTGTAATGGAACAGGAAGTTGTCCTTGTACTCACCGGACACGGCATCGATGACCTGGCCATCACGGGCGGTGCCCAGGGTGATGGTCACGATGGCCTGCGTTTCACCGCGGGTGAACAGCGAGGAACCGTGGACGCGCGGCAGGATGCCGGTCTTCACGGCGATCGGGCGGACGGTGTCCAGCGCACGGCCGTCGATGCGGACCTTGGTGTCGAGCACCGAGTTGCGCATGGTGCTGTATTCCAGCTCGCCGAATTCCTTCGACAGCTCGGCCGGGTTCCAGCCTTCAGCGGCCACGCGGCCAGCCAGCGACTCGACCACGTCCTTCTTGATCGCCGAGATGGCGTCACGGCGCTGCAGCTTGTCGCGCACCTGGAAGGCTTCGCCCAGACGCGGGCCGATGGCTTCCTGCAGGGCGCTGATCAGCACGTCGTTCTTGGCCGGGGCGACCCAGGTCGACGGCTTGGTGCCGGCTTCCACGGTCAGCTCGTTGATGGCGTTGATGACCTTCTGCATTTCGCGGTGACCGAAGGTCACGGCGCCCAGCATCACGTCTTCGGACAGCAGCGCGGCTTCGGATTCGACCATCAGCACGGCGTTGGCGGTACCGGCCACAACCAGCTCCAGCTCCGAATCCTTCAGTTCGGTCACGGTCGGGTTGAGGATGTACTCACCGTTCTTGTAACCGACCTTGGCAGCGGCGATCGGACCCTTGAACGGGGTGCCGGCCAGCGACAGGGCTGCCGAGGCGCCGATCAGGGCGGCGATGTCGCCATCGATGTCCGGGTTCAGCGACATCACGGTGGCGATGATCTGCACTTCGTTCTTGTAGTCTTCCGGGAACAGCGGACGGATCGGGCGATCGATCAGGCGCGAAATCAGCGTCTCTTTTTCGGTCGCGCGGCCTTCGCGCTTGAAGAAGCCACCCGGGATACGGCCACCGGCGTAGAACTTCTCCTGATAGTCACAGGTCAGCGGGAAGAAGTCCTGGCCCTCACGCGCGCTCTTGGCAGCCACGGCGGAGACCAGCAGCACGGTGTCGTCGAACTTGACGATGACGGCGCCACCGGCCTGACGGGCGATTTCGCCGGTTTCAAGCGTGACGGTGTGCTTGCCGTACTGGAAGGTTTTGGTGATTTTTGCCACGGGGGATGTCCTTGGGGAAATGCTGTCTTCGAATGGACCGCGGGCGACCCTTGCCGCCGACGGGTGACCGGAAGTCCGGTCCTGGCGTTTGATGCGGTACTGCCAAAACAAAACCGCGGCGCATTCCTGCGCCGCGGTGGGGATTCTTGCTTAGCGACGCAGGCCGAGCTTTTCGATCAGGGCCTTGTAACGCACGCCGTCTTTCTTCTTCAGATAGTCCAGCAGGCTGCGGCGGCGGTTGACCATCTGCAGCAGACCGCGGCGGCTGTGGTGATCCTTCTTGTGGGTCTTGAAGTGGCCGGTCAGCAGTTCGATGCGGGCGGTCAGCAGGGCGACCTGGACTTCCGGCGAGCCGGTGTCGGTGGCGCTGCGCTTGTTGTCTTCAATGACTTTCTGGGTGTCGACGGACATGGTGGTGTTTTCTCTTGGATGCGTGGCCCGCAGAAACGTCCCATTGACGTACCGCGCGACTCGCCGTTAACGAAAGGATGAATCCGCAGAATGCGGACAAGCCTGAAAAGGCCGCGAAATTGTAACGGTCATGGCCCCCCGGAACAAGCGCCGGGTGGCCGGGCTCACAGGTTGAAACACCGCTGCGGGGACAGCCGGCCGGTCTCGTCGACCTCCCCGAGCCCCAGGATGCGGGCCTCCGGGCCGTATACGGCGACGGTGCCCTGCGCCCAGGCCGGATCGCGCAGGCGCTGGCCCACGCTGAAACGCGGTGCCTGTTCAGCATCCAGCTCGACCTGCGGATAGCCCGCCAGCCCGGCACCCAGCGGCAGCAGCAGGGCCTCCATGGCGGCCTCGTCGCCCTGCTCCGCCAACGCGCGCAGGGTGTCGAGGGTGACCATGGGGGCGTCGCGGAACGGGTCCACCCACAGCCGCCGCAGGCCGGCGATGTGCGCCCCGCAGCCCAGGGTCTCACCGAGGTCGCGCGCCAGGCTGCGGATGTACGTGCCTGAACCGCAGGTCACGCGCAGGCGCAGTCGGGTGGACTGCTGGTCCAGCACTTCAATGGAATGGACCTCGACATCGCGCTCGGGCGCTTCGATGGTCTCGCCCCGGCGCGCCTTCATGTAAAGCGGTTCACCGCCCTGCTTGAGCGCCGAATAGATCGGTGCGCGCTGTCGTATCTGGCCCGTCAGGGGCGCCAGTGCGGCGTCCAGCTGCGCACGACTGATCGCCGGAACAGGGCGCTCGAGCAGCACGATGCCGTCGGAATCGTCGGTATCGGTGGTCTGGCCCAACACCACCTCGGCGTCGTAGGCCTTGGCCGCACCCAGCAGCAGGCCGGCGATCTTGGTGGCTTCGCCGAAGCACAGCGGCAGCAGGCCGGTCGCCAGCGGGTCCAGGCTGCCGGTGTGGCCGCCCTTCTCGGCGCGGAACAGGCGGCGCGCCACCTGCAGCGCGGCGTTGGAGCTCATGCCGGTGGGCTTGTCGAGCAGCAGGATGCCGTCCAGGCGACGGAAGATGATTTTGGGCATGAGGTTCCGCCGGGATTGGTCGCGGACACGCATGGCGTGTCTCTACGTGACAACAGCCCTTTCGGGCTGTTGTTCTTATTCGGGCTTGGTGTCGCTGCCGTCGCCGTCTTCGGCGTCGGCCTCGCGGCTTTTCTCGGCCGCGACAGTGTCGGGCAGCTCGCGCAGGATGTTGTCGATGCGCTCGCCACGGTCGACCGAATCGTCGTAGTGGAAGTGCAGCTCCGGGACGTGGCGCAGCTTCATGGCCTTGGCCAGGTCCATGCGCAGTTCCCAGGCCAGTTCCTTCAGGCCCTTCATCGCTTCGGCCGAACGTTCCGGCATCAACGCGGTGACGAAGATCTTGGCATGGGCCATGTCACGGGTGATTTCCACGTCGGAAACGCTCACCGAAGGCAAGCCGTGCACGCGCACCAGGTTGTGCACGAGCGTACCCAGCTCACGGCGGATCTGGGCGGAAACACGGTCGGTTCGATGGAAGGTTTTCGGCACGAGGAACTCTTTGAATGGGGTTACGGTTTACGGAAGGGCCCGACCGTGGGTCGGGCCCCGTTCCACATTACAGGGTGCGCGGCACTTCGATACGCTCGAAGCACTCGATCTGGTCACCCGGCTTCACATCGTTGTAAGCCTTCACGCCGATACCGCATTCGGTACCGTTGCGGACTTCCTCGACGTTTTCCTTGAAGCGGCGCAGCGATTCCAGTTCGCCTTCGAACACCACCACGCTGTCGCGCAGGACGCGGATCGGCTTGCTGCGCTTGACCGTGCCTTCGATGATCATGCAGCCAGCGACCGCACCGAACTTCGAGCTGCGGAACACGTCGCGGACCTGCGCGATACCGATGATCTCTTCGCGGATTTCCACGCCGAGCAGACCGGAGGCCACCTGCTTCACCTGATCGATCACGTCATAGATGATCGAGAAGTAACGCAGGTCAACGCCGTTGGATTCAATGATGCGCCGCGCCGAAGCGTCCGCACGCACGTTGAAGCCGATGACGGTGGCCTTGGAGGCCACGGCCGAGTTGGCGTCCGACTCGGTGATGCCGCCCACGCCGGAGCTGATCACGTTGATGCGGATATCGTCGTTGGACAGCGCCACCAGTGCCTGGCTCAGCGCCTGCACCGAACCCTGCACGTCGGCCTTGATCACCAGGTTCAGCACCTGCTGGCCATCGCCCTTGCCCAGGGTCGCCATGATGTCTTCCATGCGGCTGCCGGCAGACTGCACCAGGCGCGATTCACGGCGCTTGGTTTCGCGCTGCTGCGCGACGTCCTTGGCCAGGCGCTCGTCCTCGACCACGACGAAGTCGTCGCCTGCGTCCGGCACGCCGGACAGACCCAGCACCTGCACCGGAATCGACGGGCCAGCCTGGTCGGGCTGCTTGCCGGTTTCGTCGAACAGGGCGCGCACGCGGCCGTACTGGATACCGCAGACCAGGTAGTCGCCCTTCTTCAGCGAACCCTGCTGCACCAGCACGGTGGCGATCGGGCCACGGCCCTTGTCCAGCGAGGACTCGATGACCACGCCGCTGGCGCGGCCTTCGGCCGGCGCCTTCAGTTCCAGCAGTTCGGCCTGGATCGAAATCGCGTCCAGCAGGTCGTCGATACCGAGACCAGCCTTGGCCGAGATTTCGACCATCTGGGTGTCACCACCGAAGTCTTCGGACACGACCTGCTCGGTGAGCAGCTCGTTCTTGACCCGCATCGGGTCGGCACCGGACTTGTCGATCTTGTTGATGGCCACGATCAGCGGCACACCGGCGGAGCGGGCGTGCTGGATCGCTTCCTTGGTCTGCGGCATCACGCCGTCGTCGGCGGCCACCACCAGGACCACGATGTCGGTTAACTTGGCACCGCGGGCACGCATCGAGGTAAACGCGGCGTGGCCCGGGGTATCCAGGAAGCTGATGACGCCCTTCGGCGTTTCAACGTGGTACGCACCGATGTGCTGGGTGATGCCACCGGCTTCGCCCGTGGCGACCTTGGTGCGGCGGATGTAATCCAGCAGCGAGGTCTTGCCGTGGTCGACGTGACCCATGATGGTCACCACCGGCGGACGTGCCACCGGCTGGCTCTGCTCACCCTCGTTCAACGCCAGCAGCGCGTCTTCGGCGTCGTTGGTGTTGGCACGGATCACGTTGTGGCCGAGTTCTTCGGTCACCAGCGCGGCGGTGTCATGGTCGATGGTCTGGGTGATGGTGGCCATCACGCCCATCTTGAACAGCGCCTTGACCACATCGCCGCCCTTGACGGCCAGCTTCTGGGCCAGGTCGGCCACGGTGATGGTGTCGCCGATGGTCACGTCACGCACGATCGGTGCGACCGGCCGTTCGAAACCATGGGCACCACCGCCGCTGCGCGACTGGTTGCTGTCGCGGCGACCGCCGTGCTGCACGCGCCCGGTCGGACGACCGCGCGAGTTGCTGTTGTTGCCGCGACGCGCGCGGTCGGCGGCCGACAGATGCAGCTGGCCGGCGAACCGGTTGCCACCATCGTCGTCGCGCTTGGCGCCCGGGCGGTTGTTGTTGTTGTTGTTCGAGTTGCGGTCGTCTGCACGTGCAGCCGGACGGGCCGGCGACGGCGCGGACGGACGCGCGGCACGGGCCGGCGCTTCGCTGGCAGCCGGGCGAGCAGCCGCAGCCACCGGGGCCGGCGGTGCATTCTTGGCCGCTTCGGCAGCAGCTTCAGCCGCCTTGCGCTCGGCTTCGGCGCGTTCCTTCGCGTCGATTTCTTCCTGGCGCTTGCGTGCGATTTCTTCGTCGCGCGCACGGTCCTTCTCGGCCAGTGCGCGCTGTTCGTCCAGATTGCGCTGGCGGGATTCCTCCAGCTTGCGCAGGATGTCGGCGCGCTCCTCATCCGGCGTCATCGCCTTGCCACTGGCGTCCTTGGCGTAGGTGCGCTTCTGGCGCACTTCCACGTTGACGGTGGTCTTGCTGCGGCCGGCGCTGACGGTCACTTCCTGCACCTTGCGACGGTTCAGGGTGATCTTCTTGGCGGCGTCGTCGGCGTTCTCGACGGGCTGCTCTGCCTTGCCATGCGAACGACGAAGGAAGCCCAGGAGCTTCACCTTCTCGGCGCTGGTCACGACCTGGTCGGGACCGCTGAACTTCATGCCCGCTCCGGCAAGTTGTTCAAGCAGTTTTTCGACCGGCGTATTGACCAGTTCGGCAAGCTTGCGGATGGTGGTTTGCTGCGACATTCGGATCCTATGATCTGGTTGGCGCTCCTCCGAAACGGGCGAAGGCAGCGCGGAGTCTAAGCCCTGATCGGGTCAGGGCACTGTTCATCGCTGGCTCATTCGCCGCGCTCCAGGCGGGCGATCTCCTCGGCTCGGGCGGCAAGGACAAGGGCGACGGCGCGCTCCTGATCCATGTCCTCGATGCCGAACTCGAGGATCTCGTCGGCGGCCAGGTCCGACAGGTCCTCACTGGTACGCACGCCATGGCTGGCCAGGGCGTAGGCGGTTGCCTCGTCCATGCCTTCCAGGGCGAGCAGGTCTTCGGACGGCGAACCGTCTTCCATACCCTCTTCCACCGCCAGCGCTTCGTTGAGCAGCGCGTCGCGGGCACGGGCACGCAGCTCTTCGACGATGTCTTCGTCGAAGCCTTCCACGGCCAGCAGTTCGCCGACCGGGACGTAGGCAATTTCTTCCACGGTGCCGAAACCTTCGGACACCAGGATGCCGGCGATTTCTTCATCCACTTCCAGCTTGTCGATGAACAGCTGGCGGGCAGCGCCCTGCTCTGCCTCGGACTTGGCGGTCACCTGGTCCTGGGTCATCACATTGAGCTGCCAGCCGGTCAGGCGGCTGGCCAGGCGCACGTTCTGGCCGCCCTTGCCGATCGCCTGGGCCAGGCGATCTTCCGCCACGGCCAGGTCCATCGAGTGCTTGTCTTCATCGACGATGATGGACTGCACTTCCGCCGGCGCCATCGCATTGATGACGAAGTTGGCGGGGTTGTCGTTCCACAGCACGATGTCCACGCGCTCGCCATTGAGCTCGTTGGACACGGCCTGCACGCGCGAGCCGCGCATGCCGATGCAGGCGCCGATCGGATCGGTACGCGAATCGTGGGCGAGCACGGCGATCTTCGCGCGGTCGCCCGGGTCGCGTGCACAGGCCTTGATCTCGACCAGGCCCTGGCCCACTTCCGGCACTTCAAGCTTGAACAGCTCGATCATGAATTCCGGCGCGGCGCGGCTGATGAACAGCTGCGGACCACGCGGTTCCGAACGGACTTCGGCCAGGTAACCGCGCACGCGGTCGCCAGCGCGCAGCACGTCGCGCGGAATGCCCTTGTCCTTCGGAATGAAGGCCTCGGCGTTGCCGCCCAGGTCCACATAGATGTTGCCGCGCTCGGCGCGCTTGACCACACCGGTGACCAGTTCGCCCACGCGGTCCTTCCACGCATCGACCACCTGCTGGCGCTCGGCTTCGCGCACGCGCTGGACGATCACCTGCTTGGCGGCCTGTGCGGCGATACGGCCGAAGTCCGGGTTTTCGATCTGCTCTTCGATGTAGTCGCCTACTTCCACGCCTTCGGCTTCGTCGATGGCATCCATCAGACGCACCTGGCGGTCAGGCGATTCCATCACCACGTCATCGGCCACCACTTCCCAGCGGCGGAAGGTTTCGTAGGTGCCGTCCTTGTGGTCGATCGACACGCGCGCCAGCACTTCCTCATCGGGATAGCGCTTCTTCGCGGCCGACGCCAGTGCTGCTTCGATCGCATCGAAGATCACTTCACGCGGAACGCCCTTTTCATTGGCGACCGCATCCACTACCAGCAAAAGTTCCTTGCTCATTGGCTCACTCCGCGCGCGGCTTCTTGGCCGCCGGCTCGTTGGATGGTTTCTTGTTCGCCTTGCCACCCTGCTTGGGCGCCGGGCCAGTCGGTTTGGTCGGAGCCAGGCCGAGAGCGGCCCAGTCCGGCATGATGCGTGCCTTCTCGATATTGTCGACGTCGGCGGTAAACGGGGAATTGTCGACCTTGAAGGTGACGGTGTTCTGCTCGGCATCGACGCCGAGGATTTCGCCCTGCAGGCGACGGCGGCCGTCCTGCGGCAGCTTCAGCGTGACCTTGGCCGACTCGCCGACCGCGCGCTCGAACTGCTCGAAGGTGAACAGCGGGCGGTCAACGCCCGGCGAGGACACTTCCAGCGTGTAATTGGCGGTGATCGGATCTTCCACGTCCAGCTGGGCCGACACTTCGCGGCTCACGCGCTCGCAGTCGTCGATGTTGACGACGCGCTCGGGCTGTTCGGCCAGCGGCACGTCGATGTACAGGCGCAGCGTTGCACCGCCCGGGGCAGTCAGATATTCCACACCCAGCAGCTCGAGACCCAGCGACTGAACGGTGGGGGCGAGCAGATTCGCGATTTCGGTTGCCTTGTCGCTCACAGTCTGCCTTGATTCGTTGAAAGAGGTACTGGGCCGGCCAGTCACGCTGGACCGCTCCCACTGAACATGTTCCGGAAACAACAAAGGGCCCGCTGGGCCCCTTGTCCGGTACAACTCCGGTCATGCTGGATTCCGGTTGCAGACCATGCGCGGTGCATGATGCTGCGAGCCCAGTCTTCCGGGGGGTCACGGCGCCCTGAAGACAGGTCGTCGTTCCTGGAAGCCGGTCGCGAGCCCCTTCACATCCATGAAAGCGATGAATTCAGGGAACCCGCCAAGCCGCTGATGATAGCGGTTGCACCGCGCTGGTGCAATGGCCCGGCGCCAGATCCTGCCCAGCCTGGTAGTCACCGGCACCGAGGTCCGGCAGCCGGCGCCATCATGCTCCGGCCCCGCACCGGTAGGGTCGCGCCCCAGCCGACTGCACGGAAATGACCATCGCCCGATACCGGCATGAAAACTGAACGAAACCGCTGCATGACGACCGCAGAGGCCAACCCCGTTCCATGGTCATGCCATCCCCGAACGGTGCTCGGCCCCGCGCAGTCGGCCGGCGCGCGACCCTACCACCGGTAACGGTCACCCGCGCCGCCCATTGCACCGCCACGCGAAGTCCGGTCCGCGCCGCCCACACACGCAGGCACGCACCACAATCAGGCACAACGAAAAAAGCGACCTCGTTGCCGAGATCGCCTTTTCGTCTACTGCATCTGCACTGCAGAATTTCTGTGGTAGCGGGGGCAGGATTTGAACCTGCGACCTTCGGGTTATGAGCCCGACGAGCTGCCAGACTGCTCCACCCCGCAGCAGAAGCGGAATTGTAAGTGACTTTGAAACAAGCCGCAACCCCCTGCAGCACCGCCACGTTTCGCAGCAGCCTCACCGGAGTCACCTGCCGTGGCCATTCCCCGCCCTCCCCCATCGTTGCCGATGCAGCGCCGTATTGCGGATCTCGGTCACCTCGCGCTCGGCGCCTTTCTGAGGGTAGAACATAGCCGAGGTGCGAGGCCCAACGGCCTTGAAGGTCTTCCGGTTCGCGGAGACCTTGCCATGAAACCCCTTGACCGGGACCTGGAATTCATTGGAGATCAACTGCGCCTGAGGCGAGTCTCCGTCTGCCGAGTGGCACGACAGAAGTTTGATGGGCTTTGATCCATCAACGCCACGGCGCCTAAGCTCACCGCTGGCCTGCACACCATTTAGCAACCGGTTACCTACCTTGGTACCCGCCCGATCGCCATGGACGATGACTTTCACCGTATGCCGCCCTTGTTTGGTGAGCATCTCACCCTGCGGCAGGTAAGACGCAGTCCCTCTCGAATGAGCCACGCTCCCCACAATCATCGACGCGGCACCCAGCACCCCGGCGATCGCACCCAGAATGCCCGCTTCTTTGGTTTTCCCCTGCGCGGCCATGACTCCCGCCGCAGCCCCCACCCCGACCGCACCGATTCCCATGAATGCAGCAAGAGGGACCAGAAAGTGGCCGGTGGAGTCGGTGTGATTTACCGGGTCGCAACTGCAGTAGGCGTATGCATTGATGCCGCCCTCGTCGAACGGACTCCGGTTGTCGGGGCTGTGAAACCGCATCAGTACCGGGTTGTACACGCGGTAGCCATTGCCGAGGATCTGCCAGCAGCCGACCGGCTCATGCAACTGGCCGTTGTAACCAAGGCGAGCCGCGCTGTCGGGGGGTGCATCTGCAGGGCATACGCCGCCACCTGCGCCCTGCGCCTTCATGGTAGATGGTCGCTGCATTGCAGTCTCCTCGCGCGCCCCGCTCATGCGCGAACCCCGCCCCTGATTCGCGCTACCTCATTCGTGGATACGCGCGAAGGACGATCCACTGGCCCAACGTTTCCCGTGCGACGGCCCTGTCCAGGCGGCGGCGGGGCAAGACGCTTCTGACGAAACGATGCAGGCGTGGATGGAGCGACCATTGATGCCACTGAAGGTCCTCGCGTTGGGGGCAATGAGAACGAGACACGCGTTGTGGTGGTGGAGACAGAGATGGACCTTGAGGGACTGGCATCAGGCATCGGCAATGCAGGCGGCCTCGCCTCACCCACGACTACCGGGGCGGTTGTCGACTTCTGCACGGCAGTCGCCGATGACTTCCCAGGCGCTGCGCGAGGCTTGCGCTTCATCCAGGCATAACGCGCGCCCATGAGCGCGCCCGTGGCCGCTATCACGGCGCCGGCGATCGCGAACGCCCGCTGCTTTTCGTTGGGCGATGCCACCGCCAAGCCCACTGCGGCCAGCGAAGCCGCGGTTGCCACG
This sequence comes from Stenotrophomonas sp. PD6, assembly GCF_049199305.1. Taxonomy (NCBI): domain Bacteria; kingdom Pseudomonadati; phylum Pseudomonadota; class Gammaproteobacteria; order Lysobacterales; family Lysobacteraceae; genus Stenotrophomonas; species Stenotrophomonas sp. PD6. Next base: position 20,867 of record NZ_JBLZQD010000016.1, on the reverse strand, counting down.
AAGATAGGCGTCACCAGAGGGGTGCGCAGTTTGAACTGCAGCAGGTTGGCGGCGAACGCGTGGAAAGACCAGTGACCATTCGGGTCCATCCGATTGATCGGGTCACATGTGCAGTACGCATAGGCGTTGATCCCACCCTTGTCAAACGGACTCAGGCTGTCCGGGCTGTGGAACCGCATCAGCGCCGGGTTGTACACGCGGTAGCCGTTGCCAAGGATCTGCCACCAGCCGGCCGGCTCGTGCAGTTGGCCGTTGTAGCCAAGCCGGCCCGGAGACTGCCAGCGGGAAGGCGCGCTGTCGTGGCTGCTGCCAGCGGGCGCGGGCCGGGTAAACGACGGCGACATGGCACAGCCTCGCTGTCCAATACTGCGTGTGTCCCCCGACGACACATCTCAATACGCCCGCCCCCATCAAGGGGTCGTGAAACGAAAAAAGCGACCCCGTTGCCGGGATCGCTTGGTTCGTCCATCACCCGGCTTGCGCTGGGTCGATATGGTAGCGGGGGCAGGATTTGAACCTGCGACCTTCGGGTTATGAGCCCGACGAGCTGCCAGACTGCTCCACCCCGCAACGGAAGTGTTTGAGTCGATGTAATCACCGCAACGATGTTCTGGCGAAACCGCTGCATCAACAACTCAGGAGACGAATATTACACTACTTGCGCAGTTTTGTATCGTTTTTTATGCAAGATGCGCAAAAGCCTGCTGGCACCAGACCATGATCGGGTTCCACGCCAGGCCCAGGGCCAGCAGCGCCAGCGCGTTCACGCCCAGCACCACGCCCACCACACGGTCGTTGTTGGCCGGCAGCGGCTCGCCCACCGGCTCATCGAAGTACATGACCTTGATGACGCGCAGGTAGTAGAAGCAACCGATCACGGCGCAGATCACGCCCAGCAGGGCCAGCCACAGCATGCCGCCTTCGACGGCCGCGCCCAGCACCGCCAGCTTGGTCCAGAAGCCCAGGAACGGCGGGATGCCGGCCATGGACGCCATGATGCACAGGACCAGGCCTGCCATCCACGGATTGCGTGCGTTGAGGCCCTTGAAGTCTTCGATCTTCTCGGCTTCGAAGCCATTGCGCGACAGCGCGATGATGGCGCCGAAGGCGGCGGTCGACATGATCGCGTAGCTCAGGGCGTAGAACAGCGCCGCCGCGTAGCCGCGCTCACCGCCACCGGCGATGCCCATCAGCAGGAAGCCGATGTGCGACACGGTGGAGTACGCCAGCATGCGCTTCAGGTTGGTCTGCGCGATCGCCATCAGGTTGCCGATCACCAGCGACAGCGCGGCCAGGCCACCGATGAGGTACTTCCATTCCGGCGACAGCGGGCCCACGCCCACTTCCAGCAGGCGGTAGGCCATGCCGAATGCAGCCAGCTTCGGGGCCGAGCTGATGAACAGCGCGACCGGTGCCGGGGCACCCTGGTACACGTCGGGCAGCCACATGTGGAACGGAGCAGCGCCCAGCTTGAAGGCCACGCCGGCGATCATGAACACCGCGCCGGTCAGCAGGAGCACCTTCTCGTCCGTATGCGGGATGGCCGCATTGATGGCGTCCAGGTGCAGCGAACCGGTGGCGCCGTAGATCAGCGACATGCCGTACAGCAGCAGGCCCGAGGCCAGCGAACCGAGCACGATGTACTTCATCGCCGCTTCGGTGGCCAGGCCGTTGTCGCGGTTGCTGGCAACCAGCGCGTAGGAGCACAGCGCCAGCAGTTCCAGGCCCAGGTACACCATGAGCAGGCTGCCGGCCGAGACCAGGATCATCATGCCGGCGGTGCCGAACAGGATCAGCACCGGGATTTCGCCCTGGAACAGATCGCGTTCGCGCAGGTAGCTCCAGCCGTAGACCAGGGTCAGGCCGCTGCAGAGCACGATCACGGTCTTCATCACGTCGGCCGCGGTGTCGCGGACGAACATGCCGTGGAAGACCTCGCCCTGCCCGCCCACACCGGTGGCGAGCATGAACAGCACGACCGCCAGCGCGGCGACCGAGAACAGGTGGGTCCAGATCTTGTTCTCTTTGCTGATGAACAGATCGAGGATCAACAGGGTGAACGCGCTGCCGATCAGCACCAGCTCGGGAGCGAGCGGCGGCAGGTCAGCGGCGGTCAATGGCAACAGCGGCGAGGTGGTCATCATCAAATCCTGGAATCAATACTCTCGACGGCCCGATTACAGCAGCTTGCTGGATGCGATCTGCATCGCCAGCTTCGCGATCGAGGGCTCCATCAGGTCGGTCAGCGGCTTCGGGTACAGACCCAGAGCCAGCGTACCCACGGCGAACACACCCAACACCAGCCATTCACGGCCGTTGATGTCCTTCAGCTCGGCAACATGGGCGTTGGCCACTTCACCGAAGAACACGCGCTTGTACAGCCACAGCGTGTAGGCGGCGGTGATGACCAGCGTGCTTGCTGCCGCCAGTGCCAGCCACGGATTGCGCTGGAAGCTGGCCATGATGATCATGAACTCGCCCACGAAGCCGCTGGTGCCCGGCAGACCGGCATTGGCCATGAAGAACAGCATGGCGAAGGTGGCGAACCACGGCATCACGTTCACCACGCCGCCGTAATCGGCGATCCGGCGGCTGTGCATGCGGTCGTAAAGCACGCCGACGCAGGAGAACATGGCACCGGAAACGAAGCCGTGCGACACCATCTGCACCATCGCACCCTGCAGGCCCAGGCGCGCGGCGTCCGGGTTGCCGGCGTCACGCACCAGCCACAGGGCAATGAAGGTGCCCAGGGTGACGAAGCCCATGTGCGCGATCGACGAATAGGCGATCAACTTCTTCATGTCGTCCTGCACCAGGGCGACCAGACCGACGTAGATCACGGCGATCAGCGACAGGGTGATCACCAGCCATGCCCATTCCTGCGACGCGTCGGGGACGATCGGCAGGTTGAAGCGCAGGAAGCCGTAACCACCGATCTTCAGGGCGATGGCGGCCAGGATCACCGAACCGGCGGTGGGCGCTTCCACGTGCGCATCCGGCAGCCAGGTGTGCACCGGGAACATCGGCACCTTGACCGCGAAGGCGATCAGGAAGGCGAAGAAGATCCAGGTCTGCTCCTGGGCCGACAGCTGCAGCTGGTACAGGTCGGCCAGCTGGAAGCTGCCGCCCTTCAGGTACAGGTAGATCAGCGCCACCAGCATCAGCACCGAGCCGAGGAAGGTGTACAGGAAGAACTTCAGCGCGGCGTAGATGCGGCGCGGGCCGCCCCAGACACCGATGATGAGGAACATCGGGATCAGCATCGCTTCGAAGAACACGTAGAACAGCATCGCGTCCGTGGCGGCGAAGATACCGACGGTGACGCCTTCCAGGATCAGGAAGGCGGCCACGTACTGGTTGACGCGCTTGTCGATCGCGCTCCAGGCGCCGATCAGCGCCAACACCGAGACCAGCGTGGTGAGCAGGATCAGCGCGATGGCGATGCCATCCACACCCAGGTTGTAGCCGATGTCGTAGGCGGGGATCCAGGCGCGGGTCTCGACGAACTGCAGCGCGTCGTTGCTCACGTCGTAACCGCTGAGCAGGAACAGGCTGGCCGCGAAGGTCAGCACCGCCACGCCCAGCGACGCCCAGCGGGCGGTCTGCGCATCACGGATGGCAAGGATCAAGGCACCGCCGAGGATCGGCAGCCAGATGAGAACACTGAGTAGAGGCCAGTTCGACACGTCTTCTTATTCCGTACAGGTCATCAACGCAGGTAATGCATCAGGACGCCCAGAAGGGCAATCAGGCCGATGATCATCGCGAAGGCGTAGTGATAGAGGAAACCGGATTGGGTGCGACGCAGCAGGTTGGCCGCCAGATCGATCAGGCGTGCCGAACCGTTGACCACCACACCATCGACGATGTTCGTGTCGATCGCGCGCGAAACCTTGCCCAGCTTGATGCCGCCACCGGCGAAACCGCCGATCCAGAGCTTGTCGAATCCGTACTTGTTCTCCAGCACCGACACCAGCGGGGCGAAGGTCTTGCGGGCCTTCGTGGCCAGTTCCGGCTTCCACAGGTAGAACAATGCGGCCAGCAGGAAGCCTGCCAGGGTCAGCCACACGGCCGGCCCCTTCATGGCATGACCAACGAAACCGAGCGGGCCATGGAATTCTTCAGCCAGGGCGCCAATGGTGTTGCGCGCCGGGTCGTAGAAATCGACCACGCCGGTGAAGAACGAATGCACCTGGCCCGGAATGCCGTGCGCGGCATGGTGGCCGGCCCAGTCGGTGCCGTACAGCATCGGACCGATGCTGAAGTAACCGATGAAGATCGACGGGATCGCCAGCAGGATCAGCGGCAGCGTCACCACCCACGGGGTTTCGTGCGGCTCATGCGGGCCGTGGCCATGGCCGTGGTCGTCATGGTGCGCGTCACCGTGGTGGGCATCGGCAGCATGGGCATCGGCATGCGCGTCGGCGGCATGGTGATCGTCATGGTCATGACCATGCGCGTCGTCATGATGCACGTCGCGGAAGCGTTCCTTGCCATGGAAGGTCAGGAACAACAGGCGGAAGCTGTAGAAGCTGGTGACGATCACGCCACCCAGCACGGCCCAGTAGCCATACGTGGCCACCCAGCTCGGAGCGAACTCGGCGTGGTGCTTAGCCGCCTCGATGATGGTGTCCTTCGAGTAGAAGCCCGAGAAGAACGGCGTACCGACCAGGGCCAGCGTACCGATCCACATGGTGATGAAGGTGATCGGCATGTACTTGCGCAGGCCGCCCATCTTGCGCATGTCCTGCTCGTGGTGCATGGCGATGATCACCGAGCCCGCACCCAGGAACAGCAGCGCCTTGAAGAACGCGTGGGTCATCAGGTGGAACACGGCAGCCGAATAGGCCGACACGCCCAGCGCTACCGTCATGTAGCCCAGCTGGGACAGCGTGGAGTACGCGACGACGCGCTTGATGTCGTTCTGCACGATGCCGATCAGGCCGGTGAAGAAGGCGGTGGTGGCACCGATGAACAGCACGAAGTTCAGCGCGGTCTGCGACAGCTCGAACAGCGGCGACATGCGGGTGACCATGAAGATGCCCGCGGTGACCATGGTCGCGGCGTGGATCAGGGCCGAGATCGGGGTCGGGCCTTCCATCGAGTCGGGCAGCCACACGTGCAGCGGGACCTGGGCCGACTTGCCCATGGCGCCGATGAACAGGCAGATGCAGATCACGGTGGCGATCGACCAGATCACCGGCTCGGCGGTCACCTGGATGCTGGTCAGGCCGAACAGGTTGATCGTGCCCGACCACACCTGCAGCTGCGCTTCCGGATGGGCCAGGATCGGCGCATTGGCGAACACGCTGGCGTAGTCCAGGGTGCCGAACACCCACAGCACGCCGGCGATGCCGAGGATGAAGCCGAAGTCACCCACACGGTTGACCAGGAAGGCCTTCATGTTGGCGAAGATGGCGGTCGGGCGCTTGAACCAGAAACCGATCAGCAGGTACGACACCAGGCCCACCGCTTCCCAGCCGAAGAACAGCTGCAGGAAGTTGTTGCTCATCACCAGGGTGAGCATCGAGAAGGTGAACAGCGAGATGTAGCTGAAGAACCGCTGGTAGCCCGGGTCATCCTGCATGTAGCCGATGGTGTACACGTGCACCAGGAACGACACGAAGGTGACCACGACCATCATCATCGCGGTCAGCTTGTCGATCATGAAACCGACATGCGCCGAGTACTGGCCGACCTCAAAGAAGGTGTAGATGTTCTGGTTGAACGGCTGCGCGCCGCCCCACAGCAGCTGGTAGAACACGTAGCTGGACAGCAGGCAGCTGACGCCGACACCGAGAATGGTGACGGCCTGGGCGCCTGCGCGGCCCACCTGGCGACCGAACAGGCCGGCGATGATGCTGCCGAGCAGCGGTGCAAGCACCACTGCAATCAACAGACTCTTGGAGAGAGTAATTTCCATCTACGGATCAGCCCTTCAGCGAATCGACTTCGCCGACATTGATGGTGCGGCGGGTACGGAACAGGGTTACCAGGATCGCGAGGCCGATCGCGGCCTCGGCCGCGGCCACGGTCAGGATGAAGAAGACGAACAGCTGTCCGGCCGTATCACCCATTTCACGCGAGAACCCGACGAAATTGATGTTGACCGACAGCAGCATCAACTCGATGGACATCAACAGCACGATGATGTTCTTGCGGTTGAGGAAGATGCCGGCAAGGCTGATGCAGAACAGCAGCGCGCCAAGGGCCAGGATATGACCGAGGGTGATCATGGGTTGGCCTCCTCGTTGCTGGACGGCTTGGTGAGGGTGTGGACCACCGGGGTTTCGGCGTCCATCTTGACCACGCGCAGGCGGTCATGGCCCTTGACCATGGTCTGCTCGGTCGGGTTCTGGGTCTTCAGGCCGGTGCGGCGACGCAGGGTCAGCATCACGGCGGCGACCACGGCCACGGTCAGGATGACGGCGGCGAACTCGAACGGCAGCAGGTATTCAGTGAACAGGCTGCGCGCCAGCCAGGTGATGTTGGAGCTGTCGGCGGCGAGCGCGGCGGCGTTGTCGGCCGGGAACGGGTTGACCGCCCTGCCCTTCACGCCGATCAGGATCAGCATCTGCACCAGCATGGTGACCGCCACGATCAGCCCGATCGGCAGGTAGCGCACCCAGCCTTCGCGCAGGTTCGAGGCGTCGATGTCGAGCATCATCACCACGAACAGGAACAGCACCATGACCGCGCCGACGTAGACCAGCACCAGGGCCACGCCCAGGAACTCGGCCCCGACCAGGATCCAGATGCAGGCCACGGAGAAGAAGGTCAGGATCAGGCACAACACGGCATACACCGGGTTGCGCACGCTGATCACCGCCACGGCGGAAATGCCCGCCACGATGGAGAAGACCCAGAAGAAGATATTTACCCAATCCATCATGCGACCTCAGCGGAAAGCGGCATCGGCGGCACGACGCTCGGCGATTTCGGCTTCAAGCCGATCACCGATGGCCAGCAGCTGCGGCTTGGTAACGATGTTCTCGCCACGGTTCTCGAAGTGGTACTCGAGAATGTGGGTCTCGACGATCGAGTCCACCGGGCAGCTTTCCTCACAGAAGCCGCAGAAGATGCACTTGAACAGATCGATGTCGTAGCGGGTGGTACGGCGGGTGCCGTCTTCGCGCTTGGCCGAATCGATGGTGATGGCCAGCGCCGGGCACACCGCTTCGCACAGCTTGCATGCGATGCAGCGTTCTTCGCCGTTGGGGTACCGGCGCAGCGCGTGCAGGCCGCGGAAACGCGGCGACTGCGGGAACTTTTCCATCGGGTACATCAGGGTGTACTTCGGCTTGAAGGCGTACTTGAGGGTCAGCCACAGACCCCCGAGCAGCTCAAGCAGCAGCAGGCTTTTGAAGTAATGGGTAATTCGATTCATCACTTAGACGCCCTTCTGGATCACGCCGTAGAACACCATCACAGCCGTAACAGCAATCCACGCGATGGTGAGCGGGATGAAGACCTTCCAACCCAGACGCATGATCTGGTCATAACGGAAGCGCGGGAAGCTGGCACGGAACCAGATGTAGGCGCTGGCGAAGAAGAACACCTTCAGCAGCAGCCACGGGGCGCCGCCCTTCCAGATCCAGTCGATCCACGGCGAGATGTCTGCCGTGATCCAGCCCTGGAACGGGCTCAGCCAGCCGCCGAGGAAGAAGATCGAGATCAGGAAGCTGATCAGGATCATGTTGGCGTATTCGGCCAGGAAGAACAGCGCGAACGCACCACCGGAGTACTCGACCATGTGGCCGGCGACGATTTCCGATTCGCCTTCCACCACGTCGAACGGCGCGCGGTTGGTTTCGGCCACGCCGGACACCCAGTACACGACGAACAGCGGGAACAGCGGAATCAGGAACCAGTCGAAGAAGCCGGAGTTGCCGGCCTGCGCCGCCACGATGCCGCTCAGGTTCAGGCTGCCCGCCGCGATCATCACACCGACCAGGGCGAAGCCCATGGCGATTTCGTAGCTGATCATCTGCGCCGAGGCGCGCATGGCCCCCAGGAAGGCGTACTTGGAGTTGGATGCCCAGCCGGCCAGGATGATGCCGTACACGCCCAGCGAGGTCATCGCCAGCAGGTACAGCAGGCCGGCGTTGGCATTGGACAGCACGATCTGCGCGTCGAAGGGCACCACCGACCAGGCCGCGAAGGCCGGGGCCAGGGTGATCAGCGGCGCCAGGATGAACATCGCCTTGTGCGAGCTCGCCGGCTGGATGATCTCCTTGAACAGCAGCTTGAAGACGTCGGCGAAGGCCTGGAAGATGCCCATGCCCACGTACATCGGCCCGTGGCGGACGTGCATCCAGCCGATCAGCTTGCGCTCCCAGACGACGTAGAACGCCACCGAGATGATCACCGGCATGGCGATCACCAGGATCTTCAGCACGATCCACAGCAGCGCACCGATCTCACCCAGGCCCAGGAGCCACTGGTGGAGCGGGTCGACCGCGTTCAACAGCAATTCGTTCATGCAGCCACCACCGTTACGCGTGCGGCACCCAGCGGTGCGGTTGCACCGTGGCCCGATTCAATCCAGACCGAGCCCGCAGCGACGCGGGCGTCGACCACCACCGGCAGGGTGGCCTTGCCGGCATCGGTGCCGACCTTGGCCATCTGCCCTTCCACCAGCTGCAGGCGGGCGGCGTCATCGGCGTTGAGCACGATGCGCGGCGCGGCGTTGAGCGGGTGCGACTGCAGCGCCTGGGCGCGGCGGACGACCGCATCGGTGCGGTAGATCGCGGCGGTCGAGGCCACTTCCAGGCCCTCGCCCGCCACCGGCGTTGCCGCCGAGGTGGAGACGCTGACGCTGACCGGGGCCAGGCTGGCGCGCAGGCCGGCCAGGTCGATGAATTCGAAACCGGCCAGGGCCAGCTCGCCGCCCAGCGCACGCAGCACGCGCCAGCCTTCACGGGCCTCGCCCGGCAGCTTGCCGCCGGCACGTGCCGACTGCTCGCGACCATCGAGGTTGGTCAGGGTGGCGTCGATTTCCGGCAGTGCGCCGATCGGCAGGATCACATCGGCCACGTCGCGGGTCGAGGCGCAGGCGAACTGGCTGAAGGCCACCACCTGCGCACCGGCCAGTGCCTTGCGGGCAGCGGCGGCGTCGGCGAAGTCCAGGCCCGGCTCGATGCCGTACAGGGCATAGGCCTTGCGCGGCTGGGCCAGCATGGCGTTGACGTCCTTGCCGGCCGGCAGCACGCCGGCGCGGGCCAGGCCCACGGCATTGGCGCCCTGCGGGATGCGGCACAGCTTGGCACCGGTGGCGGCGGCGAAGTCACGCGCGGCGGCGCGGATCGCGGCGGCCTGCGGGTGGTTTTCGGCGATGCCACCGACGATCAGCACGGCGTTGCCGGTCACGGCCTGGCGCAGCTCGGCGTTGCCCAGGGCCTCGACGAACTTCGACGGGGCCACGATCTGCTTGCCGGCCAGCTTGAAGGCGAAATCGAAATCCACCGGATTGATCGCGTGGATCTTGGCATTGCGCGTGGTCTGCGCCTTGCGCAGGCGGGCGTGCAGCAGCGGCAGTTCGTGGCGGATGTTGCTGCCCAGAACCACGATGCTGTCGGCGCCTTCGATCTCGGCCAGCGACAGGCCGAAGACTTCGGCAGTGGCGGCGTCGGAGAAGTCGCGGTTGTTGATGCGGTGGTCGATGTTGGTGGTGCCCAGGCCGCTGGCGAGACGGGCCAGCAGGGCGCCCTCCTCGTTCGAGGCCGACGGGTGCACCAGCACGCCCAGGTCGTCACCGCGGTTGGCGGTGAGGATGTCCTTGGCGGCGGCCAGGCCTTCGGCCCAGCTCACTTCCTGCCATTCGCCGTTGACCTTGCGCAGCGGCTTGACGGCGCGGTCGGCGCTGTACAGGCCCTGGTGCGAATAACGGTCACGGTCGGACAGCCAGCATTCGTTGACGAGCTCGTTGTCGCGCGGCACCGAACGCAGCACTTCGCCGCGGCGCACGTGCAGGAACAGGTTCGAACCCATCGCGTCGTGGTAACCCAGCGACTCGCGTGCGGTCAGTTCCCACGGACGGGCGCGGAACTGGAACACCTTGTTGGTCAGCGCGCCAACCGGGCAGACGTCGACGACGTTGCCGGACAGCTCGGTGGTAAGCGGCTTGCCGTCGTAGGTGCCGATCTGCAGGTTTTCACCGCGGTACATGCCGCCCAGTTCATAGGTACCGGCCACGTCGGCGGTGAAGCGGACGCAGCGGGTGCACTGGATGCAGCGGGTCATTTCGGTGGCGACCAGCGGACCGATGTCCTCGTCGGGCACCACGCGCTTGCGCTCGTTGAAGCGGCTCACCGAACGGCCGTAGCCGAGCGAGACGTCCTGCAGCTCGCACTCGCCGCCCTGATCGCAGATCGGGCAGTCCAGCGGGTGGTTGATGAGCAGGAACTCCATCACCGAACGCTGGAACTTGAGGGCCTTCTCGCTGCGGGTGGCGACCTTCATGCCATCCATCACCGGGGTGGCGCAGGCCGGCGCCGGCTTCGGCGACTTCTCGACGTCCACCAGGCACATGCGGCAGTTGGCCGCGATCGGCAGCTTCTCGTGGTAGCAGAAGCGCGGAATCGGAATGCCGGCCTTGTCGGCGGCCTGGATGATCATCGAGCCCTTGGGCACGACCAGGGACTGGCCGTCGATCTCGACGGTCACATGCCCTTCCGGCACGATCGCCGGGGTGCCACCAGGATTGTTGGGTTGCGCGCTCATGCGGCGGCTGCCTCCACCTTCTTGCCGTCAACCATCGAATGACCGTTGACGATGTAGTACTCGAATTCGTCCCAGAACTGGCGCAGGAAGCCCTGGATGGGCCATGCCGCCGCTTCACCGAACGCGCAGATGGTGTGGCCTTCAATCTGGCCGGCCACCGTCTTCAACTGGTGCAGGTCTTCCATGGTCGCCTTGCCGGCGACGATGCGCTCCAGCACGCGGTGCATCCAGCCGGTGCCTTCGCGGCACGGGGTGCACTGGCCACAGGATTCCTTGTGGAAGAACTGGCTGATGCGGCAGGCGAACTTGACGCAGCAGACGCTGTCGTCCAGCACCACGATGGCGCCCGACCCCAGACCGGTGCCGAGGGCACGCAGGGTGTCGTAGTCCATCTGCAGGCCCTTGAGCTCTTCGGCCTTCAGCACCGGCATCGACACGCCGCCCGGCACTGCGCCCTTGAGGGTGCGGCCCGGCTTGAGGCCACCGGCCATTTCCAGCAGCTCGTCGAAGGTGGTGCCCAGCGGCACTTCGAAGTTGCCGCCCTGCTGCACGCAACCGGAGACCGAGAAGATCTTCGGACCGCCGTTCTTGGTCAGGCTCAGGCCCTGGAACCACTCCGGACCGTTGCGGATGATCGCCGGCACCGAGGCATAGGTCTCGGTGTTGTTGATCGTCGACGGCTTGCCGTACAGGCCGAAGTTGGCCGGGAACGGCGGCTTGTAGCGCGGCTGGCCCTTCTTGCCTTCCAGCGATTCCATCAGCGCGGTTTCTTCGCCGCAGATGTAGGCGCCGGCGCCGAGGGCACCGTAGATGTCGATGTCCACGCCGCTGCCGAGGATGTTCTTGCCCAGCCAGCCGTTCGCGTACGCGTCGGCCAGGGCCTGCTCGAAGTTCTCGAACGGCTCGTGGTGGAACTCACCGCGCAGGTAGTTGTAGCCCACGGTGCTGCCGGTGGCGTAGCAGGCGATCGCCATGCCTTCCACCACCGAATGCGGGTTGTAACGCAGGATGTCGCGGTCCTTGCAGGTGCCCGGCTCGGATTCGTCCGAGTTGCAGAGGATGTACTTCTGCATGGTGCCCTTGGGCATGAAGGACCACTTCAGGCCGGTCGGGAAGCCTGCGCCGCCACGGCCGCGCAGGTTCGACTGCTTGACCATCTCGATGACCTGCTCCGGCGAGATCTTCTCTTCGAGGATCTTGCGCAGGGCGGCATAGCCACCGGTCTTGAGGTAGCTTTCGTACGACCACGGGGTGTCGTAGTGCAAGGTGGTGTAGACCACCTGGTGCGGCAGCGGTGCGGGACCGACCGGACCCTGGGGTGCGTGATGATGTGCCATGTCTTACTCCAACCCGTCCAGCAGCTCGTCGACTTTCTCGACGGTCAGGCGCTCGTGGTAATGGCCATTGATGACCATCATCGGCGCACCGGCGCAACCGGCCAGGCATTCTTCTTCACGCTTGAGGTAGATGCGGCCATCGGCGGTGGACTGGCCGGTCTTGCAGCCGAGCTTCTTCTCGGCATGCGCAACCAGGTCCTCGGCGCCGTTCAACCAGCAGCTGATGTTGGTGCAGAAGGCAACGTTGTGGCGGCCGACCTTCTCCAGCTCGAACATCGAGTAGAAGCTGGCCACTTCATAGGCCCACACCGGCGGCAGGTCCAGGTACTTGGCCACGCCGGCGATCAGCTCGTCGGTCAGCCAGCCTGCGTTCTGCTCCTGCGCGGCGTGCAGACCCTGCAGCACGGCCGAGCGCTTGCGGTCCGGCGGGAACTTGGACAGCCAGTGATCGATGTGCGCGCGCGTCTTGTCGCTCAACACCACCATCGGGTCGACGTCACGCGCCGCTTCGAAATTACCCGTCGCCTTCATCGGCCGACCTCAGCAGATACCAAATCGTTAAGAACCAGAACCTGCAGCGCCGGCAGCAGCCGGCGGGTGTCAGGCGTCGTGCATGCGGTTGCCATTACCGGTCCACCTCGCCGAACACCAGGTCGTAGGTGCCGATCATGGCCACCACGTCGGCCAGCATGTGGCCGCGCACGATGGAGTCGATCGAGGACAGATGGGCGAAGCCCGGCGCGCGCAGGTGCACGCGGAACGGCTTGTTGGCGCCATCGGACATCAGGTAGCAGCCGAATTCGCCCTTGGGCGCTTCGACGGCGGCATAGGTTTCGCCGGCCGGGACGCAGTAGCCTTCACTGAACAGCTTGAAGTGATGGATCAGCGCTTCCATGTCGTCCTTCATGTCCTCGCGGCTGGGCGGCGCGACCTTGAAGTTCTTGACCATGACCGGGCCGGGGTTGGCACGCAGCCACTGCACGCACTGCTTGATGATGCGGTTGGATTCGCGCATCTCGGCCACGCGGACCAGGTAACGGTCGTAGCAGTCGCCTTCCTTGCCCAGCGGGATGTCGAAATCGACGGCATCGTACTTGGCGTACGGCTGCTTCTTGCGCAGGTCCCAGGCAACGCCCGAACCGCGCAGCATCACGCCGGTCATGCCCCAGGCATGGGCCAGTTCCGGGGTGACCACGCCGATGCCGACCGTACGCTGCTTCCAGATACGGTTGTCGGTGAGCAGGGTTTCGTATTCGTCGACGCGACCCGGGAACTCGACGGTGAAGTTCTCCAGGAAGTCCAGCAGCGAACCTTCGCGCGAGGCGTTGAGGTTCTTCAGGGCCTTGCCCTTGTGCCAGCGCGATTCCTTGTACTTCGGCATCTGGTCCGGCAGGTCGCGGTAGACGCCGCCCGGGCGGTAGTACGCCGCGTGCATGCGCGCGCCGCTGACCGCTTCGTAGCAGTCCATCAGCTCTTCGCGTTCGCGGAAGGCGTACAGCATCACCGCCATCGCGCCCAGGTCGAGCGCGTTGGACCCCAGCCACATCAGGTGGTTCAGGATGCGGGTGATTTCGTCGAACATGGTGCGGATGTACTGGGCACGCTCGGGCGCTTCGATCCCCATCAGGGTCTCGATGGCGCGCACGTAGGCGTGCTCGTTGCACATCATGGACACGTAATCCAGGCGGTCCATGTAACCGATGGACTGGTTGAACGGCTTGGATTCGGCCAGCTTTTCGGTGCCCCGGTGCAGCAGGCCCACGTGCGGGTCGGCACGCATGATGGTTTCGCCGTCCATTTCCAGGATCAGGCGCAGCACACCGTGCGCGGCCGGATGCTGGGGACCGAAGTTCATCGTGTAATTGCGGATTTCCTGCCGGGCTTCGGCGGGATTGCTGGCGAAGGCCTGGTGGGCCTGCGGCTCGAGCTTGCTCAGATCAGCACTCACTTTACTGCCTCCGTCTGCGCGCTTTCGCCGGCAGCGGTCTGGAAACGGGCGTCGTCACGGATCACGCGCGGCACGCCGACACGCGGCTCCACCGAGGTGACCGGCTCATAGATCACGCGCTTCTTCTCTTCGTCGTAGCGCACTTCGACGTTGCCGATCAGCGGGAAGTCCTTGCGGAACGGATGCCCCACGAAGCCGTAATCGGTCAGGATGCGGCGCAGGTCCGGGTGACCTTCGAAGATCACGCCGAACAGGTCGAACGCTTCGCGCTCGAACCAGTTCAGGCCCGGCCACACGTCGGTCAGCGAGGCCACCACCGGCAGTTCCTCGTTCGGCGCGAAGCAGCGGATGCGCATGGTGAGGTTGTGCTGGTAGGAACGCAGCTGGGCGACCACGGCGAAACGCTGCAGCGGAATGGGCTGCGCCTGGGTGCCGTCGCTGGTTTCGCGGGTGGGGAATTCACCCCACGCGAAACGGCCGACCGACTTGCCCTCGACGCCACGGCTGAAGCCGTGCGAGGAGACATCGGAGGTGTCCCACTCGTCACTGCCATAGCCGAGGTAGTCCAGGCCGCACAGGTCGACGGACTGCTCGAAACCGAATTCGTCGCGCAGCGCCAAAGCCGTGGCATGCCAGTCAGCGGCGGGCACTTCCAGCGTCACTTCGCCGCGGGGTTCGACCACGAAGACCTGCGCACCGGCAAAGCGTGCGGAAAGTCGGTCGATGAAGGATGCTTGCTCTGCCATGGGGGCTTGGCGTGCTCTTGTCAGGAGGAATGTCAGCGGGCGATGGTCTGCGTACGCCAGATCTTCTTCTGCAACTGCAGGATCCCGTACACCAGCGCTTCGGCGGTAGGCGGACAACCGGGGACGTAGATGTCCACCGGTACCACGCGGTCGCAACCACGCACTACTGCATACGAGTAGTGGTAGTAGCCGCCACCGTTGGCGCAGCTGCCCATGGAGATGACCCACTTCGGGTCCGGCATCTGGTCGTAGACCTTGCGCAGGGCCGGAGCCATCTTGTTGACCAGGGTGCCGGCCACGATCATCACGTCGGACTGACGCGGCGACGGGCGGAACACCACACCGTAACGGTCAAGATCCAGGCGCGCGGCGCCGGCATGCATCATTTCAACCGCGCAGCAGGCCAGACCGAAGGTCATGGGCCACATCGAGCCGGTACGTGCCCAGTTCAACAGCGCATCAACGCTGGTGGTCACATAGCCCTTCTCGAGCAGCGGGTTGTCGCCTTCAGGGCGCAGGATGTCATCGACCCGCCCTTCCGGGACCGGGTTGTTCATCAGGCCGTCGAGCGTCTGAATTACTCCCATTCCAGCGCTCCCTTCTTCCAGACGTAAATGAAACCGAGGAAAAGCATGCCCACGAACAGGCCCATCGTGACCAGCGAACGTGCGCCCAGCTCCATGAAGACCTGGGTCCACGGCACGATGAAGATGATTTCCAAGTCAAATACGATGAACTGGATCGCGATCAGGTAGTAGCGCACATCGAACTTCATGCGCGCGTCCTCGAAAGCCTCGAAGCCGCACTCGTACGGCGAGAGCTTTTTCAGATCTGGACGACGGGGACCGAGGAATCGGCCGACCAGCATCAGCGCAACGCCGATACCGGTGGCAACGATCAGAAACAGCAGAGACGGCAAATATTCGGCCAGCACAGCGATTCTCTCTTGCCTCTGCCGCTACGCCTGCAGGCGTGTTGGCATGGGGGAGTGGACGGGTACCGCTACCTGGCGCTTTGCGCGCCAGACGGATCCGCTTACAAACAAAATGGTGCCCAAGAGGGGACTCGAACCCCTACGACCTAAGTCGCTACCACCTCAAGGTAGTGCGTCTACCAATTCCGCCACCTGGGCTTACGTGTCACACCGGGAGCATTTCCTATTGGACTCCCCCGATGCGCCGCATATTGTAACCGTCTTCAGCGAGTCTGGGTGCCTTCCGAAGGCTTTTCTTCACCCGATTTCGGCGTTTCCGCCTGAGCCGGCACAGTCGCCTGCGGAACCGGCTGCTGGACGGCGGTTTCCGGGGCCTTCGGCACGACCGGCAGCTCGCCCGCCGGGGTCGCCGGCGCGGTTGCGGCCGGAGCCGACATCACGCCAAGGTCCTGCTGGACGCCCGGACGCGAACCATGGCTGGCGTACCAGGCCATGAACAGGCTGATGCCGAAGAACACCACGGCCAGCCACTTGGTCGACTTGGACAGGAAGTTGGACGCGCCACGCGCGCCGAACACCGTGCCCGAGGCGCCGGCACCGAAACCCGACCCTGCGGCCGCGCCGGAACCACGCTGCATCAGGATGAGCGCGATCATGGCCACCGCCACCAGCACGTAGACCACATTGAGGATCAACATCAGCATTTCGAATCCGCCCTCGGACATGTAATGCCGACGGTCAGCCGGCAATGTTGCTTATCAGGTGGCCGCCGCATGGACGATGGCCAGGAAATCCGCGGCCACCAACGAGGCGCCGCCTACCAGCCCACCATCGACATCGGGCTGCGCGAACAGTTCCCCAGCGTTGTCGGGCTTGACGCTGCCGCCGTAAAGGATGGGCAGTGAATCCGCAATTCTAGCATCGAGCTTGGCCACTTCGCCACGGATGAACGCATGGACCTGCTGGGCCTGCTCCTTGCTGGCGGTCCGGCCGGTGCCAATGGCCCAGACCGGCTCGTAGGCGACCACGGCATGCTGGAAGCCGGCGGGGCCCACCAGCTCGAGCACGGGGGCCAGCTGGCTGGCGATGACCTGCTCGGTCTGGCCGGCTTCACGCTGCTCCAGGGTCTCGCCGACGCACAGGACCGGGACCAGCCCGGCATGCAGGGCGGCAGCGAACTTGCGCGCGACCAGCTCGCTGCTCTCTTGGTGGTACTGGCGGCGCTCGGAGTGCCCGACCAGGCCGTAGCGGGCGCCGACTTCGGCCAGCATGGCGGCGGAGACCTCGCCGGTATAGGCGCCCTTCTCGTTGGAGCTCACGTCCTGGGAGCCAAACGCCACGGCCCGGCCCTCGAAATCGGCCACGAGCTCGCCCAGGTAGGGCAGCGGCGGCAGGATGACCACCTCCACCCCGTCCTTCGGCAGGCGGGCGACGATGTCGCTGACCAGGTCGGTCGCGAATTGGCGGCTGCCGTGCAGCTTCCAGTTACCGGCGACGATCGTGCGGCGCATGGCGGGCTCCTTTTGGGTATCAGCCGGCAATGATACCGGATGTAACGAATCGGCGTTTCCCGAAAACGCTTACATTTCAAATGGATATTGAAATCGGGCAGGACTCCGCCCCGTGCCCGGGGCAAAGCATCCGGCCAACGGCCGGGGCTACCGCTGAAATGAAAAGGCCACCCTTAGGTGGCCTTTTGATCATTTCAGCTTGATCTCGCGCAGGCGTTCTTCGAGGAACCCGTGGGCGGTGATCGGCTCCGGGTAGCGGCTCGGGTTTTCCGGGGTGATGCAGGTCGGCAGCACGTCGATCAGGAAGTCCGGGTTCGGGTGCAGGAAGAACGGCACCGAGTAACGCGGCTGGCGTGCCTGCTCGCCCGGGGGGTTGACCACGCGGTGGATGGTGGACGGGTACACGTGGTTGGTCAGGCGCTGCAGCATGTCGCCGATGTTGACCACGATGGTGTCCGCGTCCGAGGTGAACGGCACCCACTTGCCCTCGTGCGACTGCACTTCCAGGCCCGCGGCGCTCGCGCCGACCAGCAGCGTGATGAAGTTGATGTCGCCGTGGGCGCCCGCGCGCACATTCGGAATGTCGTCGGCGGTGATCGGCGGGTAGTGGATCGGGCGCAGGATGGAGTTGCCGTTGTTGGTCTTGTCCGCGAAGAAGTCGATCGGCAGGCCGATGTGCAGGGCCAGCGCCGACAGCACCCGCGAGCCCAGCTTGTCCAGCTCCTGGTACAGGCCGTAGCCCTTCTCCTTGAAGCCCGGGACTTCGCTCGGCCACAGGTTCGGGGCCATCACGTCACGGTACTTGGAGTCGTCCGGAATCTCCCGGCCGATGTGCCAGAACTCCTTCAGGTCGAAATGCTTGGAGCCCTTGGCGGTCTCCACGCCGAACGGGGTGTAGCCGCGCGCGCCGCCGGTACCCGGCAGGTGGTACTGCAGCTTGGTGGCTTCGGGCAGGGCGAAGAAGGCCTTGAACACATCATAGGCTGCGTCGATGTCGGCCTGCGGAATGCCGTGGTTGCGTATGCCTGCGAAACCCCATTCGCGGTAGGCCGCGCCCAGCTCTGCGACGAAGGCGTCGCGGTCGCTGTCGAAACGGGTGATATCGAGGGTGGGGATCTGGCTCACAGCGGTTCCTGGCTTGTTCGAGGTGGGAAACGTGGCCACGCCTGTGGCCCGGCTGAACATTGTGCCAGATCGGACGATCGACACCTTCGATACATTGATACATATCGATACAATGCGCCCTGCCCGGCCACGCGCCACCGCCGGGCGGCCAGGGACGCCAGCCACCGCCACGTCTTCCGACTCCCCATCTGCGTAGACCGTGCATGGACGCCGGCCCGGTGGCAGCACCCTGCCCGGCTGACCCGGTTCCGCACGCACTGACGTTTACCGACTACACCCTTGGACCGTTCATGATGAACACACCCCTCAAGATCCTGCACACGGAAGCCGCCAAGGGATTCGGCGGGCAGGAAATCTATATCTACCGTCACATGCTGGCCATGCGCGAGCGCGGCCACGATGTCTCGCTGCTGTGCCAGCCCGGCGCCCGCCTGGGCGAGATGGCGCGCGAAGCCGGCTTCACGGTGCACGCGCTGAAGATGGGCGGCCTGCTGCGCCTGCTGCGCGGGATCTGGTCGGTGTCGCGGCTGGTCAAGCGCAACGCCTATGACGTGGTCAATACGACCAGCCGCCGCGACGCGCTGATCGCCGCCGCCGGTGCGCGCCTGGCCGGCGCGCCGCTGGTGGTGCGCTCGCGCCACCTGATGAGCCCGGTCAATTCCCTGCTCACCTACACCGGGCTGCCGCACCGGGTACTGACGGTCAGCAGCTTCGTGAAGCAGTTGCTGGTCCATCGGGGCATCGAGGACGCGCACATCGGCATCGTGCCGCCGATCGCGGTGCCGCCGCAGTGGTCGCAGGTGCAGAACGACGACGCCTGGCAGTGTCTGCAGGACACCCGCGCGGAAGTCCGCCGCGAGCTCGGTTTCGACGACGACCAGATCGTGGTCGGCTGCGTGGCGGTGCTGCGCGAACCGAAGGGTCACGCCGACCTGCTGCGCGCGATCGCGCCGCTGTGCCGTCGCCATCCCCATCTGCAGCTGGTGATCGTCGGCGACGGCCAGCCGATGATGGACACGCTGAAGGCGCTGCGCGAGTCGCTGGGCATTGCTTCGCAGGTACACCTGCTGGGTTACCGGCTGGGCGCGTGCCGGCTGATGACGGCGTTCGATCTGTTCGCGCTGGCCAGCCACAAGGAGGCGGCCGGCACGGTGTTCCTGGAAGCGGCCTATGTAGGCGTGCCGATCGTGGCGACCCGGGTGGGTGGCGTGCCGGAAATGCTGGTGGAAGGCAGCAACGCGCTGCTCGCGCCGCTCGGCGACGAAGCGGCGCTGACGCGTGCGCTGGAGACGCTGGTGGAACAGCCGGAGCGCCGCCGGCAGATGGGCCGCGCGGGATGGGAGTGGATGCGCAGCGCGCACCGCTTCACGCCGACCGGTCACACGGAGGCGACCGAATATTATTATCACCAGTGGCTGAGGGAACTGGGACATGGCGAACGCTAGAACGGTACCGGTATTGATGCACCACCACGTCTCGCCGTCGCCGGGAATGATTACGGTGTCGCCGGAGAATTTCGAGAGCCAGATCGCCTGGCTGGCGCGCAACGGGTGGACGTCGCTGACGCTGGAGCAGTACGCCGGCTTCCTGGCGGGCAAGCCGGTGCCGCGCAAGTCGATCGTGATCACGTTCGATGACGGCTACCTGGACAATTGGGTCTACGCGCACCCGATCCTGCAGAAGTACGGGATGCACGCGGTGGTGTTCGTGGTGACCGGCTGGATGGGCGAAGGCCCGCTCCGCCCGCACGCCGGGCAGGCCGGCGCGCCGCTGCCCGACACGCCCGATCACCGCGGCTGCGAGGCGGCGATCCTGCGCGAGAACCGCTGCGACGATGTGATGATGCGCTGGAGCGAGGCGCGCGCGATGATCGCGGCCGGCACGTTCGAGGTGCATTGCCACACGCACACGCACACACGCTGGATGAAGCAGGACATCAGCCGCGAGCAGAAGCGCGAGGGCATCGCCGGCGACCTGGCGATGGCGCGCATTGTGCTGCAGGAACAGCTCGGCGAGGTCTCGGACACGCTGTGCTGGCCCTACGGCGATTTCGACGAAGACTACCTGCCGATCGCACGCGAACATGGCTTCCGCTACCTGCACACCACGCACCCGTTCGGGCGCAACGTGGTCGGCGGCGATCCCGAACACATCTACCGCTTCGCGATCCGCAACCGCCCCGCCAGCTGGCTGCGCAAGCGCATCGCCTGGAGCTACCACCCGCTGATCGCGCCGGTATTCAACCGCTTCAAGGCAAAGCAGAAGAAGATGGTGCCGGGGCCCTGAGCCTCACGCGGTTGCACAGATCTCGACGCGGTTGCACAGATCGCCACGCGATTGCAAAGATCGCGCAGAGCCGGGCTCTGCCCGGCTGCCTCATGCATTTGGGCTAACAGCGGGTGGCCAATGATTTCACTGATTTGGCGGGACGGTGTGGGTTTGCGGGGGACGCTGCAAGTACGTCCATGTAAGCTCAGTCGCCGCTTGCACGTGTGCGCTGTCCTGCGCACACGGCAAGACCGGGGTTGGGCTCCTGCCCAACCC
>NZ_JBLZQD010000015.1:59610-106864 GCF_049199305.1 Stenotrophomonas sp. PD6 | reverse complement strand
CTCTTCCCCTTGTTGACGCCCCCCGCCCCCCGGGGGGGGGGGGGGGGGGGGGGGGGGGGCCCCCCCCCCCCCCCCCCCCCCCCCCCCCCCCCCCCCCCCCCCCCCCCCCCCCCCCCCCCCCCGACACATTGAGGCGAGTGCCAGCATTTTGGGTGAGGTGGAAAAAGCAGAGCCGGCCTTTGGCCGGCTCCCGAGCGTGATGACCAACGGTATGCGTGGCTCCTGCCACGCACCCTTCGGGCCGTCGCTCTGCGACGTTGAAAACGGCTCCTGCCGTTTTCTGCATCACCTAGCGAGTGTGCCTTAGCCGCGCAGGCGGCTGTGCTTCATGCTGTAGCCGAAGTAGATGGCGAAGCCGACGACGGTCCAGACGCCCATCAGCATCCAGTTGTGCAGGGTCATGGCCGATAGCAGGGCCAGGCAGCTCAGGACGCCCAGGCTGCAGATCAGCCAGGCCGCCGGGATGCGGAACGGGCGGGGCAGGTCGGGCTGGGTGCGGCGCAGGATGAGGACGCCGGCACAGACCGCCGCGAAGGCGATCAGGGTGCCCATGGAGGTCAGCTCGCCCAGCACGTCCAGCGGGAACAGCGCCGCCAGCAGCGCGATGCCGATGCCGGTGATGACGGTGTTGATGTGCGGGGTGCGGTACTTCGGGTGGATGCGGGTGAAGACCGGCGGCAGCAGGCCGTCGCGGGCCATGATCATGAAGATGCGCGGCTGCGCGATGACCATCACCAGCACGACGGAGGACAGGCCGATCAGGGCGCCGATCTCCACCACGACCCGCAGCCAGCCCAGGCTGGGATGCGCGGCCACGGCCGTGACCACCGGCTCGTCGGTGCCCAGCATGGTGTACGGGACCAGGCCGGTCATGACCGCCGCCATGGCGATGTACAGCACGGTGCAGACCACCAGCGACAAGAGCATGCCGATCGGCATGTCGCGCTGCGGGCGGTGCGATTCCTGGGCGGCCACCGACACCGCTTCGAAGCCGATGTAGGCGAAGAACACCATCGCCGCGCCACGCAGGACGCCCTCGAAACCGAACTTGCCCGGGCCTTCGTTGGCCGGAATGAACGGGGTCCAGTTGGCCGGGTCCACGTACTTCCAGCCGACCGCGATCACCAGCACGATCAGGCCGGTTTTCAGGATCACCATCGCCATGTTCATCGCCGACGACTTGCTGATGCCCACGTAGCAGAGCCAGGTGAGCAGCAGCACCAGGATCGCCGCCGGCAGGTTGGCGATGGCACCGGTGGGGCGCAGCTGCCCATCCAGCGGGGCACTGACCAGCGCCGAGGGCAGGTAGATGTCGAAGTGGCTCAGCAGGCTGAGGAAGTAGCCGGTCCAGCTGACCGCCACCGCCGAGGCAGATACCCCGTATTCCAGCACCAGCATCCAGCCGATGAACCACGCCGCCAGCTCGCCGAAGGTCGCGTAGGTGTAGGTGTAGGCACTGCCGGAGACCGGCACCATGGCGGCGAATTCGGCATACGCCATGGCGCAGAACGCGCAGCAGATGGCCGCCAGCACGAACGACAGCATGATGGCCGGGCCGGCGTGATTGGCCGCGGCCTGCCCGGTGATGACGAAGATGCCGCCACCGATGACCGCGCCGATGCCCAGCGCGGTCAGGCCCCAGGGGCCCAGGGTGCGGCGCAGGCTCAGCCCGTTGGCGTCTTCATGGGCGGCGTGCGGGTGCTTGGTGGCCCACAGTTGTTTCAGCATGGGATCACGACACCTTGTTGAGCTTGCTGTGGCGGATGCCGTAGCCGAAGTAGATCAGCAGGCCCAGCACGGTCCAGCCGACGAACAGGTGCCAATGCACGACGAACGCCTGCCAGAACAGGAACAGGCAGGACAGCGCGCCCAGCGGGCAGATCACCCACACCAGCGGCACGCGGAACGGACGGGTCAGTTCGGGGCGCGTGTAGCGCAGGACCAGCACGCCGATGCAGACCGTGGCGAAGGCCAGCAGGGTGCCCATCGAGACCAGCTCGCCCAGTACGTTCAGCGGCATCAGGCCGGCCAACGCGGCGGCGAGAACGCCGACCACGATGGTGGCCCAGTACGGGGTGCGGAAACGCTTGTGCACCTTGCCGAACAGCTTCGGCAGCAGGCCGTCGCGCGAGATCGTGTAGGCGATGCGGGTCTGGCCCATCATCATCACCAGCACCACCGAGGACAGGCCGGCGATGGCGCCGATCTCCACCGCGGTCTTCAGCCAGGACAGGCTGGCATACGGTTCGAGCGCGGTGGCCACCGGCTTGTCGGTGCCCAGCAGGTGGTACGGCATCATGCCGGTCAGCACCGCGCACACGATGATGTAGACGATGGTGCAGACCGCCAGCGAGCCCAGCAGGCCGATCGGCATGTTGCGCTGCGGGTCCTTGGTTTCACCGGCGGCGGTGGAGACCGCGTCGAAGCCGATGTAGGCGAAGAACACGATGGTGGCCGCGCGGAACACGCCGCTCCAGCCGAACTCGCCCGAGACGCCGGTGTTTTCCGGGATGAAGGGGGTCCAGTTGGCGACGTCGATGTGCTGGGCGCCAAAGCCGATGAACAGGCAGATCACGGTGACCTTGATCGCCACGATGATCGCGTTGATGAAGGCCGATTGGGTCACGCCCACGTACAGCAGGCCGGACACCGCCGCCACGATCAGCACCGCCGGCAGGTTGAACAGCTTGCCGGAGGCGATGAACTCATGGCCGGTCCAGGCGATCGGCGCCGAACTGAGCGCGTCAGGGAAGGGCATGTGCAGCGTGGTGGTGATGAAGCTGATCAGGTACGCCGACCAGCCGACCGCGACCGAGGCCGAAGCGAACAGGTATTCCAGCACCAGGCACCAGCCGATGAACCAGGCCATGCCTTCGCCCAGGGTGGCGTAGGAATAGGAATAGGCGCTGCCGGAGACCGGCATCATCGCGGCGAACTCGGCGTAGCACAGGCCCGCCAGGGCGCAGGCGAAGCCGGCGATCACGAAGGACAGCATCACGGCCGGGCCGGCATGGTTGGCGGCCGCCTGGCCGGTCAGCACGAAGATGCCGGCGCCGATGACCGCGCCGATGCCGAGCATGATGAGGTGTTTCGCCGTGAGGGTCCGTTTCAGTGTGGCTTCGCCGTCCAGGCTGCCCTCGACCGGTTCACCGGCATCCACGTGTCCGGCAGGTTCGACCGGTTTGACCCTCAACAGAGACTTCAGCATGCAATGCTTCCCGTAGAGCGGGGCTCGGCCCCGCTGAAAATGGTGAACAAAAAGGTAGGTGAACGATGCGTTGCCGCGCACCTTGATGAACCGCCGCGCCGCCCCCAATGGGACGACCCGCTGTACCTTAGCCAAAGCTTAAGCCCGCGCACAAGCGCAAATGCAGCATCGGCCAGCGATAATCGACAAATCCCGCCTTCTGCCACGCCTACCATGTCCCCAAACCCTGAATCCGTTGTAGGGCTTGACGCCGAGCTGCGCACCCAGCTGGCCGATTACGCCGCCCGCCACCCGCACGACGCCGCGTTGGCTGACGAATTCGGCACACTGCTGGACGATCCTGAGAACCCCTTCCTGCGCAGCCGCCTGTCCGGCCACTTCACCGGCAGCGCGTGGCTGGTCAGCGCCGACGGCGCCCGGGTCCTGCTCACCCACCACCGCAAGTTGAACCGCTGGCTGCAGCTGGGCGGGCATGCCGATGGCGAGCGCGACCTGGCCCGGGTGGCGCTGAACGAGGCCGAGGAAGAGTCCGGGCTGACCGGGCTGGTGCTGGAGGACGGGGCGGTCCTGTTCGACATCGACAAGCACTGGATTCCGGAGCGCCACGACGTGCCGGGCCACTGGCACTACGACGCCCGCTATGTGGTGCGGGCGCTGGGCAGCGAGGCCTTCGCGATCAGCGAGGAGTCGCTGGCGCTGGCTTGGCGCGAGGTGACCGATGTGGCCAACGCCGCCATCGAAACTCCGGACGGCGACGATTCGCTGCCGCGCATGGCCAAGCGCTGGCTGGCGCGCTGATCAGTACAGCACGCGCGTGCGCAAGGTTCCCGGAATGGCCGCCAGTTCTTCGCGAACGGCGGCGGCCTGTTCCTCGCTGGCGGTGATGTCGATCACCACGTAGCCCACCTTCGGGTCGGTGCGCAGGAACTGGCCGTCGATGTTGACGTTGTGGCGCGAGAAGGTCTCGTTGACCCGCGACAGCACGCCCGGCACGTTCTGGTGGATGTGCAGCAGGCGCAGGCTGTCTTCGTGCTCGGGCAGGGTCACTTCCGGGAAGTTGACCGCCGACAGCGTGCTGCCGTTGTCGCTGTAGCGCACCAGCTTGGCCGCCACTTCAATGCCGATGTTGTCCTGCGCTTCCAACGTGCTGCCGCCGACGTGCGGGGTGAGGATCACGTTGTCGTGCGCGGTCAGCGGCGACACGAAGGCGTCGCCGTTGCCCTTGGGTTCGACCGGGAACACGTCCAGCGCGGCGCCGCCGATGTGGCCCGAACGCAGCGCCGCATCCAGTGCATCGATGTCGACCACCGTGCCGCGCGCGGCGTTGATGAGGTGCGCACCGGCGCGCATGCGGGCCAGCTGCGGCGCGCCGATCAGCCACTGCGTGGCCGGCGTCTCCGGCACGTGCACGGTGACGATGTCGGCACGGGCCAGCAGGTCGTCCAGGTCGATGGCGGCGCGCGCATTGCCCAGCGACAGCTTGGTCTCGATGTCGTGGAAGATCACCTGCATGCCCATCGCCTCGGCCATCACGCCGACCTGGGTGCCGATGTGGCCATAGCCGATGATGCCCAGCGTCTTGCCGCGCACTTCGTGGCTGCCTGCAGCGGATTTCGACCAGCCACCGCGATGGCATTCGGCATTCTTCTGCGGAATCCCGCGGGTCAGCATGATCGCTTCGGCGATCACCAGTTCGGCCACGCTGCGGGTATTGGAGTAGGGCGCATTGAAGACCGGAATGCCGGCCAGCTCGGCCGCCTCCAGGTCCACCTGGTTGGTGCCGATGCAGAAGCAGCCGACCGCCATCAGGCGCTTGGCATGGGCCAGTACCTCGGCGCTGAGCTGGGTGCGCGAGCGGATGCCCACGATGTGGGCCTCGGCGATGCGGGCCTTGAGCTCGTCCTCGGGCAGCGCCTTGCTGTGCAGTTCGATCTGGGAGTAGCCGGCGGCGCTGAAGACATCGATCGCAGACTGGCTCACCCCCTCCAGCAACAGCACGCGGATATCCTGCTTGGGGAATGAGGTCTTCTTCGGCGACATGGGCGAGCGGCAGCATGTTGGACGGGAGCTGCCCACTATGCCAGATCGGGCCCGGGATGGTGCGGTGCGCCATGGGGGGGCGGACGGTTTCAGATGGTACTAACGTCGCACCACTAACAACGTCGCACCACTAACAGTGGCGCGCTACCCGGTCGCACGACCAACAGGCGTGCGCTACCCTTGGCGATTACCCCGCCGCCTTTGCTCACATGACCGACCCGCGCCTTGAATTGCTCCTGCAGGACTGCCCCGGGCTGCGGCTCACCACCGAGCCGGCCGAGCTGGAACACTACGGCCGCGACTGGACCCGGCGCTGGACGCCGGCGCCGCTGGCGATCGCGCTGCCAAACAGCGTCGAGCAGGTTCAGGCCATCCTGCGCTGGGCCAGCGCGCAGGGCGTGGCGGTGGTGCCGTCGGGCGGCCGCACCGGCCTGAGCGGCGGCGCGGTGGCGGCAAACGGCGAGCTGGTGTTGAGCCTGGAGCGCATGAACAAGCCGTTGGCCTTCGATGCGGTGGACCGCACGCTCACCGTGCAGGCCGGCATGGCGCTGGAGGCGGTGCACAACGCGGCGCGCGAGCACGGGCTGATCTACCCGGTCGACTTCGCGGCGCGGGGTTCGTGCTCGATCGGCGGCAACATCGCCACCAATGCTGGCGGTATCCGCGTGATCCGTTACGGCAACACCCGCGAGTGGATCGCCGGGCTGAAGGTGGTCACTGCCAGCGGCGAGCTGCTCGAACTGAACAAGGGGCTGATCAAGAACTCCAGCGGCTACGACTTCCGCCAGCTGCTGATCGCCTCGGAGGGCACCCTGGGCGTGATCGTCGAGGCCACGCTGAAGCTCACCGATCCGCCGCCGGCCAGCAACGTGATGCTGCTGGCGCTGCCCTCGTTCGAGGTGTTGATGCAGGTGTTCGCCGCGTTCCGCGAGCGCATGCAGTTGCAGGCCTTCGAGTTCTTCACCGACCGTGCGCTGGAACACGTGCTGGCGCATGGCGCGCAGGCGCCGTTCGCCGAGGTCCACCCGTTCTACGTGGTGACCGAGTTCGCCGCAGGCGACGAGGCGCAGGAAGCCGCCGCGATGGCCGCCTTCGAGGCCTGCCTGGAACAGGGCTGGGTCAGCGATGGCGTGGTCAGCCAGAGTGACGCACAGGCCGCGCAGCTGTGGCGCCTGCGCGAGGGCATCACCGAGGCCGTGGCGCGCTACAAGCCGTACAAGAACGATGTGTCGGTGCGGATCTCGGCCATGCCCGCGTTCATGGCGCGCACCCAGGCGCTGATCGGCGAGGCGTACCCGCACTTCGACGTGGTCTGGTTCGGCCACATCGGCGACGGCAACCTGCACATCAATGTGCTCAAGCCCGACGCCACCGATGACGCGCAGTTCCTGCAGCAGTGCGAGCACGTGACCAAGCTGCTGGCGCAGGTGCTGAAGGACTTCGATGGCAGCATCTCCGCCGAACATGGCATCGGGCTGGTCAAGAAGGGCTACCTGGACAGTACCCGCGGCGAGGCGGAAATCGCGCTGATGAAGGCGGTCAAACGCGCGTTTGACCCCCAAGGGCTGCTGAATCCCGGCAAGGTATTCGACCTGTAGCAGGCGACAGAAATTCACGCAGCCGATACGCTCTGCGCTTTCCTGTCTTGAATGACCCGAACATGATGCGATCGATCCTGCTCCTCGCCGTGCTTGCGCTGCCGCTGTCCGCCCTCGCGTCCAGCTTCGCCGGTTCTTCGGCCGGTTCCGCCTCCGGCGCGTCGTCGGCCGGCTCGTCCAGCTCGGACGACGACAAGGTGGTGGTCGACGCCCGCGAAGATGCGGCCGCGTTCGTGGCGACCGACGGTGCCATCCGCGGTGCGCGCCTGGAGGCGGCCCTGCTGCACCTGCGTGAAACCGGCGCCGCCCAGCGCGATGCCAGCGACATGCAGTTGGCCCAGGCCCTGCTGGCCCGCTGATGCGACCCCGCCGCTGGGCCCTGCGCCGATGCGCGGCGGTCCTGGCGGCATTGCTGGCCGCCCCGGCCGCCCATGCCGCCCTGCAGCTGCAGTTGCAGGCGGACGGTCTCGGCCCCGAGCAGGTCACGAAGGCCAACGCCGTGCTGGACGCGGCGCCCGCGCTGTTGCCTACGACTTGGCAGGCACGCTTCGCCGCTCCCGTAATGCTGTCATGGTCGGACCGGCTGCCCGATGCCGTGCACGGACGTGCCCGGCAGGGTGCCATCACCCTGCGCCGCAGCCTGCTCGACGAGGTAGAGCCCGGCCAGCCGCTGCCGCGCGCGGTGCAGGCCGCGCTGATCCATGAGCTGACCCACGTGCTGGATCGCGCTCCCGGCGGTCGCTGGTCGTACAGCGCACGCTGGCGCGACCTGGCCGGCTGGCAGCAGCGTCCGTGGCGGCTGGGCCGCGGCGCGAATGCATTCACCGAGCGCAGCCCCGATCCCTACGAACGGCACAACCCGGCCGAGTACCTGGCGGTCAATGCCGAGCATTACCTGCTCGACGCCGATTACGCCTGCCGGCGCCCGGCGCTGGCGGCGTGGTTCGCCGAGCACATCGGCCCCGGACCGCAGTCGTCGTGCGACCCGCGTGTCGCGCTGGTGCAGGCAGGCGATGTCACCGGCGAGGCGTCGTTGCTGGAGTTGGATCCGCAGCGGGTGTACGCGGTGGACTACCTGCTGGCCGAAGGCAACGATCAGCTGATGAGCCGTTGGGGCCACAGCATGCTGCGGCTGGTGATCTGCGCGCCCGGACGGCCGCGCGGTCCGGACTGCCGGCTGGATCTGGCCCACCACCGGGTCTTGTCGTTCCGTGCCTTCGTCGGCGACGTGCAGATCTCCAGCTGGCGCGGGCTGACCGGCGCGTATCCGTCGCGGCTTTTCGTGCTGCCGCTCAACCAGGTCATCAACGAATACACCCAGCTGGAGCTGCGCGGCCTGGTGTCGGTGCCGCTGGCGTTGCAGCCGGACGACATCGCCACGCTGCTGGAACGGGTAGGGCAGGTGCATTGGAGCTACGACGGGCGGTACCGGTTTGTCAGCAACAACTGCGCGGTGGAAACCGGCAAGCTGCTGCAGGAAGGCGTGCCGCGTTGGGCCGACCCCGGGCTGAACCGGCTCAGCCCGACTGGCCTGCTGCGTCGGCTGGAGCGCCAGGGTCGCGCCGATGGCACGGTGCTGGACGATCGGCGCGAGGCGATGCGCATGGGGTACTACTTCCCCTCGGCGCAGGCGCACTACCAGCAGCTGTTCGATGTAGCGCGCGCGGAGCTTGCACTGCCGACCGCGCAGGTGACCGCGTGGTTGCAGCTGCCCGCTACGCAGCGTGCGGCATGGGCAGAACGCGGCGGGTTACGCGCCACCTCGGCGCTGCTGCTGCTGGAGCAGGCGGCGCGCAACCGGGAAGAGCTGCGCGCGCGCGACGGGCTGAAGCGAGCATTGGACGATCCACGCGGTGACGGCGATGCCGCGCACGCGGCATTGCTGGCCTTGCTGGATGACGCCGGCCAGCTGGTCAATCCGGCCGGACTGGTTGGCGGTGATGGATATGGGCTGCCGATGGTGCAAGAGCGGGTCATCGCTGCCGACGCCACACGCCAGATCAGCGCGCGTGGCATCCCGGCGTGGACGGCATTGCAGGCGCAGTTGCGCGCGCAGCTGCCGGCGCACCAGCAGCAGGAGCTGACGACCATCGATGGCACGCTGGTGCGTCTCGGCAATCGAATGCGCCAGCTCGCGCGGGGACCGTAGAGCCACGCCCTGCGTGGCTGCGCGGTGCCCGGCGAAAAACAGCCACGCAGGGCGTGGCTCTACGGCGAAACATCAAAACCGCGTTTCACCCCCGCTAACATGGCGGGCGCTAGCATCTCCGGTTGAACCAGAACATCGGCAAGGAGTCGAACATGCGTGCATCTCCCTTGATTCTCAGCGTCGCCATCGTCACTGGCCTGGCAGCGTGCCAGCCGGCTCAGCAGGCGGAAAGCGCGAACCCAGGCGCCTCGGCGACGGGCAGCGAAGCGCCGCCGCCCGCGGCTGCTCCCACCTCCGACGAACGCGTCTATGCGTTCCAGTGCGGCGATCTCGTGGTGCGGGCGACCTATCGCGGGCAGGACTCCGCCACCGTGGTGGTGGGCGACCGCACTTTCGTAATGGCCAATGAAACCGCCGCCTCAGGTGCGAAATACGGCGACGGGCAGGGCAACACGTTCTGGACCAAGGGCACCACCGAAGGCACGCTGGCGCTCAAGGGCGAGCCCGACCGCGCCTGCACGGGGTCCGGCAAGGAAGGCGAGGTCGCCCTGGCCACTACTGATGCCGCGCCGGCGTTCCGGGCGACCGGCAACGAGCCCGGCTGGCTGGCCCAGGTCAGTGCCGGTCCCAAGCCGCAGCTGCACGTGGAAACCGGCTACGGCGAGCAGAAATTTGAGGTCGCCGCACCCACCCAGGGCAAGGATGGCTGGTCGGGCAAAGCCGCCGACGGGACGGACATCAACGTCAGCTTCCAGCGCACGGTGTGCGAGGACAACATGAGTGGGCAGAAATTCGGCGCCACCGTGATGCTTACTGTCGGTACCCGTCAGTACCACGGTTGCGGCGATTTTGCCGGTGCCCCAGCGCTGGCGGCCAGGCCGTAATACCTTGCCCGCGCAGGCTCAGTCCTGCGCGCGGCACGGATCCGGCGCGACCAGGGTGAAGAGGTCGTAGCGGTTGCCGATGTCGATCAGCGCGCCGCGGATCGAGCAGTCGTCCCGGTGCTGTTCAAACAGGTCGGCAAAGCGCTGCTCGCGGCCGTCGCAGTATTCGGCACTGGCCTGTTCCAGTTCTGCACGGCGTGCATCGTCGTAAGGCTCTTCACCGGCGAAATGCTGGCAGGTGTTCTCGCGCGCCAGGAAGGTGCGGACGTCGGCGGGCAGGGTGCAGTAGAGGCGGATGTCGTCCAGATCGTAGACGTCCTCCGGTATTTCGCAGCCGGCTTCGGCGCGGGCGCGTTGCAGTTCCTCGAACGGGTCGGGTGTGTCGTCGGCTGCCGCGGTAACGGTGTCTTCCGGCGCTGCCGCAGGTTGCGTCACTGCAGCAGGTTCAGGCGCGGGTGCGACCGCAGCGGCGGCAGCAGGATCTACCTGCTGCTCGGCTGCGCGCGGCGAACACGCCGCGAGCAGGACGAGCAGCATTGGCAGCGCCAGGCGCAGGTTCAATCCGCGCGGCCGGCGAATTCGCCGGTGGCGGTGTTGACCAGCACGCGTTCGCCGTTGGCGATGTACTCCGGCACCATGATCTCGATACCGGTGCTGAGCTTGGCCGGCTTCGGGCGCTTGGTGGCGGTGCCGCCCTTCAGTTCCGGCGGGGTCTCGATCACTTCCAGCACCACGCTGCTCGGCAGCTGCACGGCGACCGGCTGGTCATCGATGACCTGCACGTAGATGCCGGTCAGGCCGTCGGTGATGTAACCGGCGTCGTCGCCGATGACGTCCGCATCCAGGGTGTACGGGGTGTAGTCCTCATCGTCCATGAAGACGAACGCATCGCCATCCTTGTACGAATAGGTGGACTGGCGGCGCAGCAGTTCGACTTCCGGCAGGTTGTCGTCGGCGTCGAAGCTGGCGTCGAGCTTGTTGCCGCCCGGCACGCTGTACATGATGAAGCGGAAGCGGACGTTGCCGCCGCGGCCCTGCGGCGAGCTGCGTTCGATGTCGCGGATCTGGTAAACGCCGCCGTTGTATTCGACGACGTTGCCTTTCTTGATGTCGTTGGCTTTCATGGGAATGAAGGTCGGTTCGTGGGAAGTGGGGTGCTTGCTTACTTGGGTGCCAGGCGCACCGCACCGTCCAGGCGGATGGTTTCGCCGTTCAGGTAGGTGTTGCCGAGGATGTGTCCGACCAGGCTGGCGAAGTCGTCCGGCTTGCCGAGGCGCGGCGGGAACGGAATCGAGGCGGCCAGCGACTCCTGCACGGCCGGCGGCATGCCGTCGACCATCGGGGTCCAGAAGATGCCCGGCGCGATGGTCATCACGCGGATGCCGAAGCGCGACAGCTCGCGCGCCATCGGCAGGGTCATGCTGACCACCCCGCCTTTGGAGGCGGAATAGGCGGCCTGGCCGATCTGGCCTTCGTAGGCGGCCACGCTGGCGGTATTGATGATCACGCCGCGCTCGCCGTCTTCGCCCGGCGTGTTGTGCTGCATGCGGTTGGCCGCGGCCTTGGCAACGTTGAAGCTGCCCACCAGGTTGACCATGATGGTGTTCTGGAAGGTGGCCAGCGGCATCGGCGCCTCTTTGCCCAGCACGCGGCCGGCGCCGAGGATGCCGGCGCAGCTGACCACGGCATTGAGGCCGCCCAGGAAGTCGTGTGCGGCATCGATCTGCGCGGCGACGGCGGCTTCGTCGCTGACGTTGGTGCTGAAGTAGCGGGCATTGGCATCGCCCAGTTCGGCCACCGCGGCGGCACCCTTGTCGTCATTGAGGTCGAACAGGGCCACCCGTGCGCCCTGGGCGACCAGGTACTGGGCGACCGAAAGCCCAAGGCCGGAAACGCCACCGGTGACGACGGCGCGGACAGAAGACAGCTGCATTGCACGATCCCGCTGGTTCAAGAGCCGCCGATTCTAGCGGATGCGGGCCGTTTCGCCGTTGTGCAGCGCGTGCGCCTTATTGCCGCTGGGCCAGGCGACGGGCGAAGTCGTCCGCGGCCAGCCCGGGGGCGAACAGGAAGCCCTGGCCGACGGTGACCCCCAGGGTGTGCAGGAAACGGCGCTGCTCTTCCGATTCGATGCCCTCGGCCACCAAGCCAAGGCCGAGGCTGCGCGCGATGCCGCAGACGGCCTCGCAGACCGCCACGTCCGAGCGGTTGCCGGGCACGCCCTCGACGAACAGCTGGCTGAGCTTGAGCCCGTGGATCGGCAGCCGGCGCAGGTAGTTCAGGGCGCTGTAGCCCTCACCGAAGTCGTCGATGGTCAGCAGCACGCCCATCTCGCGCAGCCGCGCGAAGGTCTGCAGGGTGTCGGGGGCGTCCTCGATCAACACCCGTTCGGTGAACTCCAGCTCCAGCGCGCTGCCGGGCAGCCCGTACTGGTCCAGGATCTGGCGGACATTGCGCGCCAGGTCCTCGCCGACGAACTGGCGGTAGGAGACGTTGACCGCCACGCGCACGATGCCGAGCCCTTGATCCTGCCATTGGCGGATCTGCCGGCAGGCCTCGTTCAATACCCACAGCCCGATCCGCACGATGTCGCCGGTGCTTTCGGCGTGGCCGATGAAGATGTCCGGGCGCAGCTCGCCCAGCTGCGAGTTGCGCCAGCGGATCAGCGCCTCGGCGGCGACCAGCTGGCCGGTGCGCAGGTCGACCTGCGGCTGGTAGACCAGATGGAACTCGTCGTCGTCCAGCGCGCGGTGCAGCTTGCTTTCGATCTGCAGGCGGTCGTGCTGGCGTTGGGCCAGTTCCGGCGAGAACACCTGCCAGCCGTTGCGCGTGCGGCGCTTGCAGTCGTACATGGCGATGTCGGCGTTCTGGATCAGCTGCTGCGGGCGCAGCCCGTCCTGTGGCGCGCGGGCGATGCCGATGCTCGTGGTCACCGCGAACTCGTCGCTGCCGAAGCGGAACGGGGCGGAGAAGGCGCGGGTGATGGCCTCGGCCAGGCGCTCGGGCTGGTCCGGCACGTCGCGGGTATCGCAGACCACCAGGAATTCGTCGCCGCCGAAACGGGCGACCAGCCCCTCGGTGCCGATCGCGGTGGAAATGCGCCGCGTCGCATCGATCAGCAGCTCGTCGCCGGCATTGTGGCCGAGCAGGTCGTTGACCGTCTTGAAGCGGTCCAGATCGATGTACAGCACCGCCACCCGGCAGTGGGTGGGGCTGGCCATGCGCGTGGCCAGGTCGGTCAGCACCGCGTCGCGGTTCATGATCCCGGTCAGCGGGTCGGTTCGCGCCTGGATGCGCAGGGTTTCCTCGGCGTGCTTGCGCGAGGTGATGTCCTGCACCGTGCCGGCGATGCGCGCGGCGTCCACGTCGCCGGCCTCGGCCTCGCCGATCATGCGCACCCAGAACGAATGGCCGTCGCTGCGCTGCCCCTGCAGTTCGAGCTCGAACGGCACCTGCCGGTCGATGACGTCCAGCAGTGCCTGCTGCAGCTGCGAGCGGTCGTCCAGGCGCAGGCAGTCCATCAGGTGCGCCATGTCCTGCAGCGGCGGGTCCTGGCCAAGGATGCGCGCGGCCTCGTCGGTCAGGTACAGGCGCTGCAGGCCGCGATCCCATTCCCAGCCGCCGATGTGGGCCAGCGACTGCGCGCGGTCGAACAGGGTGTTGTTGCGCTTGAGTTCGGTGATGTCGCTGAACAGCCCGAACACGTGGTCTGGGCTGTCGCGGCCGGTGCCGTAGACCGGCACGTTGGTGGTGGAGATCCAGATCATGCGCCCGCGCGGGCGGTGGTACAGGCCGACGATGGTGCTGCGGACGATGCGCCCGCGCTGCAGCGCTTCGGCGGCGGGCCACTGTTCGCGCGTCAGCGGGTGGCCGTGCTCGTCCACGCTGATCCAGTCCTCCGGGGCCAGCAGGTTCTGCAGGCTGCCGCCGTTGGACTGGCTGCCGAGGATGCGGTGCGCGGCGGGATTGGCCGACACCACACGCAGGTTGCGATCGAACAGGATCACGCCCTTGTCGATGGATTCCATCAGCAGGCGGTAGCGCGATTCGGCCTGCCAGCGGCTGCTCAGGTCGCGTGCCACGGCCACGATGCAGTGCTCGCCCTGGTGCTCGAAGCCGGCCGAATGCACCTCCACCGGGAAGCGGCTGCCGTCGCCGCGCATGTTGGTGACCTCGATGACGTAGGTCTCGCCGCGCCGCAGCGCTTCCCAGACCGGGTCGAGGTGGTCGCTGGGCAGGTCCGGGTTCAACAGCTCGATGGGTTGGCCGATGATGTCGTCGCGGGCGCGGCCGTAGGCCCGTATGCCCGCCTTGTTGAGGTCGAGCACCACCCCGGTCTCGCTGAGGATGCTGACCGGGTCGGGCACCGCATCGAACAGCGCGGCATACCGGCGCAGCGCCAGCTGGCGTTCGTCCATCGCCTCCTGCAGGGCCTGCTGCACATCGCGCAGCAGGGCGTGCACGTCTTCGCCGGGCGGCTGCGCCAGCGCCTGTTGCAGGGCCGCCAGCGCATGCAGATGCGCGGCGAGGTGGTCACCGACCGCGGCATCCTTGCGCGGGCGGCGGCGACTCATGTGGTGGCCAGTGCCTTGCCGGCCTTGCTGCCGGTTTCGCGCCCGAGCCGTGCTGCCAGCCAGCGGCCGGTCGCGGCCAGCGCCGGCAGGTCGATGCCGGTGCGCATGCCGATGCCGTGCAGCAGGTACACCACGTCCTCACTGGCGACATTGCCGCTGGCGCCCTTGGCATACGGGCAGCCGCCGGCGCCGGACACGGCCGAATCGACTACGCGCACGCCTTCGTCCAGGCAGGCATCGATATTGGCCAGGGCCTGGCCATAGGTGTCATGGAAGTGCACCGCGAGCGCGGCCATCGGCAGCTCGGCGGCCACGGCACGCAGCATCGCCCGCGCCTTGCGCGGCGTGCCGACCCCGATGGTGTCGCCCAGCGAGATTTCGTAACACCCCATGTCGTGCAGCGCGCGTGCCACCCGGACCACCTCGCTGACCGCCACCTCGCCCTGGTAGGGGCAGCCGAGCACGGTGGACACGTAGCCGCGCACCTTGACCCCGTCGGCACGGGCGCGTTCGAGGATCGGCGCGAACCGGGCCAGCGACTCGTCGATGCCGGCATTGGTGTTGGTGCGGTTGAAGGTTTCCGAGGCGGCGGTGAACACCGCCACTTCCTCCACGCCCACGGCACGGGCGCGGTCGTAGCCCTGCTCGTTGGGCACCAGCACCGGATAGGCGATGCCGGGCACGCGCTCGATGCCGGCATAGACCTCGGCGGCGTCGGCCAGTTGCGGCACCCAGCGCGGGCTGACGAAACTGGTGGCTTCGATGGTGCGCAGGCCGGTGAGCGACAGTTGGCGGATCAGCTCGATCTTGTCGGCGGTGGCCACCGGCTGGGCTTCATTCTGCAGCCCGTCGCGCGGGCCGACCTCGACGATGCGGACGAAATCATCCATGGCCATGCTCCCCGGAGACGGGAAGACGCACGGCCAGCAGCGGACGGGTGGGGGATGGAATCACGGACGTTCCTGGGGGAAAAGGGTGGCCCACGGTCCCCGGCGGGCCACGAAAGGGAGATACGCGGGTTCGGCGGCAAAGCGGCCAGCCCCCTGTCGTGCAGCGGCGCCCGGGGACGGGCGCTGGCGGTCATGCCGGGCGGTGGCAGACCGCCTCGATGTTGTTGCCGTCCGGGTCCAGTACAAAGGCCCCGTAGTAGTCGGGGTGGTAGTACTCGCGGATGCCGGGCGGCCCATTGTCGCGACCGCCGGCCGCCAGTGCGGCGCTGTGGAAGGCATCCACTTCGGCGCGGCTGCCGGCGCTGAAGGCGACATGGACCCCGCCGTGGGCGCCGGGCGTGCTGCCGATCCAGAAGTCCGGCTTGCCGGTGCGTCCGAACCCGGCGTGGTCGTCGGCGCCGGTCTGCGCGGCGCTGACCTGCATCACCACCTGGATGCCGAGCGGCGCCAGCGCCTGCTGGTAGAAGGCAAGGCTGCGCGCGAAGTCCGCGCAGCGGATACCGATATGGTCGAGCATGGGAGATTCCTTCTCAGTCCTGGGTAACCCAATGGGGGGCGCGCTTGTCCAGGAAGGCGCCGAGTCCTTCCTGGCCTTCGGCGGAGACCCGCAGCCGCGCGATCAGCGTGGCGTTGTCGCGATCCAGCGCGTCGCGGTCGCGGCCCACCGTGACCCGGCGGACCAGGTCCTTGGCCGACGCCGAGGCGATCGGGCCCGCCTTGTCGAGCAGCCCCAGCTGGCGCTGGACGGCTTCGTCGATCCGTTCAGGCTCGATCAGCTGGTGCACGAGCCCGATCCGCAGCGCGGTCTCGGCGTCGAAGTGCTCGCCGGTGGCGAACCAGCGGCGGGCCTGGCGGGGGCCGATCGCGTCGATGACGTAGGGCGAGATCACCGCCGGCAGCAGGCCCAGCCGGCTTTCGGTCAGGCCGAAGCGGGCGGTGGTGCTGGCAATGGCGATGTCGCAGCAGGCGACCAGGCCGACCCCGCCGCCGAAGGCCGCGCCGTGCACGCGGGCCACGGTCGGCTTGGGCAGTTCATCGAGGGTGCGCATCAGACGGGCCAGGGCGAGGGCATCCTGCCGGTTGTCTTCCTCGCTGGCGGCGGCCATGCCGCGCATCCACTGCATGTCCGCGCCGGCCGAGAACGAGGCGCCTTGGCCGGCCAGCACGACCGCGCGCACCTGGTCGTCGCGCCCGGCGGCCTCCAGCGCGGCGGTCAGCTGCGCGATCAGCCCGGCGTCGAAGGCGTTGTGCAGGGTGGGGCGGTTCAGCCACAGGGTCAGCACCGAAGCGCTGCGTTCAATCCTCAAAGCGTCACTCATGGGGGGCCTGCGGTTGCTTACATGTATGGATCATAGCGGGCCGTGGCGCCCGGGCCATGACGCGGCGCGGCGATGCTAGAATTGATAACCATTCTTATCGACACGAAGGCGACCCGTGACGTTGTCCGATCTGCCGCTGCACGGTTCCGCCCTGGTGGAGGGTGTGCAGGAACTCCATGCAAACGATGCCATCGCCCGCCGGCTCAAGGAGCTGGGCTTCGTGAAGGGTGAGGATGTGCGTCTGGTAGCCCGTGGTCCCATCGGCGGCGAGCCGCTGCTGGTGCAGGTCGGGTTCACCCGTTTCGCCCTGCGGCGTACCGAAGCGTCACGCATCCTGATCAGCGCGCACGCCGCCGGAGCAGGCGCATGAGCGCCGCCAGCCTGCGCATTGCCCTGGTGGGGAACCCCAACAGCGGCAAGACCGCGCTGTTCAACCAGCTCACCGGCAGCCGCCAGAAGGTGGCCAACTACACCGGCGTGACCGTGGAACGCAAGGAAGGCCGCCTGCGCGCGCCGTCCGGCCGCGAATTCGCCGTGCTCGACCTGCCGGGCGCCTACAGCCTGCAGCCGGCCAGCCTGGACGAGGCCATCACCCGCGACCTGTGCCGGGGCTTCTACCCGGGCGAGGCCGCGCCGGACGTGCTGCTGTGCGTGATCGATGCGACCAACCTGCGCCTGCACCTGCGCTTCGCGCTGGAGCTGCGCGAGCTGGGCAAGCCGATGATCGTGGCGCTGAACATGGTCGACGCGGCCGAGCGTCGCGGCATCAAGATCGACGTGCGCGCGCTGGAACAGGCGCTGGGCGTGCCGGTGGTGGAAACCGTGGCCGTGCGCCGCAACGGCGCCAAGGCGCTGGTCGAGCGGCTGGATGCCATGGTGCCGCACCTGGACGCGCCGGTCGCGGCCGTCGCAGGGGAGGCGGATTACCACGCCCAGGTGCGCGACATCCTCGCCGCCGCGGTGAGCATGCCCACCCGTACCGCCAAGATCGACGACGCGCTGGACCGCTGGCTGTTGCACCCCGTGTTCGGGCTGCTGACGCTTGTAGTGGTGATGTTCCTCATCTTCCAGGCCGTGTTCGCCTGGGCCACCCCGATGATGGACGCCATCGAAGCCGGCTTCGGCTGGCTGGGCGAAACCGTCGGCGCCACGCTGCCCGCGGGCCCGCTGACCAGCCTGCTTACCGACGGCATCATTGCCGGCGTGGGCGGCGTGGTGGTGTTCCTGCCGCAGATCCTGATCCTGTTCGCCTTCATCCTGGCGCTGGAAGAGTCCGGCTACCTGCCGCGCGCCGCGTTCCTGCTCGACCGCATGATGGCCTCGGCCGGTCTGTCGGGGCGTTCCTTCATCCCGCTGCTGTCCAGCTTCGCCTGCGCCGTGCCGGGCATCATGGCCACCCGCAGCATCCAGGACCCGCGCGACCGCCTGGCCACCATCCTCGTCGCCCCGCTGATGACCTGCTCGGCGCGCCTGCCGGTGTATGCCCTGCTGATCGGCGCCTTCATCCCGCAGAAGACCCTGTGGGGCTTCGTCAGCCAGCAGGGCCTCGTGCTGTTCGGCCTCTATGCGGCCGGCATCTTCAGTGCGCTGGCCATGTCGTGGGTCATGAAGAAGTGGCGCCGCGACAAGAGCGAGCATCCGCTCATGCTGGAACTGCCGTCCTACCGCATCCCGCACCCGCGTGATCTGGCCGTGGGCCTGTACGAGCGCGGCATGATCTTCCTCAAGCGCGTGGGCGGCATCATCCTCTCGCTGACCATCCTGCTGTGGGTACTGCTGTCGTTCCCGGGTGCGCCCGAGAACGCCACCATGCCGGCGATCGACTACAGCTTCGCCGGTCAGATCGGTCACGCCATGGCGATCATCTTCGCCCCGCTGGGCTTCAACTGGCAGATCTGCATCGCCCTGATCCCCGGCATGGGCGCCCGCGAAGTCGCCGTCTCCTCGCTCGCCACCATCTACGCCCTCTCGGCCGCCGATGACGACGCCGCCATCCAGGCCCTGACCCCGGTCGTCGCCAACGGCTGGTCGCTGGCCACCGGCCTCTCCCTGCTCGTGTGGTTCATCTACGCGCCCATGTGCATCTCCACCCTGGCCACCATCAAGCGCGAGACCAACTCCTGGAAGCAGGTCGGCTTCGCCACCTTCTACCTCTTCGCCGCCGCCTACATCGCGGCGCTGGTCACCTACCAGGTGACCGTGGCCCTGGGCGGCGGCTGATGACCACCGGCCTGCTCCTGCAGTACATCGTCGTAGCGCTGATCGTCCTGCTCAGCGCCTGGGTAGTGCTCAAAAAGCAGTTCCCC
Source organism: Stenotrophomonas sp. PD6 (assembly GCF_049199305.1). NCBI lineage: Bacteria > Pseudomonadati > Pseudomonadota > Gammaproteobacteria > Lysobacterales > Lysobacteraceae > Stenotrophomonas > Stenotrophomonas sp. PD6. The sequence continues at coordinate 87,836 of NZ_JBLZQD010000015.1, read as the reverse complement.
GGCACCGTGCGCAAAGCGCGCGGGGCACTAGCGCTGGGGCTGGTCAAGCCGCAGCGCGCGAACTGGATGCAGGCGCTGGGCCGAAAGATCGCACCACCCGCTACCGGCGGTGGCGGTGCATGTGGTGGTTGCGACAACTGCGGACCAACCACGCCAAAGCAACACTGATCAGCGGACGCAAACCGCTTTTGGTTTCCGTCACTGACACACTGTCGAGGGCGGGGGCGGGGTAGGTTTGCGGGGGTATGAGCCGCATGGATGCGGCGACTAAGCCCCCATGGGTGAAGGCGCACTGCTTGCGAGGCACTGCCTCGCGTGCGACTGAACGCACAACCGCTGGCGGTTGGGCCGGGGCCCGGAGGGCGGTTTACGGCGTCCCCCGCAGACCTGCCCCGGCTCCGCCCAGCCAGGAAGTAGCGCAGAGCCGATGCTTTTGACGTTGATGTCGATGTCGACGTTGCCCAAACGAAGCCCTTTCGCTAGCCTGCGGGCATGACTACTCCCCCCATTCGTTTGCTCATCCACGGCGCCTCCGGCCGCATGGGCCAGGCCCTGCTGCGCCTGGCTGCCGAGCGCGACGACCTGCAGGTCGTCGCCGCCGTCACCCGCCGTTCTCCCGCCCAGCGCGTCGTCGAAGGCGTGCCGCATTTCGCCGCCAGCGAACTGCACGGCGCGCCGCAGTTCGACGTCGCCATCGACTTCAGCCTGCCCGAAGGCTTCGATCCTGTGCTGGCCCTGTGCGTCGAGCGCGGGGCAGGGCTCGTCTCGGGCACCACCGGCATCAGCGAAACCCAGCGCCAGGCCCTCATCCAGGCGGCCACCCGGATCCCGCTCGTCTGGGCGTCCAACTTCAGCCTCGGCGTTGCCGTCCTCGACGAACTGGTCGAGCGTGCCGCCGCCGCCCTCGCGGGCTGGGACTGCGACATCGTCGAATCCCATCACGTGCACAAACAGGACGCCCCGTCCGGCACCGCCCTCACCCTCGGCGCCGCCGCCCAGAGGGGTGGGGCGCAGCCGCATTACGCCAGCCTGCGCGCCGGCGACATCGTCGGCGAACACCTCGTCCAGTTCACCGGCCTGGGCGAGCGCATCGAACTGACCCACCGGGCCACCAACCGCGATATCTTCGCGCGGGGCGCCCTGTTCGCCGCCACACAGCTGAACGGGCGTGCGCCCGGCAGCTACCGGGTCCGCGACCTGCTGGCGGGCAGCGCAACCTGAACGGGTGCGCCGGTCACGCCTGAACCCAGGCGCGACCAGACGCTGCCGTACGCCGGCGATTGCATGTAAACGCTGGCGTTGGAGGGGGCTTGCCTTTACAATTCCCGCTCGCCGAATCACGACAGCCGGACCGGTCCCGCACCGCAGTCCGCGCTTTTTTGCAACCGCTTTTCCGTGAAGCGTGGCGTGACTTCGGTGACCCCTCGGTAGCCAAAGTGAGATTCCCGTGACCCAAGCCGCAATCCTCGTCCTCGAAGACGGCACCGTATTCGAGGGCGAATCCGTAGGCGCGCCCGGCCTGTCCGTCGGTGAGGTGGTGTTCAACACCGCCATGACCGGTTACCAGGAAGTGCTGACTGATCCCTCCTACGCCCGGCAGATGGTCACGCTGACCTACCCGCACATCGGCAACACCGGCATGACCGACCAGGACGACGAGGCCCACAAAGTGTGGTCGGCCGGCCTGATCGTGCGCGACGTGCCCCGCCGTCCCAGCAACTGGCGCAGCCAGGTATCGCTGCAGGACTGGCTGCTGCAGCGTGGCGTCGTCGCCATCTCCGGCATCGACACCCGCAAGCTGACCCGCATCCTGCGCGAGCGCGGCGCCCAGAACGGCGCGCTGATGGCCGGCGACGACATCAACGTCGACGTCGCCCTCGAAGCCGCCCGCAAGTTCCCGGGCCTCAAGGGCATGGACCTGGCCAAAGTCACGAGCACCGAGAAGTCCTACAGCTGGAACGAGGGCCAGCTCGACCTGGATTCCAACACGTTCGCCAGCGCCGCCCCGCAGTACAAAGTCGTGGCCTACGACTTCGGCGCCAAGCTCAACATCCTGCGCATGCTGGCCGAACGCGGCTGCGACATCACCGTCGTGCCCGCGCAGACCCCGGCCGCCGACGTGCTGGCGATGAATCCGGACGGCGTGTTCCTGTCCAACGGCCCGGGCGACCCGGAACCGTGCGACTACGCCATCGAAGCCATCAAGGTGTTCCTGGACAAGAAGCTGCCGGTCTTCGGCATCTGCCTGGGCCACCAGCTGCTCGCGCTGGCCTCCGGCGCCAAGACCGTCAAGATGGGCCACGGCCACCACGGTGCCAACCACCCGGTGCAGGACCTGGACGACGGCCGCGTCATGATCACCTCGCAGAACCACGGCTTCGCGGTGGATGAAGCCACCCTGCCGGCCAGCCTGCGCGTCACCCACCGTTCGCTGTTCGACGGCACCAACCAGGGCATCGCCCGCACCGACGTGCCGGCGTTCTCCTTCCAGGGCCACCCCGAAGCCTCGCCGGGCCCGCACGACGTCAGCCCGCTGTTCGACCGCTTCATCACCCTGATGGCGCAGGCCAAGGCCTGATTCGAGACGCCGCTGCCTTCGGCGCGGCGCTGCGACCCCCGACACGCTGTACTGACTTAGAGAAGATAATGCCCAAGCGCACTGACCTAAAGACCATCCTCATCATCGGCGCCGGCCCGATCGTCATCGGCCAGGCCTGTGAGTTCGACTACTCCGGCGCCCAGGCCTGCAAGGCCCTGCGTGACGAGGGGTATCGCGTGGTGCTGGTCAACAGCAATCCGGCCACCATCATGACCGACCCGGAGATGGCCGACGCCGTCTACATCGAGCCGATCAACTGGCAGACCGTCGAAAAGATCATCGCCAAGGAAAAGCCCGACGCGCTGCTGCCGACCATGGGCGGCCAGACCGCGCTGAACTGCGCGCTGGACCTGGCTGACCACGGTGTGCTGGAGAAGTACAACGTCGAACTGATCGGCGCCAAGCGTGACGCGATCCGCATGGCCGAAGACCGCGAGCTGTTCCGCGTGGCCATGGGCGAGATCGGCCTGGAATGCCCGAGCGCCGCGGTTGCGCACACGCTCGAAGAAGCCATCGAGATCCAGACCCGCGTCGGCTACCCGACCATCATCCGCCCCAGCTTCACCCTGGGCGGCAGCGGCGGCGGCATCGCCTACAACCGCGAAGAACTGATCGATATCGTGACCCGCGGCCTGGAACTGTCGCCGACCACCGAAGTGCTGGTGGAAGAGTCGGTGCTGGGCTGGAAGGAATTCGAGATGGAGGTGGTGCGCGACACCGCCGACAACTGCATCATCGTCTGCTCCATCGAAAACCTGGACCCGATGGGCGTGCACACCGGTGACTCGATCACCGTCGCCCCGGCGCAGACCCTGACCGACAAGGAATACCAGCGCCTGCGCGATGCCTCCATCGCCGTGCTGCGCAAGATCGGCGTGGATACCGGCGGCTCGAACGTGCAGTTCGGTATCAGCCCGACCACCGGCCGCGTGGTCGTGATCGAAATGAACCCGCGCGTGTCGCGTTCCTCGGCGCTGGCCTCCAAGGCCACCGGCTTCCCGATCGCCAAGGTCGCCGCCAAGCTGGCCGTCGGTTACACCCTGGACGAATTGAAGAACGAGATCACCGGCGGCCTGACCCCGGCCTCGTTCGAGCCGTCGATCGACTACGTCGTCACCAAGATCCCGCGCTTCGCCTTCGAGAAGTTCCCGGCCGCCGATGCCCGCCTGACCACCCAGATGAAGTCGGTGGGCGAGGTGATGGCGATGGGCCGCACCTTCCAGGAATCGCTGCAGAAGGCGCTCCGTGGCCTGGAAACCGGCAAGATCGGCCTCGACCCGACCGGCCTGGACCTGGCCAGCGAAGACGACATCACCACCCTGAAGCGCGAACTCAAGGCCCCGGGCCCGGAGCGTCTGTTCTTCGTGGGCGATGCGTTCCGCGCCGGCTTCAGCGTGGAAGAAGTCTTCGCGCTGTCGCACATCGACCCGTGGTTCCTGGACCAGATCGAAGAGATCATCCAGGCCGAAACCCAGCTGGCCGCCGATGGCCTGGACGCACTCGACGCCGCCCGCCTGCGCAAGCTCAAGCGCGCCGGCTTCTCCGATGCACGCCTGGCCGAGCTGACCGGCACCAATGAAGCGGGCGTGCGCGCGCTGCGCCGTGCGCTCAAGGTGCGCCCGGTGTACAAGCGCGTCGATTCCTGCGCTGCCGAGTTCGCCACCAGCACCGCCTACCTGTATTCGACCTACGAGGACGAATGCGAAGCGGCGCCGAGCAACCGCGACAAGATCATGATCCTGGGCGGCGGTCCGAACCGCATCGGCCAGGGCATCGAGTTCGACTACTGCTGCGTGCACGCCGCCCTGGCGCTGCGCGAAGACGGGTTCGAGACCATCATGGTCAACTGCAACCCGGAAACCGTCTCGACCGACTACGACACCTCCGACCGCCTGTACTTCGAGCCGCTGACGCTGGAAGACGTGCTGGAGATCGTCGAGCTGGAACAGCCGAAGGGCGTGATCGTGCAGTACGGCGGCCAGACCCCGCTAAAGCTGGCGCGCGCGCTGGAAGCCAATGGCGTGCCGGTGATCGGCACCTCGCCGGACTCCATCGACCTGGCCGAAGACCGCGAGCGCTTCCAGCAGCTGGTGGACAAGCTGGGCCTGAAGCAGCCGCCGAACCGCATCGCCCGCAACGACCAGGAAGCGCTGCTGCTGGCCCGTGAGATCGGCTACCCGCTGGTGGTGCGGCCGAGCTACGTGCTGGGCGGCCGTGCAATGGAAATCGTCTACGGCGAATCCGACCTGGCGCGCTATGTGCGTGACGCGGTCAAGGTCTCCAACGACTCGCCGGTGCTGCTGGACCGCTTCCTGGACAACGCCGTGGAAGTGGACGTGGACATCATTGCCGACAAGGACGGCAACGTGCTGATCGGCGGCGTGATGGAACACATCGAAGAGGCCGGCGTGCATTCGGGCGATTCGTCCTGCTCGCTGCCGCCGTACTCGCTGTCGGCTGAAACCCAGGCTGAGCTGCGCCGCCAGGTGGTGGAGCTGGCCAAGGCCCTGAACGTGGTCGGCCTGATGAACACCCAGTTCGCGATCCAGGCCGGCGAGAACGGCGAGGACATCGTGTACCTGCTGGAAGTGAACCCGCGCGCCTCGCGCACCGTGCCGTTCGTGTCCAAGGCCACCGGCATGGCGCTGGCCAAGATCGCCGCGCGCTGCATGGCCGGCAAGACCCTGGCCGAGCAGGGCGCGACCAAGGAAATCGTGCCGGAGTATTTCTCGGTCAAGGAAGCCATCTTCCCGTTCGCCAAGTTCCAGGGCGTGGACCCGATCCTTGGGCCGGAGATGCGCTCCACCGGTGAGGTGATGGGCGTGGGCCGCAGCTTCAGCGCCGCGTTCGCGCGTGCGCAGGAAGCCGGCGGCATCAAGGCACCGCCGCTGGGCAAGGCCTTCGTGTCGGTGCGTGACCCGGACAAGCAGCGCGTGCTGCCGGTGGCCAAGCTGCTGGTTGAGCGCGGCTATACCCTGGTGGCCACCCGTGGCACCGGCGCGTGGCTGCAGCAGCACGGCATGGACTGCGAGATCGTCAACAAGGTGGTCGAAGGCCGTCCGCACATCGTGGACTCGATCAAGAACGGCGAAATCGTGTATATCGTCAACACGACCGAAGGTCGCGCGGCGATCAACGACTCGTTCTCGATCCGTCGCGAGGCGCTGCAGCACCGCGTCACCTATTCGACCACCATTGCCGGCGCCAAGGCGCTGGTGCAATCGCTTGAATTCCGCGGTACCGGCCCGGTCTGGTCGCTGCAGGAACTGCACAAGGAGTTGAACGCATGAGAGCACCGATCACCCTGAAGGGCGCGCAGCGTCTGCGCGAGGAGCTTGACCACCTGAAGTCGGTCAAGCGCCCCAAGGTCATCGCGGCCATTGCCGAGGCGCGTGAGCACGGCGATCTCAAGGAGAACGCCGAGTACCACGCCGCGCGCGAGGAGCAGGGCTTCATCGAAGGCCGCATCAAGCAGCTCGAAGGCGAGCTGTCGCATGCCGAGATCATCGACATCACCAAGCTCAACGCCGGCAGCAAGGTCGTGTTCGGCGCCACCGTCGAACTGGCCGATGTGGAAAGCGACGAAGAGAAGCGCTACCAGATCGTGGGTGACCTGGAGGCCGACATCAAACTCGGCCTGGTCGCGATTTCTTCGCCGGTCGCGCGCGCGATGATCGGCAAGAACGAGGGCGACAGCATCGTGATCGATGCGCCGGCCGGGCAGCGCGAGTACGAAATCGTCAGCGTCCAGTACCTGGACTGAGCTGAACATGGCCACGGCAACCCTGTTGCTGCCGGCACGCAGCCGCTTCCCCGCGGCTGCGTTGCCCGATGACGTGGCCAAGGCGCTCGGCCGCGCCGAGCGCAGCCGGGTCGATGCCGGCGAGCGCGCCCAGCTGCAGCGGCACTTCCAGCTGCAGCCGGCCGATTGGCCGGTGGCCGCGTTGACCCGGCAGCTGGACGTGGGCGATGCGCGCGATGGGGTTTGGCTGCGTGCCGATCCCGCCAACGTGGTGCCGGACATGCACGGCGCGCGGATGATGGGCCACGGCGACACGCTGCGGCTCGAACCGGCCGACGTGGCCGCGTTGCTGCCGGCCTTGCAGCCGCTGTTTGCGGGGTATGGCTTTACGCTGGATGCCCCCACGCCATCGCGCTGGTACCTGCGGTTGCCACCGGGCACCACGCTGCCGGTGTTTGCCGCGCCGGATGACGTGCTCGGCGATGATCTGTTCGCCCACCTGCCCGAAGGCGATGCCGGGCGGCGCTGGCGTGCGTTGCTGACCGAAGCCCAGGTGGTGCTGCACCAGCACGACTGGAATGTGCAGCGTCTCGCGGCGGGCAAGCGTGCGGTGAATTCGCTGTGGTTCTGGGGCGGCGGCGAGTTGCCCCGCGCGGTGCAGACGGCCCACGCGCAGGTACGCAGCCGGGACGCGCTGCTGCAGGCCCTGGCCAAGGCGGCGGGGGTGCAGGCCGACGACGAGCAGCAGGTTGACGCGCTGGTGGACCTGCGTCAGCTGCGGTCGTTGGAGCAGCTGGGCAACGATGCGATCCGGCCGTTGCTGTCGGCACTGCAGCGCGGTGAACTGCGCCGCTTGGTGCTGGATTTCGAAGACGGCGCCCGGTTTGAGCTGGACAAGGGCCAGCGCTGGCGGTTCTGGAAGAAGCCGGTGCAACTGCACGAAGATTGACGGTAACCCGCGTAGAGCCACCCCATGGGTGGCTGTTGTTCGGCGGCACCGCGCAGCCACCCATGGGGTGGCTCTACCGCCACGACCAAGTGGCGACGCAAGGTGTAGCGTGTCTGCCATCTCGATTGACGCCGGGTATCATGATCGGCACCGGCGTTCGCGCTGTTCACCGAGCCCGCCTTGACCGCTTCCGATTCCCTCCAGATCCAACGCCGTCCCGCTGCCGCCCTTGGCGAGTGGCAGGGTGATATGTTGCCGCTGCTGCAGCGCCTGTACGCCGCACGCGGGGTCACCGACGCGGCCCAGGCGCAGCCGAAGCTGGCCCAACTCCATGCCCCGGAGCTGATGGGCAGCATGCAGGCCGCGGTGGACCTGCTGGCGGCGGCCATCGCCGCCGACGAACGCATCCTGGTGGTAGGGGATTTCGATTGCGATGGCGCTACCGCCTGCGCGGTGGGCGTGCGCGGTCTGCGCATGCTGGGCGCGCGCGACGTGGTGCATGCCGTGCCCAACCGCATGCTGCACGGCTACGGCCTGTCGCCCTCGCTGGTGGCCGAGCTGGCGCCGCTGCAGCCCGGGCTGCTGGTCACGGTCGATCACGGCATCGCCTGCCATGCCGGCGTGATCGCGGCCAAGGCGCTGGGCTGGAAGGTGCTGGTCACCGACCACCACCTGCCGGGCGAGCAGTTGCCGCCGGCCGACGCCATAGTCGACCCCAACATCAACGGCGATGCATTCCCGAGCAAGGCGCTGGCCGGCGTCGGGGTGATCTTCTATGTGTTGATGGCGTTGCGCCGGCACCTGCGCGTACAGGGCGCCTTTGCCGCCGGCACGGAGCCGGATCTGCTGACCCTGCTGGATCTGGTCGCGGTGGGCACCGTCGCCGATCTGGTCGCACTGGACGCCAACAACCGGGCGTTGGTCTCGGCTGGCCTGCGCCGGCTGCGCGCCGGTCATGGCTGCGTGGGCCTGCAGGCGCTGATCGAGGCCAGTGGCCGCGACGCGGCGCGGCTCAGCGCCACCGACATCGGCTTCGCGCTCGGCCCACGGTTGAACGCGGCCGGCCGGCTGGAAGACATGGCGCTGGGTATCGAGCTGCTGCTGACCGAGGACCGCGGCCAGGCGCGCGAGATCGCACAGACGCTGGAACAGATCAATGCCGAACGCCGCGCCGTGCAGCAGTTGATGACCGACGACGCCGAACTCGCGGTGGCGCGTGCGCTGCTGAGCACCGAAGGCGAACGCCCGATCGCGGCCTGCCTGTTCGACGCCGAATGGCATCCCGGCGTGGTGGGGTTGGTTGCCTCGAAAATGAAGGACCGCCTGCACCGGCCGGTGATCGCATTCGCACCGGCCGAACCGGGCAGCGATTCGCTGCGCGGCTCGGCGCGCTCCATCGCCGGTTTCCATATCCGTGACGCGCTGGCGCTGGTGAATGCCGCACATCCGGGGCTGATCGACAAGTTCGGTGGCCACGCGATGGCGGCCGGGCTCAGCCTGCCGCATGCACGGCTGGAGGCGTTCCAGCAGGCGTTCGTGGCCGTGGTCGAGGCCAGCATGGATCCGGCGGCGCTGCAGCAGTTGCTGATGAGCGATGGCGAGCTCGCCCCGGCCGAGCTGGATTTCCAGCACGCCGAAGCGCTTCGCCTGGCCGGCCCGTGGGGACAGGGCTTCCCGGAGCCGCTGTTCGACGGCCACTTCCAGGTGGCACGCTGGCAGGTGCTGAAGGAAAAGCACCTCAAGCTCAGCCTGCGCGTGCCCGGGCGCGCGGAGCCGATCAATGCGATTCACTTCAGTGGCTGGCGCGGCAACGCCCCGGCCAACCACGTGCACATCGCCTACCGTCTGGTCAGCGATGACTACCGTGGCGGTGGCGCGATCCAGTTGATCATCGAGCATTGCGCCGACGCGTGATGGATGCGCTCAGGCCGGCGATCAATGGGGTTCTTGAACCTTCGTGACCACGGTCGGCATCTCCCAGGCGCCGCCGGCGGCGACCAGGCGGCACAGGCCGGAGCGGGCCTCGGCGGTCTTGACGAAGCGCGTGCCGGTCCATCCCCAGCTGGCGCTGTACCAGCAGTCACCGAGCCCGCGGCCCTTCTGGGCTTCCTGGATCGTGCGCAGTTCGTCGTCCACGGCGGACGCCGTGACCAGCGTCGGCGCGTAGGGTGCACGGTCGTTGACCACCCAGTAGCCATCGCCGGTGTTGTACGCGCCGCGCCAGCAGCCCTGCGAGACCAGCAGCTTGTTCGCCGACAGGCGCTGCACGGTGATCGCCTGCGGACCTTCGTCGCCGAACATCGTGCCGTCGGGATGCAGTGCTTCGCATTCTTCAGCCGAGGTGGAGGCCGCCAGTGCCGCGCGCAGGGCGGGCGAATCGGCGAGCGCCTGGTCGGCGGGGCGGGTCGCTACGGTCCTGCCCAGCACGATCACCGGGACGGGCAGCGCAGGCAGTACCGAGGCTTCGGCGCGTGTGCCCTTGCGCACCAATGCGCCGGGCGTGCCGAGGCGCCCCTGGAATTCGTCCATCTTCAGCAGCACGGCCGACGCGCCGCGATCGGACACGGTCCAGCGCTTTCCGTCGTCGCCCACCACGACCACTCGGCTGTTGCGACTCAGCGACGCCAGCAGTGCGGCCACCTGTGCGGCTGAAAAATCCGCCGTGCCGGCGCCAGCGTCGTACGCCAGCTTTCCCAGCGCGGTGTCGTTGATCTGCAGCCGCAGCTGTCGGGGCAGGGTGGTCTCGTCGTACTGGCCGAGCATCAGCTCGGCCGTGACCGGCTGGTCGGGACCGCCGAGCCGGGTGAGCAGGATCGAGACCGGTTCGCTGTCGCCGTCATCGCGCTGGTAGCCCGCCGCCCGGCAGGTGCGGGTGTTGTCGCAGGCCAGGGTCCAGTCCTCGTGGCTGAAGTCGATGCCGGGCGTGACGGTGGCCGGGGGCGCGGCGTGTGCGGCCGGCAGCAGGCCGGCAAGCAGCAGGAGGGGCAGGGGCGTGCGCATGGGGGTTCCTTGTGGGACAACATTCCGTGGGGCTGGGATCGTGCCCCCGGAGGCCGCCGTTGTCCATGACCGCAACAGGTCGGTGATGGCGCAACCCCGTTTGCGGCGGTGGTGCGTTCAACCGTTCGTCATCGGATCAGGAGCGTCACATGGACAGCGTGCTGCGTGGTATCGGGCTGGGATTGTTGCTGTGGGTGGGTGGGGGCGTGGGCATGCAGACGGCAGCCGCGCAGCGCGTGGCCGAGCCGGTGCTGAAAGTGGCCGGGGCTGAACAGCCGGTGCAGCTGGAGCAGGCGCGCATCGACAGCCATGTGGCGGCCGGCCTGGCCGAAACCCGCATCGAACTGGTATTCCGCAACCCGAACCGCCGCGTGCTCGAAGGTGCGCTGGAGTTCCCGCTGGCCGAGGGCCAGCAGGTGACGGCGTTCGCGTTGGATATCGATGGCGTACTGCGCGATGCGGTGCCCGTGCCGAAGGCGCAGGGCCGCCAGGTGTTCGAGGCGATCGAACGGCGCCGGGTCGATCCGGGCCTGCTGGAGCAGACCGCCGGCAACCAGTTCCGCCTGCGCATCTATCCCATTCCTGCGCTGGGCACGCGACGGGTCGCGCTGACCGTACGTGAGGCCCTGCCGGTGAGCCGGGACGGCATGCGCTGGACGCTGCCGCTGCAGTTCGTAGGGCAGGCGAAGTCGGTACAGCTGCGGCTGGATGCGGTGGCGACCGGCGTGCCGGTAACCAACGGACCGCCAACGTTGGCCCTGGCGCTGCGCGACGGGGCCTGGCGTGCCGACTGGCAGGGCAGCGGTGACCAGCTGCCGGCACAGCTGGGCTGGACCCTGCCGCTGCCGCGCGGAGTGGATGCCGTGCGCGGTGCGTTCGACGGCGGGCAGTATGTGATGGTGCAGGTGCCCGTGCCGGTGCAGACCCGCCAGCGCACCTTGCCCCATCGCGTAGGGCTGCTGTGGGATGCGTCCGGTTCTGCACGCCAGCGCGACACCGCCGCGGAACTGGCCGTGCTGGAGCGCTACTTCGGCGCCATTGGCGACGGCGAGGTGCAGCTGACCGTGCTGCGCGACCGCGCCGAGCCGACGCGACGCTTCGCCATCCGCAACGGCGACTGGGGCGCATTGCGCCGGCATCTGGAGGGGCTGTCCTACGACGGTGCAAGTGCACTGGGCGACTGGAGCGCGCAACCCGACGTGGACGAATACCTGCTGGTCAGCGACGGGCTGGCCAACTATGGCAAGCGCGAGCGCCCGGCACTGCGCGCGAACCAGCGGCTGTATGCGCTGAGTGGTGCCGGTGCACGCACCGACAGCGACCGGCTGCGTGCGTGGACACGTGCAGGCCAGGGGCAGCTGCTGGTGTTGAACGGCAGCCATGACGTGGAATCCATGGCGGCACGCCTGCTGCGGGACAACCCGGGCAACGTCCAGGCGGAAGGCGATGGGCTGACCGACCTGATCGTGGACGCCGAACGCGCCGACCAGGGCTGGGTGCGCGTGCTGGCCCGCATGCAGCAGGCGAACCGCGTGCTGCGGCTGCAGGTTCCGGCCGCGGACGGTGCCCGCCAGACGTTGACGGTTCCGCTGGCGCAGGCCCGCGATACCGGCGGCGCGCTGGTCGCCCACGCCTGGGCAGACGCCCGGCGCCGGGAGCTGGCGTCAGACCCAGTGGGCAACCGTGGCGAAATCCAGGCGCTGTCGCAGCGGTTCGGGCTGGTCGGTGCTGACACCTCGCTGCTGGTGCTGGAAACGCTGGAGGACTACCTGCAATACGGCATCCGCCCGGCCGGGCCGCTGCAGCGGGACTACGACCGGTTGCACGCGGTGAAGGTGGAGGACGACGCCAGCGCCCGCCGCGCACGCCTGGACAAGCTGGCGGTGCAGTTCGCCGAGCGCGAACAGTGGTGGAACCGGACCTGGCCGAAGGGCGCCCCACCGTCGGCCGCTGTCAGCAAGCAGCGGGCGGCACCGATGGCCGCCGTGGCGCCTGCACCTGCATCTGCACCTGCGCCACCGGCGCCCATGATGCTGGCCGCCGAGAGCGCGCAGCGTGAGCAGGTAGACGCAGCATCCGTCGCACTGGACAGCGTGGTGGTGACGGGCGGGCTGCGCACGCAGTCAGCTGCCGCGGCCGATGCGGCGGTTGAAGCCAAGGCCGATGCGCGGGCCAACCAGGGCGCGCTGCGCATTACCGTGGCCGCGTGGGCGCCGGACTCGGCCTACGCACGCCGGCTGCGCGCGGCCCGCCCGGAGGCGGTGTACGCGCTGTACCTGCAGGAGCGTGACCAGCACGCCGACAGCAGTGCCTTCTACCTGGACGTCGCCGACATCCTGTTCGCGCACGGCCAGCGCGACCTGGCCCTGCGGGTGCTGTCGAACCTGGCCGAGATGCAGCTGGAAAACCGCCACGTGCTGCGCGTGCTGGGTTACCGGCTGATGCAGGCCAAGGCGCCGGCGCTGGCCGTGCCGGTGTTCCGCGACGTACTGGCGCTGGGCGAGGAAGAGCCGCAGAGCTTCCGTGACCTGGCGCTGGCGTTGGAGGCCGACAACCAACCGCAGGCGGCGTTGGCGGCGTTCAACGAGGTGGTGGTGCGGCCATGGGACGACCGCTTCGACGGCATCTCGCTGATCGCGCTGGACGAGCTGACCACCCTGGTGGCGCGCACCGGGGTGGATGCACGTGCGGTCGACCCGCGCCTGCGCCGCCCGATGCCGCTGGACCTGCGCGTGGTGCTCAGCTGGGACAGCGACAACAGCGACATGGACCTGTGGGTCACCGACCCCAATGGCGAGCGTGCGTACTACGGCAACCGCCTGACCTACCAGGGCGGGCAGATGTCGCGCGATTTCACCGGCGGCTACGGCCCGGAACAGTTCTCGCTGCGCCAAGCCAAGCCCGGCCGCTACAAGGTGGAGGCGAACTACTTCGGCAGCCGTGAGCAGCTGGTCACCGGGGCCACCACGCTGACCCTGCGCCTGAGCACGCACTGGGGCAGCCGCCGCCAGCAGGACCAGCAGGTGACGATGCGCCTGAAGGACAGCGCCGACACGGTGCTGGTGGGCGAGTTCGACGTGCGCTGACCCGCAGCCCGTAGAATCGGGCGCTGATTCCCCAGCGCCCGATGCATGGACCCGAACCTGCCCCACCGAAGTTCCCCGCGCTGGCGGCCCGCCAGCCGCCTGCTGGTATGGGCGGCCATCCTGCTCGGCAGCGCCGCGGCCAATGCCGTGGTCGAGGTGATGGACGCCCAGCGCCGTGGCGAGGCGCTGGCGCTATGGGAGCCGATGACCTGGGAGCTGAGCAGCGCCGGCATGATCCTGCTCACGCTGCCGCTGCTGTGGTGGGGCTGCCAGCGCTGGCCGCTGCATGCCGATACCTGGCGGCGGCGCCTGCCGCTGTACCTGGCGGCCAGCGTGGCCTGGTCGCTGCTGCACGTGGTCGGCATGATGCTGCTGCGCCACCTGGCCTATGCCAGCGTCGGCGAGCACTATGTCGACGGGTCGAGCTGGCCGACCCGGCTGCTCTATGAATACCTCAAGGACGTGCGTGCGTTCTTCAGCTTCGTGGCGATCGAGCACTTCTTCAGCTGGTTCGGTCGCCGCCGGCAGGGCGAGGCGCACCTGCTGGCCGCGCCGGAGGACGCGCCGCCGGTGGAGCCGGTGGACCGGCCCGAGCGCTTCCTGGTGCGCAAGCTGGGCCGTGACTTCCTGGTGGCCACCTGTGACATCGAATATGCCCAGGCCGCCGGCAACTACATGAACCTGCGTGTGCGCGGCCATGATTACCCGCTGCGCAGCACATTGGCCGCGCTGGAGGCGCGGCTGGACCCGGCACGGTTCGTGCGCATCCACCGCAGTTACCTGCTCAATCTGGCCGTGCTGGTGTCGATCGAACCACTGGACAGCGGCGAGGCCCGGGTTCACCTGGCCGACGGCACGGTGCTACCGTGCAGCCGCCGCCAGCTGCCCGGCCTGCGCGCGGCGCTGGGGCACGGGGGCGCTGCGGACGCGCTGCCGAGCGCCGCGCCGGCAGGTGCATCTACATGAACGGGCGCGCTGAGCTACAATTCGCGTCTTGTCCCAAGCCTTCATTACCGCCGATATGATCGAGCTCAATCCCGTGCGCCAGCGAATCACCGATCTCACCGATCGCGTGCTCTCGCTCAGGGGGTATCTTTGACTACGACGCCAAGAAAGAGCGTCTGGAAGAAGTAACCCGGGAACTGGAAAACCCCGATATCTGGAACAACGCCGAATATGCCCAGACCCTGGGCCGCGAGCGTTCCAGCCTGGAGAAGACGGTGGGCGGCATCGCCTCCATCCTCGACGGGCTGACCGAATCCGGCGAACTGCTGGAACTGGCTGAAAGCGAGCAGGACGAAGATACCGCCCTGGCCGTGGTCGCCGACCTGGACAAGTACCAGAAGCACGTGGAACAGCTGGAATTCCAGCGCATGTTCTCCGGCAAGATGGACAACGCCCCGGCGTTCGTCGACATCCAGGCCGGTGCCGGTGGCACCGAAGCCCAGGACTGGGCCGAAATCCTGCTGCGCATGTACCTGCGCTGGTGCGAATCGCGTGGCTGGAAGACCGAGCTGATGGAAGTCTCCGGTGGCGATGTCGCCGGCATCAAGTCGGCCACGCTGCGCGTGGAAGGCGACTACGCCTATGGCTGGCTGAAGACCGAAACCGGCGTGCACCGCCTGGTGCGCAAGTCGCCGTTCGATTCGGACAACCGCCGCCACACCAGCTTCACCTCGGTGTTTGTGTCGCCGGAAGTCGACAACAACATCGAAATCGACATCAACCCGGCCGACCTGCGTACCGACGTGTACCGTTCGTCCGGCGCCGGTGGCCAGCACGTCAACAAGACCGAATCGGCGGTGCGTATCACGCACATTCCGACCAACACGGTCGTGGCCTGCCAGACCGGCCGCAGCCAGCACCAGAACCGCGACAACGCGATGAAGATGCTGGCCGCCAAGCTGTACGAGCTGGAAATCCAGAAGCGCAACGCCGAACGCGACGCGGTGGAAGCCACCAAGTCCGACATCGGCTGGGGCAGCCAGATCCGCAACTACGTGCTCGACCAGAGCCGTATCAAGGACCTGCGCACCGGCATCGAGCGTTCGGACACGCAGAAGGTGCTGGACGGCGATCTCGACGAATTCGTCGAGGCCAGCCTGAAGTCCGGCCTGGAAGTCGGCTCCAAACGCCTCGACGCCTGACGGTCGGGCCGCCGCGTGCGGCCCGATCCGTTCCACCCCGGCATGCCCGGGTTTCGTAATCTCCTGTCCATATCCCCCAGACATAGACCCACGCCATGAACGATCAGACCGCCGCGCCGCAGACCCCCGTCGACGAGAACAGCCTCATCGCCGAGCGCCGCGCGAAACTGACCGCGCTGCGCGGGCAGGGCATCGCCTACCCGAACGACTTCCGTCGTGAGGACTTCGCCGGCACGCTGCAGGGCGAATTCGCCGATGCCGAGCAGTGGACCGCCGAGGCACTGGAAGCCACCGACCGCACCGTGAAGATGGCCGGCCGGCTGATGGCCAAGCGCGTGATGGGCAAGGCCAGCTTCGCCCAGATCCAGGACGAGTCCGGCCGCATCCAGCTGTTCCTCCAGGGCAATGCGCTGGGCGAGGTCTACACCGCCTTCAAGGGCTGGGACGTGGGCGACATCATCGCCGTCGAGGGCGGGCTGACCCGCACCAAGACCGGCGAGCTGTCGGTCAAGGCCACCAGCATCCGCCTGCTGACCAAGTCGCTGCGCCCGCTGCCGGACAAGTGGCACGGCCTGGCCGACGTGGAGCAGCGCTACCGCCAGCGCTATGTGGACCTGATCGTGACCCCGGAGTCGCGCGAGGTGTTCATCAAGCGCTCGCGGATCATCCGCGCCATGCGCGCCTGGCTGGACAACCGTGACTTCCTGGAAGTCGAAACGCCGATGATGCATTACATCCCCGGCGGCGCCACGGCCAAGCCGTTCACCACCCACCACAACGCGCTGGACCTGGACCTGTACCTGCGCGTGGCCCCGGAGCTGTACCTCAAGCGGCTGGTCGTGGGTGGCCTGGAGCGCGTGTACGAGATCAACCGCAACTTCCGCAATGAAGGCGTCAGCACCCGGCACAACCCGGAATTCACCATGATGGAGCTGTACGAGGCCTACGCCACGTACAACGAAGTGATGGACCTGACCGAAGGCGTGATCCGTGACGTGGCCAGCAAGGTGCTGGGCACCACCACGGTGGAGTGGGACGGCGCCACCATCGACCTGGCCCCGGCGTTCCGCCGCTGGCGCATGGACGAGGCAGTGCGCCACCACAACCCCGAGATCAGCCTGGCCGACTGCACCGACCGCGACGCGCTGGCCGCCCATTGCGAGCGCCTGAAGATCCGCATCAAGCCGTCCTACGGCTGGGGCAAGCTGCTGCTGGAGATCTTCGAGGCCACCGTCGAGCACACCCTGGTGCAGCCGACCTTCATCACCGACCACCCGGTCGAGGTCTCGCCGCTGGCCCGTGCCAATGACGACCAGCCGGGCTACACCGACCGCTTCGAGCTGTTCATCAACGGCAAGGAGCTGGCCAACGGCTTCTCCGAGCTGAACGACCCGGAAGACCAGGCGGCCCGCTTCCAGGCCCAGGTGACGGCCAAGGAAGGCGGCGACGACGAGGCCATGCACTACGACGCCGACTACATCCGTGCGCTGGAGTATGGAATGGCGCCGACCGGCGGCCTGGGTATCGGCATCGATCGCCTGGTCATGCTGCTCACCGGCAGCAGCTCCATCCGCGATGTGCTGCTGTTCCCGTACATGCGCCCGGAAAACTGAGACGTACGTCAGGGTAGGGACCGCGCCGGTCCGCCCGGCGGGGTTCCGCTTGCGTGGCCGTGGGGGTATGGTTTCAACGTGGCCTATAGAGGCGCCTAGGCGCGATAGGTCACGCGTTTCATGATGGGTCCGGGGGTGGGCATGACATGCGCATCACAATGTGACCACGATCATGAACGGGGAGATCATGACCGGAGGTGGGTCCCATGCAAGGTGCCGGTATTCAGAGCGGCGGAGTATCCTTTCCGCAACATGTTCCAGTGTGGTCCAGGAAGACGACGGAAGCTGACTTGAATATTGTCATCGTTGACGATCAGACGTCCGCGCGCACGATGCTGAGGCATGTCATCGAGGACATCGCGCCGGAACTGAGCGTGCATGATTTCGGCGACCCGCTCACGGCGCTGGCGTGGTGCGAGGCGCACGGGGTGGACCTGCTGCTGCTCGACTACCGCATGCCGGAGATGGACGGGCTGGAGTTCGCCCGCCGGTTCCGCCGGCTGCCCAAGCACCGCGACATTCCGGTGATCCTGATCACGGTGGTCGGCGACGAGCCGATCCGCCAGGCCGCGCTCGAAGCCGGCGTGATCGATTTCCTGGTCAAGCCGATCCGTCCGCGCGAGCTGCGTGCCCGCTGCTACAACCTGTTGCAGCTGCGCCAGCAGTCCGAGAACGTCAAGCAGCGCGCTCTGTCGCTGGAGCAGCGGCTGTTGGCGAGCATGCACGAAGTCGAGGAGCGCGAGCGCGAGACGCTCTCGCGGCTGGCCCGTGCCATCGAATTCCGCGATGCAGGCACCAGTGCGTATCTCGAACGCATGGCGCATGTGGCGGGCCTCATCGCCGAGCAGCTCGGGCTGCCGGAGGAAGAGGTCAAGCTGATCGAGATGGCCGCCCCGTTGCACGACATGGGCAAGATCGCCATTCCCGATGCGGTCCTGCTCAAGCAGGGCAAGCTCAACGAGGAGGAGCTGGCCATCATGCGCCGGCATCCGCGTATCGGTTACGAGCTGCTGAGTGGCAGCCAGAACCGTTTCATCCAGGTGGGCGCGCTGATCGCGTTGCGCCACCACGAACGTTTTGACGGCAGCGGGTATCCCGATGGGCTGGTTGGCGAGGCGATCCCGCTGGAAGCGCGGATCGTGGCGGTGGCCGACGTCTTCGATGCCCTGATCTCGCCGCGACCATACAAGGAAGCATGGACGATGGAAGCAACCCTGGCCTATCTCTACGCCCAGCGCGGGCGTCTGTTCGACCCGCGCTGCGTGGACGCGCTGCTGCGCGGCCGCGAGCAGCTCGACGAAATCTGCGCGCAGCATTCCACTGCGTCGTCCCGACCGGGGATGTGACGTGCACAGTCCGTTCCAGGCGATGAAGGAGCGGCTTGGCGCGCTCCCCGGCCTTGCGCTGCTGAAACGCCAGCTGGGCAATCGTTCCGACAGTGAGCATGGGCAGGCGATCGTACGCATCGTCCTGATCGTGCTGATCCTTGGCTATGTGCTGATGCCGGGCGTGCGCAACGACCTGCCGCACCACCAGTACCAGGTGGTGCTGGGCATCGTGCTCACCGGGCTGGTGCTGTCGGTGCTGCTGTTCGCGTGGCTGCTGGCGCGCCCGCAGCGTTCCGACCCCAGGCGCGTGGCCGGCATGCTGGCCGATTACGGGTTGATCGCCGCCGGCATGGTGCAGATGGGCGAGCCGTTGTCGTGGGTCTACATCGTGGTGATGTGGGTCACCGTCGGCAACGGCATGCGCTACGGCAACAAGTACCTGTATGCCGCCGTCGGCATGGCGCTGGTCAGCTTCGGGGTCACCGTGCTGGCCACCGGCTACTGGCAGGCCAACGCGCGGCTGGGCTTCGGCTTGTGGCTGGGCCTGGCGGCGGTGCCGCTGTACTTCGCCAGCCTGCTGCGCCAGCTGACCCATGCAATGGACGAGGCGCGCCGGGCGAGCGAGGCCAAGAGCCGCTTCCTGGCCAACATGAGCCATGAATTCCGCACGCCGCTCAATGGGCTGTCGGGCATGACCGAAGTGCTGGCCACCACGCAGCTGGACGACGAGCAGCGCGAATGCGTCAACACCATCCAGGCGTCCTCGCGCAGCCTGCTCACGCTGGTGGAGGAGGTGCTGGACATCTCGGCCATCGAGGCCGGCAAGCTGCGTGTGGTGGCCGAGGACTTCTCGCTCGATGACGTGGTCCAGTCGATCGGGTTGATCCTGCTGCCGCAGGCGCGGCTGAAGCGGCTGGACTACCAGGTCAAGGTGGCGGCCGGCGTGCCCAAGCTGCTGCGCGGCGACCTGGGCCACCTGCGCCAGATCCTGCTGAACCTGGCCGGCAATGCGGTGAAATTCACCGAGCACGGCAAGGTCGAAATCCGGGTCTCGCAGGTGCGCGAAGAGGGCCACGACCTGGTCCGGCTGCGCTTCGACATCTTCGATACCGGTATCGGCGTCAATCCGGAAATGCGCGCGCGCCTGTTCCAGGCGTTCGAGCAGGCCGATGTCAGCCTGGGCCGGCGGCATGAGGGCAGCGGGTTGGGCACCTCGATCTCGCGCGGCCTGGTCGAGGCGATGGGCGGACAGATCGGCTATGTCGAGAACCCGCCGCAGGGCAGCTGCTTCTGGTTCGAACTGCCGTTCGCGCTGCCGCCCGTGCTCGCCGGTGAATTCACCCCGGCGGTATTCGGCGAGGGCCAGCAGGGTACGCCGGACAACGTGATCGCCTTCGCCGACCCGTTCCTGCGCCATCGTGCGCGGGTGCGCAGCATGAAGGTGCTGGTCGCCGACGACCACCAGGCCAACCGGCTGGTGCTGCAACGGCTGCTGCAGAAGGCCGGGCACAAGGTGGTCTGCGTCAACGGCGGTGAGGCCGTGCTCGACGCGATGGCCGAGAGCGACTACGACGTCGCCATTGTCGACCTGCACATGCCGGGCATGAGCGGCCTGGACATGCTCAAGGAACTGCGCGTGCTGCAGGCCGGCGGCGGCCCGCGCACGCCGGTGCTGGTGCTCAGCGCCGACGTCACCCCCGAATCGATCCAGCAGTGCACCCAGGCCGGCGCGCACACGTTCTTCGGCAAGCCGGTGGTGCCGGTGCGCCTGCTCGACACGTTGGCGGACATCGCCGTCAACAACGGCCTGCGTGGGCGTGCGCCAGTGGTGCAGCCGGCGCCGGTCGCCGCCGGCGTACTCGATACCGGCGTACTCGACGAGCTGGCCTCGCTGGGCATGGGCGACAGCTTCGAGCAGGAGTTCATCCGCCAGTGCCTGGCCGATGCCAAGCAGTGCGTCGCGGTGGCCACCGAGGCGGGCGAGCGCGGCGACTGGGTGCTCCTGCGCGAGCAGGCGCACGCCATCAAGGGCGTGGCCAGCAACCTGGGCCTGGTGCGCGTGGCCTACCGCGCCGGCGAGGTCATGCACATGGCCGACTGGCAGCTCAAGAGCGAATGGGGCGAGCGCATCAAGCTGATCCGCACCGCGATCAAGGAAGGACGCCAGGCGCTGGAAGAGCGCCCGCGCGGCGGTGCGTCGGCCGACGACGGCGGCATCGACCTCCGCTGAGCCTGCGACCAGAAAAAAGCCCGGTGCTGACCGGGCTTTTTATCGGATGCCGGGACCGCTGGCGCGGTCACGCCGCATCGGACTGGGCGCGACGCGTCTGTGCCTTGATGAGACGGTCCATGGTGCGCAGCGATTTGTCTTCCAGGGCCAGGGCCGAATCCACCCAGATCTTGGTGATCTCCAGCAGCTCGTCATAGCCCACGGCCTGGGCCAGGTTTTTCGCGGCGTTCATGGCCAGGTACGAGCGGGGGGTGCGCTGGTGCTGGCGGATGAGGTCCTCGACCGCCTTGACGCCCTGTCCCTTGGGCACCAGCACGTCGACCACGCCCATGGCGAACATCTCTTCGGACGAGTACACGCGGCCTTCGAGGATGATCTTCTCGGCGACCTGCGGGGCCACGCGCTTGCACAGGAACGAATACGCGCCCATGCCCGGGAACAGCCCGAACAGCACCTCCGGCAGGCCCATGCCGCAGCCTTCCTCGGCGACGATGGTGTGGCAGGCCAGGGCCATTTCCAGGCCACCGCCCAGCGCATCGCCCTGGATCAGCGCGATCGAACGCACATCGCCGCCGAAGCCGGTGTGCAGGTGGTGCACGCCTTCAACGCAACGCTGTGCATAGGACAGCAGCCGGTCGCGGTTGCCTTCGCGGATCAGCCGCGCGAACAGCTCCAGGTCGCCGCCCAGGTTGTAGGCGCTGGCGTCGGAGGCGAGCACGAAATGGCGCAGTTTGCCGCTGTTGCGCTCGGCGGGTGACAGGGTGATCTGGTTCATCACGCTCCACATTTCGTCGAGCATGTCTTTGCGGCAGCAGGGACGAATGCCGGTCGCGGCATCGGCATGCATGAACAACCAGTGGGCGGCGTTGTCGCCGGTGGTTTCAGTGCGGATGGTCGCGTAGCCGCGGGCATACGGGAGCTTTTCGATGGATTGCATGGTGATCACCTCGGCGGGTTGGCCTGCTGGGAGGACGGTGGGCGGCAGGCCTGACGGGTCCACACGCCGCGATGCTACACCGCCAGCCCGGGCTGGAATGCAAATGCCGTACACGGTCTCCATAAGGCCCCAAACTACCCGCCATTATCTCGTTCAGCCTTATGCCGCAGGCGTATCGGGCGGTTCACACCGCGCAGCGCGCCCAAGGCTGATGGTGGCGGGTCAATATAAGAATTCGACGAATTTCCGACTGCCGGCCTCGGATCCATGTCCTGTTTGGCTGCGCCGGGTAAAGGCACTTGTCCAACCCCTGACAATCTGAGATCAATACGTCGACAAAGGGGGGGGCATGGGCGTTGGATACGCGGGTCAGAAAGAGCGATGCGGCTGCACTCGACATCCTCCAACCGGCATGTGTGGATGGCGCGGCCAGGTACGCAGTCGCAAACTTCAAGAGACCATCCGAGACTGCATGCTGGAGACAGGCTTTGAAATTTCTTGCTCTTTTCGTTCTGGTGTTGGCGTCTTGTGGATGTGCCACAACCCCTCGCCCGGTCGGACACACTGACCGGCAGCGCGGTCTGCCGGAGGACTATTTTGACTCGCAGCAGGGTTGCTTTGCCGCGTGGCAGGATGTTCTCGACGACTGGGTAAGAGTCACCGGCGGGGTTCGTGGAACATTGCAGGAGACCCGTCGCATCACGGCGGCGGATGAACGCTCAGTGCTGTCGAGGACAATCCAGCGGGTTTGGCGGATGCAGGCCTATGGTGGGGGCCATGATCAAAGGTCCATTGTTCTTCAATTCTCCGACGCTCTGGACAAGATCGGTCCGAATGCTTCCCTTCCGCAGGAGTGCACCACGATCATCTGGTTGCAGCCTCTCCTGGTTGAGACGCCCGGGGTGTTCTCTGAGGGGGCGAGGGATAAGCTGCTGGAGGCTGCGCCTTCCGGGGCGCGAGAGGACACGCGGATTTTCTCAAAATGGCTGCTGTACGGGATCCTGACGGCTGAGCCATAGGTGCGATCGATCGATACCAGGGTGACGCCAGGGAACTTGGTCTGCGCTTGCAGGTTGCGTTGATCAGCCTGTCATGCCTTCTCGCTGCAATGTCAACGGAACCAGAATGCAGGGAGGCTGAAGAATTGCTCTTGAAGGTAATGAGGTCGGATGCTTACCCCACTGCAAAAAGGGTCGCCAGCAACGATCTGCACATCCTGCGGAAGGATGTGGCAGGAGCGGAGTTCTGTGAGCCATGGCTGGGAGCGGGAAAGTGAATGTAGATGGGGGCGAGGATTTCGTGAGCAGGCAGGCGCGTCGTAGGCGGTATATCAGGGTTACGTTCCGGGGAATCGACTGTCCTCCTGCGAGGGTCGAGGCGATTCTTGGGGTGCCGGCAAGTAGGTCGGGTGTTGCAGGCGAGCGGATCAAGCCAGGTGTCCAAGCTATGAACTTCAATCGGGCGATACGCCATGAGCAGTAGAGCAGTGATAGCAGGCATATATGCACTATCCATAGCCGCAGTTGGCTTGACTGATGCCGCATGGGCAGACGATCGATCAATTTGCCTACACAGCTTGTCTGCAACAACAAGTCCGATACTTTCGGGATTGAAAGAGGTCAAGGTTGACGCCAAGGATGCATCGTCTACGGAAGGAGGTGAGTGCCGACTCTATTTGAATTCTCGTGGAATTCTTGTTTACGTCGTCGCTACTCAATACGGAGAAACCGGGAAGAAAGTGACTTCAATTAAGTTGCTAAACGGCTCGGCCCGCTCATATTCGGCGACTGTTTCACGGTATCGATATGTAGAGCCAATCTACGCTGGAGCTGTCAAGGTTGCCGATGTGGAGACTTCAAGTTTTATCGTATGTGACGATGCTGTTGTAAAAGGAGTCGGCTCTCAAGGCATTTCGCAAGATATAACAGGTGTGGCGAAGTCGATTCTCTCTGAGGGTGTCGAAGCATATGATGCTATCAAGCCGAACAAAGGAGCATCTCCGTAGAAGTCTTCGACCTGCAGGGTGAGGGGTGAGTAGCTATGTAGATGACGGGGCGAAGGCTTGCCTAAACGAGGGTTATTGCAATGAATGCTAAGCTTGTTTTGGTTGTCATCCTTTCATTCGGATTAAGTTCTCAAGCAATGGCGGATGTTGTTGATTCTGGTGATGGATGCCATTTCTTGACGACGAGAAGTGCTGATGGATCCCCGATCAACGTGTGTAAAGAAACGTTCCCGGGCTTATGGGTTGGATTGGCTCGTGAAAAAGGTAGATACATTGAGATCACAGGGTACGTCGCCTATGCGTTTGGATATCCTTATATGTTCGCGTCCAAGGACATGTACCTTTATGCTGCCGGCAAGGGGGGCGTGAGGTTGAACGTACCCGTGCAGGAGAAGGAGCTGTTCGACCAGATGGTTGTTAAGGAGAAGCCTATTACTGTTACAGGACTCTATTCTCAAAACGCCAACAGGGCTAACGACAGGTCGCTGGGTGGAATAGATGTGATGCCGGGTCGTTTCTGGCTCGCTGCGATGCCGGACGAGCCACCTCCATCTTCTCAGGACTGAGGCGCTTACACGTGGTCCGTGCCTGCTTACCCCAAGTCGACACGGTCTTGAACGCTGCTACGCTGATGAAGGCCTACTGGGAGAAGAACTCTGAGGCCATACATCTATCAGATGCTTCCATCGGAGAAGTCGTGATGGATCCTCCTCTTCCAGAAGAGTGCGTTTCCATCACGTGGCTTCAGCCTCTCTTGGTTGAGACGCCTTCTCACAGGGGGAGACGATGCGAAAGGTGCATTCCGACTTCAAGCGCGCGGTGCGATTGCTGGACCAGGCGGAGGTGGCTCAAGCTCTGGCGTTAGGCCAGCAGCTGATTGGCTCGCTGGAAGAGTCCGATCGCCTGGATGGCTACCTGTGCCTTGGCTTTGTGTACGAGGACGGCGGCCCCGGATTTGCGCCTGATCTGGACAAGGCTCTCGACAGCTTCCGGCGAGCATCGTTGATCGCCCCCAACGCCATCACGTTTCTCAATCTGGCGCGGGTTTCATTGAAGCAGAAGGAGCATGCGGCTGCCCTTCGATTCCTTTACCTCTCCGCCGACTACGAGGTGATGCCGGAGACACTGCTGGGCTTCGGGCATTACTTCGAGGCGCATCTTCCTTCGGGTTCGGCGAAGGCGCGGGCCTATTACATCAAAGCCGCAATGCGAGGGCGTTTTGCGGGGTTCTTTGGTTACTCGCGGGTCGCCCGTGCCTCAGGGCAGGTTGTTCGCGCGTTCCTGATGGATTTACTTCGGATTGTGTTCGGTCCTTTCATCGCGCTCGCGATTGGTACGCGCGCCAGGTTCCAGTTCTGACCTTTTCACCATTGGGTGCGCTTGGTTCCGTCTGGAGATGGACCGGGCGTGTTCGCGGGTAACTGGCGAGTTTGGGTGTCAGTGATGTGAGTGCGTTGACACGCATGGCGTGTCACTACGTGGCGGCGTTGGGGGCCGGAAAGCAGAACGCCCGCTAGGCGGGCGTTCTGGGGTTCACTGTAGCGGGTGCTTACTCGGCCGGCGTATCGCGCAGCTCGCGGCGCAGGATCTTGCCGACGTTGGTCTTCGGCAGTTCCTTGCGGAACTCGACAATGCGCGGGTGCTTGTAGCCCGTCAGGTTGGCGCGGGCGTGTTCCTTGACCATTTCGGCGGTCAGGTTGGGGTCCTTCTTGACGATGACCACCTTGACGATCTCGCCGGACTTTTCATCCGGCACGCCGACCGCAGCCACTTCCAGCACGCCGGGCATCATCGCGATCACGTCTTCGACTTCGTTCGGGTACACGTTGAAGCCGGACACCAGGATCATGTCCTTCTTGCGGTCCACGATGTAGAAGAAGCCGTGCTCGTCCATGCGCGCCATGTCGCCGGTGTGCAGCCAGCCGTCGGCGTCGATGGCCTTGGCGGTTTCCTCCGGGCGCTGCCAGTAGCCCTTCATCACCTGCGGGCCGCGGATGCACAGCTCGCCGACGTCGCCCGGGGCCAGGGTGACGCCGTTGTCGTCCTTCACGCAGGCGTCGGTGGACGGGATCGGCAGGCCGATCGCACCGTTGTACTCGGCCAGGTTGAGCGGGTTGATGCAGGCCGCCGGCGAGGTCTCGGTCAGGCCGTAGGCCTCGACCAGGGTGACGCCGGTGGTCTTCTTCCAGCGCTCAGCCACGGCGCGCTGCACCGCCATGCCACCGCCCAGGGTGACCTTCAGCGAGGAGAAGTCGATCTCGTCGAAACCGGGGGTGTTGAGCAGGCCGTTGAACAGCGTGTTGACGCCGGTGATGGCGGTGAAACGGGTCGCCTTGAGCTCCTTGACGAAGCCCTTCATGTCGCGCGGGTTGGTGATCAGGTGGTTGCAGCCACCGAACTTCATGAAGACCAGGCCGTTCGCCGTGAGCGCGAAGATGTGGTACAGCGGCAGGGCGGTGATGATCCACTCCTTGCCCATCTCGATGCCCGACGCGGAGATCCACGCCGAGGCCTGCTGCATGTTGGCGACCAGGTTGCGGTTGGTCAGCATCGCGCCCTTGGCCACGCCGGTGGTGCCGCCGGTGTACTGCAGGAAGGCCACGTCGTCGTGGTCCAGCTCCACCTTCGGTAGTTTGTGGCCGCTGCCCAGCTTCAACGCCTGGTTGAAGCGGATCGCGCCGCGCAGGCTGTAGTTGGGCACCATCTTCTTGATGTACTTCAGCACGAAGTTCACCACCACGCCCTTCAGGCCGAGCATGTCGCCCAGGCCGGTGGTGATCACCTGCTTGATCTGGGTGTCGGCGATGACCTGCTGCACGGTGTCGCCGAAGTTGTCCACCACCACCAGCACGGCCGCGCCGGAGTCCACCAGCTGGTGCTTGAGCTCGCGGGCGGTGTACAGCGGGTTGACGTTGACCACGGTCAGGCCGGCACGCAGCACGCCGAAGGTGGCCACCGGGTACTGCAGGCAGTTGGGCATCATCAGGGCGACGCGGTCGCCCTTCTTGAGCTTGAGCTCGCCCAGCAGGTAGGCGGCGAACTGCTCGACCAGGGCGTCGGTTTCACCGTAGGTGAGCACCTTGCCGAAGCTGGAGTAGGCGGGACGGTCGCGGAACTTGGCCACCGACGTGTCGAACACGGCCGACACCGAATGGAACTCGTTGACGTCGATTTCGGCGGGTACGCCGTTGGGATAGCTCTGCAGCCAGGGACGTTCCAGACTCATATTCCCCCTCCAGGAAACGTTGATGGTGTCGTGCGATGACGGAGAGTATCCGTCGTTTCAGTCACCGGCAGCATACCGGTCCGAATGGAAAACGCGAAGGACTCGTGAAAGTCGCGTGCAGCCGGCGTGCACGTGAAGGTCACGAGGCCCCCTTGGCGATGGCTTCGTCGCACTGCAGCGCGGCCTCCATGAGCGGCACGGCCCAGGACGGGGTGCGGCGCAGCTGCGCGGCGTCGTCCGGCTCGGGCCAGGTCAGCCGGCCGGCCTCCATCTGCAGGACCAGCTGCGGGTCGGGCACGGCATCGCCGGGGGCGGTGTCGGTGCTGTTGTCGTAGACCTGCAGCTGCGCCAGCTGGGGCATGAGCGCGGCGAGGTTGTGCAGGGCCAGCGGGAAGCGGCGGCGGATGTCGGCCTCGCTGATCGGGTGGCCGCCGGCCTGCACCCGGGCCTGGACCCGGGCCAGGTGCTGTTCGGGCGAGGCCAGGCCGCAGTACCAGACCAGCACGTCGTGGCTGGTGCTGGCCTCGGCCAGCGTGGCGGCGATGGAGCGCCCGCCCAGGGTGGTCTCGAAAGCGTGGTTGCGGCCCTCGCGGATCGCCTCCTGCAGGCGCCGGAAGCCTTCGGCCCACGCCTGCGCGTTGGCCTCGGCCTGGGTCATGTGCAGTTCGGTGCGCAGCTGGCGGGCCCAGGCGTCCGGATTGAACCAGTCCAGTCCTGCCTCGCGAAGCAGGTGCCCACCGATGGAGCTCTTGCCGGCGCCATTGACCCCGGCCAGCACGAACAGGAACGGGCGGGGCATCAGTAACCGGTGCCGGCCTGGACCTTGCCCTTGAGCCGGGCAGGCTTGCGCAGCAGGGCGCGCGCCTTGCGGCCGGCGCCGGCCTCATCGAGGCTGGACAGCCGGGCATCGAAGCTGTCGCGCAGCTGCTGCAGGGCAGGGGCCTGCTCGCGCAGCGAGGCCAGGTTGCGCTGCAGGTCCACCACCTGGGCCTGCAGGGCCTGGTACTGCTCGGCGGAAATGATCACCGCCTGCGGTTCGTTGTGGTTGGTGACCAGCACCATCTGGCGCTCGCGCACGTCCTGCATGACCTTCCGCCAGTGCTCCTTCACCGCCGATGCCGTGGTGCGGGTCAACTCGGTGATCGGGTCGAACTTCAGGGCGTGCAGCATGGCGGGAATCCCGGCAGTGGCGATGGGGCCAGCATAGCGCGGATGGGATGAAAAGGTGGTTTTGGCAAAAATATGAAAAATATGCGGTTCAGGAAGGGGGGGCCGCCCCCCCCCCCGCCCCCCCCCCCCAACACAACCCCAAACACAGAAAAAAAAAAAAAAAAAACACAACAACCAACCCCCCAAAAAAAAAA
>NZ_JBLZQD010000015.1:32789-59600 GCF_049199305.1 Stenotrophomonas sp. PD6 | reverse complement strand
CCCCCCCCCCCCCCCCCCCCCCCCCCCCCCCCCCCCCCCCCCCCCCCCCCCCCCCCCCCCCGCCCCGGATTCACGACCGTTGGCCGTGAATCATCACTGCTTCGCGGCCAACTGCCGCAACACGTACTGCAGCAGGCCGCCGTGCTTGAAGTACTCCACTTCCTTCGGGGTCAGCAGCATCACGTGGGCCTGGAAGGTCTTTTTGCTGCCGTCGGCCTTGGTCGCCACCAGCGTGGCGGTCTTGCTGACGCCGTTGTCCAGGCCGCCCACGTCGATCACTTCCGAGCCGTCCAGGCCCAGGCTCTGGGCGTTCTCACCGGCCTTGAACTGCAGCGGCAGCACGCCCATGCCGACCAGGTTGGAGCGGTGGATGCGCTCGAAGCTTTCGGCGATGACCGCCTTCACGCCCAGCAGGTTGGTGCCCTTGGCCGCCCAGTCGCGCGACGAGCCGGTGCCGTATTCCTTGCCGGCGAATACCACCAGCGGCACGCCGTCGGCCTTGTACTTCATGGCCGCATCGTAGATCGCCAGCTTCTGCGGCTCGCCGCCGTCCTTCGGGAAATACAGGGTGTTGCCGCCTTCCTCGCCGCCGAACATCAGGTTCTTGATGCGGATGTTGGCGAACGTGCCGCGCACCATCACATCGTCGTTGCCGCGGCGGCTGCCGTAGCTGTTGAAGTCGGCCGGCTGCACGCCGCGCTCCTGCAGGAAGCGCCCGGCAGGGGAGTCCTTCTTGATGTTGCCGGCCGGGGAGATGTGGTCGGTGGTGATCGAGTCGCCGAACAGCCCCATCACCCGGGCCCCGTGCACGTCGTCGATCTGGCCGACCTGCATGGTCATGCCCTCGAAGTACGGCGGGTTCTTGATGTAGGTGGAGTTGCCGTCCCATTCGTACAGGTCGCCATCGGGCGACTGGATGGTGTTCCAGCGGGTATCGCCCTTGAACACGTCGGCATAGTTCTGCTTGAACATCTCCGGGCCGATGGTGGCGGCGATCACATCGCCGATCTCCTTGTTGCTCGGCCAGACGTCGCGCAGGTATACCGGCTGGCCGTCGCTGCCGGTGCCGAGCGGTTCGGTGGTCAGGTCGATGTCGGTGGTGCCGGCGATCGCATAGGCCACCACCAGCGGCGGGCTGGCCAGGTAGTTCATCTTCACTTCGGGGTGCACGCGGCCCTCGAAGTTGCGGTTGCCCGACAACACCGAGGTGACCACCAGGTCGCCGCTGGCGATGCCGGCGCTGACTTCGGTGGGCAGCGGGCCGGAATTGCCGATGCAGGTGGTGCAGCCGTAGCCGACCACGTAGAAGCCGACCTTCTCCAGCTCGGTGAGGACGCCGGCCTTCTCAAGGTAATCGGTGACCACGCGCGAGCCTGGGCCTAGCGAGGTCTTCACCCACGGCTTGCGGTCCAGGCCGCGGGCGGCGGCATTGCGTGCCAGCAGGCCGGCGCCGATCATCACCGCCGGGTTGGAGGTGTTGGTGCAGGAGGTGATGGCGGCGATCACCACTGCGCCGTCCTTGAGGCGGAAGCGGTTGCCGTCCAGCTCGACGTCGGCGTAGCCCTTGGCCAGCTGCTCGTTGCCCACGGCGGCACCGCCGCCTTCGTTGACGAAGGTGGACACGTCGGCGCTGCGCTTGTCACGGTTGGTGGTCAAGCCGCCGAGGTTGTCGCGGTAGTTCTGCTTCACGTCCTGCAGCAGCACGCGGTCCTGCGGGCGCTTGGGGCCGGCCAGCGACGGCTTGACCTCGCCCATGTCCAGTTCCAGCGTGGCGCTGTAGCTGGCATGCACGGTCTGCGCGTCATGCCACAGGCCCTGCGCCTTGGCATAGGCCTCCACCAGGGCGATCTGCGCTTCGCTGCGGCCGGACAGGCGCAGGTAGTTCAGCGACTCCTGGTCGATCGGGAAGATGCCGCAGGTGGCGCCGTACTCGGGCGCCATGTTGCCGATGGTGGCGCGGTCGGCCAGCGGCAGGTGCTGCAGGCCCTCGCCGAAGAACTCGACGAACTTGCCTACCACGCCGTGCGCGCGCAGCATCTGGGTGACGGTCAGCACCAGGTCGGTGGCGGTGGCGCCCTCGGGCAGGCGGCCGGTGAGCTTGAAGCCCACCACTTGCGGAATCAGCATGGACGAGGGCTGGCCCAGCATGGCCGCCTCGGCCTCGATGCCGCCCACGCCCCAGCCGAGCACGCCGATGCCGTTGATCATGGTGGTGTGGCTGTCGGTGCCGAACACGGTGTCGGGGTAGGCGACCGCCTTACCATCCTTGTCGGCAGTCATCACCACGCGGGCAAGGTTTTCAAGGTTCACCTGGTGGACGATGCCGGTGTTGGGCGGCACCACCTTGAAGTTGTCGAAGGCCTTCTGGCCCCAGCGCAGGAAGCCGTAGCGTTCCTGGTTACGCTGGAATTCGATCTTGCCGTTGAGGTCCAGCGCGTCCGGCGTACCGAACACATCGACCTGTACCGAGTGGTCGATCACCAGCTCGGACGGAATCTGCGGGTTGATCTGCTCCGGGCGGCCGCCGAGCTTGACCACGGCGTCGCGCATGGCGGCCAGGTCGACCACGCAGGGCACGCCGGTGAAGTCCTGCAGGACCACGCGGGCCGGCATGAAGGCGATCTCGATGTCCGGTTCGGCCCGCGGGTTCCAGCGCGCCACGGCCTCAATGTGGTCCTTGCCGACGGTGATGCCGCCATCCTCGTGCCGGAGCAGGTTCTCCAGCAGGATCTTCATCGAGTAGGGCAGGTGGGAGATGTCGAACTGCTGTCCGAGCTTGGGCAGGCTGAAGTAGTCGTAGGTCGTGCCGCCGACGTCCAGCTGGCTGCGGGTGGAGAACGAATCGCTCATGCGGGGTGACTCCTCTTGCGGATGGCTTGCGATGGCCCGGTTACGGGCCTGCTTGCAGGTTGCCATGCGCATCCGGACCGGCTCGCGTCACCGCGGGTTGAGCCTGGGGTCTGGAATGGCGCTTGGCCGACCCCCCCAAGATTACACCGCCATCTGTGGCGTTCGTGTCACTGCCGGGTGCCGGCAGAACGCCGGCACCCGATCCGCCTGAAAGCCAGGCGATTCACTGTGGGAAATCGTATGCCTGTTGTTACCGTCAGGTGTCGATGCTGGGATCCAGCGTGAGCGACACTGTGGATTGAAGTCCGCTCGCCTCCTGGAAGAGCACCTCTACCTCACCGGGCTGCGCCCCGGGCAGGATGAGGATCTGTTGACCATCCGCCTTTACACCCTCTGGGTTGCCGGGTAGTTCGAGATGCCAGGAGATTTCGGGGTCCGGCAATTTCACGCCCGCCGAATCAAAAAACTGCGCTCCCGCCATAACGGCGAATGGATCTTCACCCGGCACAGGAATTCCCGCAGGGTTGGGACGCAGTGCAGCGTTCTTTACGCCGGCCACGACCATGCGCCTGGTGTCGTGAAGTCTGGCCGTCCGGCTGTCCACGATCGCTCCGTTCTGCCAGGCCCGGACCTCAATGCGTGCCGGCCAGGTGCCGGAGTAGCTGGCAATGAAGCTTCCATCCAACAGAAGCGCCCCTCCTCCGGGGCCCGCTGACATCGTAATGCCGGGAACAGGCCCTTGCGGTACCTGTCCGTTGAGGGTGATATCGAAGGTGGCGGACGCGCCATCGGCGATTTCGAACACGAAAGCGTCAGCGTGGGGACTCGACAACGGTGGATACATGTCGGACGGCGACAACTCGAGGCCGACGGTCTTGGCTGCTTTTGTTGCGGTTACCTTGGTCATTTTCAGGTCCTCTCGGACGTGCAGAATGGCCCCCGTTATGAACTCGCAGCAGTGGCTCAGCTTGTAGCAGCTGTGGAATGAAGCCCACAGCGGCGGGTCAGATCAGGCGCAGCGGTCGTGCCCGGTTGAGTTCGCCGGTGATCATCGCGACCCGGTAGACGCCTGGCTTGGCCTCCGGGCTTATTTCAAGCAGATGCCCGATCATCCCGACGCCCTCCATGGGGTCGACGATCTCCGCATGCCATGTCAGTTCTGCGTGGGGAAGCGCAATATCGTTCGCGTCATAGAACTGGGGAGCCGGCACGACGATGACAGTGCCGGTTTGTGGAATTTCCATCGCGTCGGACGGGTAGAACCACATGTCGACTTTTGTGCACACCATGGTTCGGGTGTCATGCAGTCGCAGGGTGCGAATGCCGGCCACCTGATGGTTCACAATGGCGCAAACCTGCACTTCAGCTGGCCACGGGCCTTCATACGAGTGGATGAAGTCCGTATCGATATAGAGATCCTCTTCTTCAATCAGCACACCTGGCTGCGAATTCTCGAGGCCGTTGAGGCGATACGTGAACGTAACGCCGCTATCCTCTGGCAGGGTATGGTAGATGGTGATTATCGCGGGCTGCAGATGGCGCAGTGGCGGATAGAGGTCGTACGCCTGCAGTTTCAGACCTGTGTCGATCGTCGGATTCAGTGTAAGCGTCAGCGTGGACTGCACTCCGTTCGCTTCCCGGAAGAGAACCGCGAATTCACCAGGCTGCGCCTCGGGCAGGAGCAGGACTCGTTGACCATCGGCCTTCAAGCCTTGGGGATTGCCGGGGAGTTCGACCTGCCAGGAGACTTCCGCGTTCGGCAGGTTTACGCCGGCGGCATCGAAAAACTGTGCACTTGCGATGGCGACAGCTTGGTTGTCTCCCTCTGCAAGGACTCTTGCAGGATTGGGTTTTAACGCCGCCTGCTTGATGCTGGCAACCGTCATGCGTTTCGTATCGTGAAGCCTGGCCGACCGACGGTCCACGATCACACCGTTCTGCCAGGCTCGGACCTCAAGTTGTGCCGGCCAGGCGCCGGAGTACGCGGCGATGAATTGCCTGTCCAACAGAAGCGCCCCTCCACCGGGGCCTGCTGCCATCGTGATGCCGGGAAAAGGCCCCTCCTGTCCGCCGAGGGTGAAGTCGAACGTGGCGGACTCTCCATCGGCGATCTCGAAAACGAAGGAGTCTGCGTCGGGACTCAACAACGGCGGATACATGTCGTTCGGCGACAACTCGAGGCCGACGCTCTTGCCTGCTTTTGGTGCGGTTACCTTGGTCATTTTCAGGTCCTCTCGGACGTGCAGAATGGCCCCCGTTATGAACGCGCAGCAGTGGCTCAGCTTGTAGCACCTGTCGGATGAAGACTTCATTAAACGGGGCGCCCGCAGGCGCCCCGTCCGCGACAGCCGTTGTACCGCGCGATTACTTGCCGTTGGCGGCGTCGATCAGCGGGTTGCCGGTCTTGCCCACGGCATTGGTCTTGGACTTGGCGGTCAGCACGCCGTTCTTGCCGAACTCGAACACCGTGGCTTCCTGCACGTTCTTGCCGAAGTGCTTGATGTTGACGTAGTCGTAGTACCAGATCTGGGTGTCGCCGATCTGCTCGCGGCGGCTGGGGGCGCCATACGCGTCGCGTACATGGTCCTGGGTGGTCTTGCCCACTTCGGCCGCGTCCATCTGCTGCTGGGTGATCTGGGTACCGGTCTTGTAGCCGCCGAACGGATTGGCATGGGCGGCCTGGCTGGATAGGGCCAGCGGAGCGGCGAGCAGCAGGGCGAGGGTGAGTACGGTGGTGCGCATCGTGGGATGTCCTTCTCAGAGCGATGGGGTGTTGCCCGCTCATTCTAGCGATTGACCGTCTGCGTTCAGCTATTTACGTCACAGATCGGCGCACATGCCGACTTTTCGAGCCTGTTCGGCGCAATTGGCCGGGCTGGCTCCGATGGCGGCGGTAGGGGTTCAGCGGGCAGCCCGGTATGCACGTGGCGGTATGGATGGCTGAGTATGTATAATTCGTACATACCAAACAGGGCCACCCCCATGGAAGCCACCGTCGCCGAACGCGGTCAGATCACCCTGCCCAAGGCAGTGCGCGATGCGTTGGGCCTCACCAAGGGCACCCAGCTCAAGGTGGAGCTGGACGGCAGCCGCATCATCCTGCGCAAGAGCGTGGACGACGCCATTTCCCGTGCCCGCGGCAAGTTCGCGCTGGACGGCTTCGATTCGGCCGACGCGGCTGTCCGCGCCGTGCGCGACGAGGAATGAGCCGCGCATGATCGCCGTCGATTCCCCGGTCCTGATCGAACTGCTCAGCAACGGCCCGCAGGCCGATGCCGTGGAAGCCTGCCTGCGCCAGAGCCTGGTCGGCGGGCGGGTGGTGATCTGTGGCGTGGTGCTGGCCGAGATCTGCGCCGCGCTGCGAGGCGGGGCCGAGGTGCAGGAAGCGCTGGAAGAGATGGGCATCCATTTCAGCCCGCTGGAAGCCAAGTCGGCCCTGCGCGCCGGCGAGATGCACCGCCGCCACCGCCAGCGCGGCAACGACCGCCGCGGCATGGACGATTTCATGGTCGGCGCGCACGCGCTGCTGCAGTGCGACGGCCTGATCACCTGGAACGACAAATTTTACCGCGACTACTTCAAGGGCCTGAAGCTGATCGTGCCGCACGCCTGAGCCCGTTACTCCACCGCCGTATTCAACCGAAGTCTTTTCAAAGAATTTCCCGGGAGTTGTCATGTTGGAAGCCTACCGCCACCACGTAGCCGAGCGCGCCGCGCTTGGCATCCCGCCGCTGCCGCTGAGCGCCCAGCAGACGGCCGACGTCATTGAACTGCTGAAGAACCCGCCGGCGGGCGAGGCCGAGTTCCTGCTCGACCTGCTCACCCACCGCGTGCCGGCCGGCGTCGATGACGCCGCCAAGGTCAAGGCCTCGTACCTGGCCGCCATCGCCTTCGGCAGCGAAACCAACGCGCTGATCTCGCGCGAGCGCGCCACCGAACTGCTGGGCACCATGCTGGGCGGCTACAACGTCGCGCCGCTGGTCCAGCTGCTGGACGACGCCGCCGTCGGCGCGATCGCCGCCACCGCACTGAAGAACACGCTGCTGGTCTTCGACGCCTTCCACGACGTGCAGGAAAAGGCCAAGGCCGGCAATGCAAACGCCCAGGGCGTGCTGCAGAGCTGGGCCGATGCCGAGTGGTTCACCAGCCGCCCGGAAGTGCCGCAGAGCCTGACCATCACCGTGCTCAAGGTGACCGGCGAAACCAACACCGACGACCTGTCGCCGGCCCCGGACGCCACCACGCGCCCGGACATCCCGCTGCACGCCCTGGCGATGCTGAAGAACAAGCGCGATGGCATCGAGCCGGAAGAAGACGGCAAGCGCGGCCCGGTCAAGTTCATTGAATCGCTGAAGGACAAGGGCCACCTGGTCGCCTACGTGGGCGACGTGGTCGGTACCGGTTCGAGCCGCAAGTCGGCCACCAACTCGGTGCTGTGGTTCACCGGCGAAGACATTCCGTTCATTCCGAACAAGCGCTTCGGCGGCGTGTGCCTGGGTTCGAAGATCGCCCCGATCTTCTACAACACCATGGAAGACGCCGGCGCGCTGCCGATCGAGCTGGACGTGTCGCAGATGAACATGGGCGACGTGGTCGAGCTGCGTCCCTATGACGGCAAGGCGCTGAAGGACGGCCAGGTCATCGCCGAGTTCCAGGTGAAGTCCGACGTGCTGTTCGACGAAGTGCGCGCCGGCGGCCGCATTCCGCTGATCATCGGCCGTGGCCTGACCGCCAAGGCGCGCGAAGCGCTGGGCCTGGCTCCGACCGACCTGTTCCGCCTGCCGATGGACCCGCCGGATACCGGCAAGGGCTTCTCGCTGGCGCAGAAGATGGTCGGCCGCGCCTGTGGCCTGCCGGAAGGCCAGGGCATGCGCCCGGGCACCTACTGCGAACCGAAGATGACCTCGGTGGGCTCGCAGGACACCACCGGCCCGATGACCCGCGACGAGCTGAAGGACCTGGCCTGCCTGGGCTTCTCGGCCGACCTGGTGATGCAGTCGTTCTGCCACACCGCTGCGTACCCGAAGCCGGTGGACGTCAAGACCCACCACACGCTGCCGGAATTCATCTCCACCCGTGGCGGCGTCTCGCTGCGTCCGGGCGACGGCGTGATCCACAGCTGGCTCAACCGCATGCTGCTCCCCGACACCGTCGGCACCGGCGGCGATTCGCACACCCGTTTCCCGGTGGGCATTTCGTTCCCGGCCGGCTCGGGCCTGGTCGCCTTCGCGGCAGCCACCGGCGTGATGCCGCTGGACATGCCCGAATCGGTGCTGGTCCGCTTCAAGGGCACGATGCAGCCGGGCGTGACCCTGCGTGACCTGGTCAACGCGATTCCGTTGTACGCGATCAAGTCCGGTCTGCTGACCGTGGCCAAGGCCGGCAAGAAGAACATCTTCTCCGGTCGCATCCTGGAAATCGAAGGTCTGCCGGACCTGAAGGTCGAGCAGGCGTTCGAACTGTCCGATGCCTCGGCAGAACGTTCGGCCGCCGGTTGCTCGGTGCACCTGAACAAGGAGCCGATCATCGAGTACCTCACCAGCAACATCACGCTGCTGAAGTGGATGATTGCCGAGGGTTACCAGGACGCACGTTCGCTGGCCCGCCGCATCGAGAAGATGGAAGCGTGGCTGGCCAACCCGGAGCTGCTGCAGCCGGATGCCGACGCCGAGTACGCCGCCGTCATCGAGATCGACCTGGCCGACATCCACGAGCCGATCGTGGCGTGCCCGAACGATCCGGACGACGTCAAGACGCTGTCGGACGTGGCCGGTGCGGCCATCGACGAAGTGTTCATCGGTTCGTGCATGACCAACATCGGTCACTTCCGTGCGGCCGCCAAGCTGCTGGAAGGCAAGCGCGACATCCCGACCAAGCTGTGGGTGGCCCCGCCGACCAAGATGGATGCCTCGGAGCTGACCAAGGAAGGCCATTACGGCACCTTCGGCACCGCCGGCGCCCGCATGGAAATGCCGGGTTGCTCGCTGTGCATGGGCAACCAGGCACAGGTGCGCGAAGGCGCGACGGTGTTCTCGACCTCGACCCGCAACTTCCCGAACCGCTTGGGCCGCAACTCGAACGTGTACCTGGGTTCGGCCGAGCTGGCCGCGATCTGCTCGCGTCTGGGTCGCATCCCGACCAAGGGAGAGTACATGGCGGACATCGGCGTGTTGGATGCCAGCAGCAAGGACATCTACCGCTACATGAACTTCGACCAGATCGAGGACTACCAGGACGTGGCCAAAACGGTTGCCGCCTGACGCGGCGCCGGGCACTGCCCGGCACCGGTAGCCACCGACCGTTGGTCGGTGGACGTTTCAGAAAACCCCCGGTGAAAACTGGGGGTTTTTTTGATGTATCCGGGTCCTATCGCGTTCGCCAGCAATTCGTAGTGCCACGCCATGCGTGGCAACCGCGCAACGCGCGGCTCAAGCATCCGGAGCCGCGACACTGCGGCTGCGGTGTGGTTACCAACGCTGACCTGTGTCCGAAGCCGCCTGTCCGGTGTTCATGACGTCGGAACGGAGAGCCGTTTTTGTTTCAGGTCATGCGTTACCGGGTGTGGGCCCGTTATCGGCAGTCGTTTGGGAACCGACCCTACCGGCGCGATGCCATCACTTCAGTTGTCCCACTCTTCTGGCGTCCAGTTGGCGGTGCCCTGCATGCGCCGGCCTTCGTAAAGCAAAACGCCCTTTTTGCCCACCACATCCACTTCAAACCACGGCAGCCCCTCGCGCTTGCGTGGGCGGATGTAGGCGCGCGTCTGCGCGCGGTTGAACTCGACGTAGTAGGTGCGATGGGGCATGTAGACCTTGAAGTCGCTGGAGCTGACCTGGATGGCGCCGACATCCTGGCGGCCTGTCATCTCCAGCGAGAAATGGAATGCGCCCTGAGAAGCCTCGAAGTAGAAGAGGCTCCCGCTGGCGTTGATGCTGGAGGGCAGACAGCAAAGAAATGCCAAAAGTAAAAACTTCGAGGTTGATGGCAAGCGCCTTTCCATGGCATTCCTTCCGTAGCGTTGAACGTGCATCTCAGCACATGGACGAGGGGCATGTGGAAACGGTGATCACAGATGCGGTCCGGGAGGCGGCATACCAGGCATCCCGCGACACAATGACCAGGCGCCGGTTTCCAATGCCATCAACGCGCCGGATAGCGAAACGGCCACGCGTTGTCGGCATCGTTGCTGCGTTCGGCGCAGACGGCGCGGAAGGTTTCCACGAACGCCCGCTGCAGGCGGGTGGGGTGCCAGTCGGCGCGGGTGGTGAGGCCGATGCGGCGACGCAGTTCGTCGCCGGCGCTGCCTATTTCGCAGAGCAGGCCGGCGCGGCGTTCGATCACGAACTGGTCGCGTGACATCAGGGTCAGCCAGTCGTCCTCCAGCAGCAGGCCGCGGGTGATCAGTACCGAGCCGCATTCGATGCGCAGGCGCGGCGGTTCGTGGCCCTGCTGGCGGAACATGCTCTCCCAGCGGGCGCGTACCGGCGCGCCGGTGGCGGCGATGACCCACGGGAAGGCCAACAGCCGGTCGAAGTCGAGCGGGTCGCTGCCGGCCAGCGGATGGCCGGTGCGGGCGACGATCACCGGGTCATCGTCGAACAGACCCTCCTGCGCGACATCGCGGACGGGCAGGGTGTCGCGCATAGCACCGATCAACAGGTCCAGGCTGCCTGCGCGCAGGTCGCCCAGCAGTTCGGCATACGGCCCTTCGATCACGTTGACCGATGCGCCGGGGTGGGCGCGGGCGAAGCGCGCCAGCACCTGCGGCAGCAGGATCGCGCGCGCCAGCGGCATGACCCCCAGTGTGACCCGGCCACCCTGTTCGGAGCGCAGCAGCGCCACCTCGTCCAGCCCCGCCGCCAGCTCCGACAGGGCCAGCCGCACCAGCCGCAGCATGCGCGTGGCGGCCGGGGTGGGCCGCACGGTCTTGCCGTGGCGCTCGGTCAGCGGCGTTTCAATGGCGGTGCCCAGCTCGTGCACGGCGCGATAGATCGCCGGCTGCGAGATGCCGGCGCGGGTGGCGGCCAGGGTGAAGCTGCCGGCATCGTCCACCGCCACCAGTGCTCGCAACTGGCCGAGCGTGACGCGTCGTTCCACTGCCGGTAGCGCCGGAAGGCGCTGCGCGCGCCGCGCAACACGCACGCCGTCGGCGATGTAGCCGAGTGCACGCTCGATGCGCGGGACCAATAGTTCGGCCGCTTCGGTGGGCGCCATGCCGCCGGGTTGCCGGTCGAACAGGGTCGCGTCGAGCTGGCTTTCCAGCCGCGCAATGGCCTGGGTCAGCGCCGGCTGGGAGAGATTCACGTGCGGGGCGGCGGCGCTGATGCCGCCGTGGTGGTGCACGGCAACCAGCGCGTGCAGATGCTTGAGGTTCAGCTCAAAGGGCCTGTTCATGCATCAACTATAACCAAACCCAATGGATGTTGCGGAAATCGATCTTGAGGGGTTGGCGCGGGCAGACAAGACTGCATCATCGTCATTACAGGATGGATGGATGTCCCGCGTCGTCACCCATGTCGAACGCGCCGCTGCCGGCGCACTCCAGGTCCTCGGCCAAGCCGGTGTCGCCACCGCGCACGAGGCGCAGGGCCGCAGCGGCTTGCTGCATCCTCGGCTGCGCCCGATCTACAGCGGTGCGCGCATCGCCGGCAGCGCCATCACCGTGTCGGTGCCGCCCGGCGACAACTGGATGATGCATGTGGCCATCGAGCAGCTGCGCGACGGCGATGTGCTGGTAGTGGCGCCGACCAGCGAGTGTACCGATGGCTATTTCGGTGACCTGCTGGCCACCTCGGCGCAGGTGCGCGGCTGCCGTGGGCTGGTGATCGACGCCGGCGTGCGCGATGTGCGCGACCTGACCGCGATGGGCTTTCCGGTCTGGAGCCGCGCGATCCACGCGCAGGGCACGGTCAAGGAAACGCTGGGTGCGGTGAACGTGCCGGTGGTCTGCGGCGGCGCACTGGTGCACCCCGGCGACGTGGTGATCGCCGACGATGACGGCGTGTGCATCGTGCCGCGTGCCGATGCCATGCGCGTTGCGGCCGAATCGCAGGCGCGCGAAGCGCGCGAGGCCGAGAAGCGTGAGCGGCTGGCCAAGGGTGAGCTGGGGCTGGACATCTATGCCATGCGCGAACGCCTGGCGGCCAAGGGCCTGCGCTATGAGTAAGGGCGTGCCCGCGATGTGGATGCGTGGCGGCACGTCCAAGGGCGGCTACTTCCTGGCCACCGACCTGCCTGCCGACGCGGCGGCGCGTGATGCCTTCCTGCTGCGCGCCTACGGCTCGCCGGACCCGCGCCAGATCGACGGCATGGGCGGCGCCGATCCGCTGACTTCCAAGGTGGCGGTGGTTTCGCCATCGCAGCGGCCCGATGCGGACGTGGACTATCTGTTCCTGCAGGTGTTCGTGGACCAGGCGCTGGTGAGCGACGCGCAGAACTGCGGCAACCTGCTGGCCGGTGTAGGCCCCTTCGCCATCGAGCGTGGGCTGGTCCAGGCAAGTGGCGACGACACCGACGTGCGCATCTTCATGGTGAACACGGGCAAGGTGGCGACCGCCAACGTACAGACGCCCGGTGGCCAGGTGCGCTATGTCGGCGCGGCCCGGATCGACGGCGTGCCGGGCACGGCGGCGCCGATTCCACTGATCTTTGCCGACATTGCCGGTTCGAGCTGCGGCGCGCTGCTGCCGACCGGCAACGCGGTGGATGTGATCGACGGGGTGGAGGTCACCCTGATCGACAACGGCATGCCGTGCGTGGTGCTGCGCGCCTGCGACGCAGGCGTGAGCGGCTACGAAGACCGCGCCACGCTGGATGCCGACGACGCGCTGAAGGCACGGCTGGAGGCGATCCGCCTGCAGGCCGGTCCGCTGATGAACCTGGGCGACGTCACAGCGAAGTCGGTTCCCAAGATGATGCTGGTGGCAGCGCCGCGCGAGGGTGGCGCGATCTGCGTGCGGTCGTTCATACCGCACCGCTGCCACGCCTCCATCGGCGTGCTGGGTGCGGTGACCGTGGCCACCGCCTGCCTGCTGCCCGGATCGCCGGCCCACGCGCTGGCGGTGCTGCCCGATGGCGACCGCCTGCAGCTGGACATCGAACACCCCAGCGGCAGCACCGGCTGCGTGCTGGAGCGTGACGCACAGGGACAGGTGACCACCGCCGCCATCCTGCGCACCGCCCGAAAGCTGTTCGACGGCGTGCTGTTCGACTGAATACGCGCGGCGTCTCTATTCTTGTGACCTGGGAGGGTTGTTATGACTGTTGTTGAGAAGCGGCAGGGCCGCTTCGGCGTCTTTGGCCAGTTGTGGTTCCAGGTGCTGGCCGGCACCATCATCGGCGTCCTGCTGGGCTGGCTGCAGCCGGACTGGGGTTCGGCGATGAAGCCGTTCGGCGATGCCTTCATCAAGCTGATCCGCATGATGATCGGCCCGATCATCTTCGTGACGGTGGTGCACGGCATCGCCGGCATGCGCGACATGCGCAGCGTGGGCCGGCTCGCGCTGAAATCGCTGATCTACTTCGAGGTGATCACCATCCTGGCGCTGATCGTCGGGCTGGTCGCGGTGGACCTGTGGCAGCCCGGCGCGGGCATGAACATCGACCCGGCCACCATCGACATGGCCAGCATCCAGGGCTATGTGCATACCGCCCACGACCAGTCGATCGTGTCGTACATCATGGCGATCATCCCCAACACGCTGGTCAGTGCGTTCACCGAAGCGCATGTGCTGCAGGTGCTGTTCGTGGCGGTGCTGTTCGGTGTGGCGCTGGCGTCGATCGGTGAGCGCGGCGCGCCGGTGATGAAGGTGATCGAAGGCACCTCGTCGGCGCTGTTCAAGATCATCGGCTATGTCATGTACTTCGCGCCGATCGGTGCGTTCGGTGCCATCGCCTTCACCGTGGGCCAGTTCGGTGCCGGTTCGCTGCTGTCGCTGGGCGAGCTGATCATCGAGTTCTTCGTGGTCTGCGCAGCGTTCACCGTGTTCGTGCTCGGTGCGGTGTGCTGGTGGACCGGCGCCAGCCTGTGGCGGCTGCTGGCCTACCTGCGCGACGAGATCGTGATCGTGGCGGCGACCACCTCCACCGAGACGGTGCTGCCGCGCCTGATCGAGAAGATGAAGAAGCTGGGCTGCGAAGAAGGCGTGGTCGGTTTCGTGATTCCGGCCGGCTACTCGTTCAACCTCGATGGCACTTGCCTGTACCTGACCACGGTGGCGCTGTTCCTGGCCCAGGCGACCAACACCGAGCTGACCGTGTGGCACCAGTTGGGCTTGATCGCGGTGCTGTTGTTGACGTCCAAGGGCGCCGCAGGCGTGGCCGGTGCCGCGTTCGTGGTGCTGGCGGCGACGCTGGGCACCACCGGCACCATCCCGGTGGCCAGCATCGCGCTGATCCTGGGCATCCACCGCATCCTGGCCGAGGGCCTGACCTTCGTGAACCTGGTCGGCAACGCGATTGCGGTGCTGGTGATCGCCAAGTGGGAAGGCAAGCTGGACGAGAAGGTGATGGCCGCGCAGATCGGCACCCGCCGCGCCCGGCTGCGCCACCTCGGCGTGCGCGAAGCCTGACCGACGCGCCGGGGGCGGCCCGCGGCGCCTACCCAGAACGCATTGAACCCGCTGCCCACGGCAGCGGGAAGGGAGATTGCATGTCCATCCTCCGTCACACCCCGCTGGCGCTGTTGCTGAGCGCCGCACTGGCCGCACCGGCCGCCGCCGAGGGCACCGTGCCCAAGGGCGTCGACCTGACCCTGGATGTCGTCGGCAACGTCGCCTCCAACCCCGTGGGCGGGGTGGAGCAGGGCACCGAAGGCTCATACTGGATCATGGCCCAGTCGAAGTTCGACCTGGACGAACTGTTCGGCGTGCACAACACCGACGTGGACGCGCAATGGGCCTGGTTCGCCGGGCGCAACCTGGCGCGCGAGAAGATCGGCAACTCGATCAGCGCGCAGCAGACCTGGCGGCCGGTGGCCGGCGGCCGCCTGACCCGGCTCACCGTGCGCCACCGCTTTGACAACGGGTTGAGCATTACCGCCGGCCGCGCGCCGGTGAACAGCTACTTCAACAACTCGCCGCTCAACTGTGTGTTCATGAGCAATGCGATGTGCCTCACCCCCTATGGCGCGATCACCGATCTGGGCATCACCGCGTTCCCGAATTCGTCATGGGCCGGCATCCTGCGCTACGACGTGAATGATCGCTGGTACGTGCAGGGCGGCGCATTCGACTACAACAACGAGCTGAACAAGGCCGGCAAGAACGGCCTGGACTTCTCGGTGGGCGAGGGCACCGGCACCATCACCGCGTATGAGGCCGGCTACCAGACCAGCTTCGCCAACGACCGCCTGCCGCGCACCTATCGGGTGGGCATGTACCGCAACACCGATGGTGGCAAGAGCTCCTATTTCGATGCCAACGGCAACTCCGCCGCGCTGACCGGAAAGCCAACCGCCATGCAGGACGGTGCGCGCCTGGGCTGGTATGCGATGGCCGACCAGACGGTGTGGCGCGGCGAGGGCAAGCGCAACCTGGCGCTGTTCGCGCGTGCCTACGTCAATACGGGCAACGAGGCGCCGGTGGACCAGTTCCTGGCCGCGGGCTTCGTCAAGACCGGCACCTTTACCGGCCGCGACCAGGACACGCTGGCGATGTTCGTCTCCAACACGCACTTCAGTGATGAACAGATCGCGTTCCTGCGCGACCGCCGCGCACGCAACGGCGGCAGCGGCGCGCCGCACGCCGACGAGATCATCGCCGAGCTCAGCTATGGATGGGCGGTGCACAAGGGCGTGCGCCTGATGCCCAACCTGCAGTACGTGATCAACCCGGACCCGATCTACGCGCCCACCCGTACCACCGACATTCCTGACGCGTTGATCGTCGGGCTGCGCGTGGACGTCCACTTCGCCCAGCTGTTCGGCTGGTAACTCCTCCCCCACGAGGCCCCCTCGATGATCATCGATTGCCACGGTCACTACACGACCGCCCCCGCCAGCCACGATGCGTTCCGCAAGGCGCAGGTGGCCCACTTCAACGATCCGTCGCTGCCGGCGCCGGTGTACCCGACGATCAGCGACGACGAACTGCGCGAAAGCGTGGAAGGCAACCAGCTGCGGCTGCTGCGCGAGCGCGGCGCGGACATGACCATCTTTTCGCCGCGCGCCAGCACCATGGCCCACCACATCGGCGACGAGGTGGTGAGCGCGGAATGGACGCGGCGCTGCAATGACCTCATCGCGCGCGTGGTGCAGCTCTACCCGGAGACCTT
Organism: Stenotrophomonas sp. PD6; assembly: GCF_049199305.1. Classification (NCBI taxonomy): domain Bacteria; kingdom Pseudomonadati; phylum Pseudomonadota; class Gammaproteobacteria; order Lysobacterales; family Lysobacteraceae; genus Stenotrophomonas; species Stenotrophomonas sp. PD6. The sequence continues at coordinate 43,478 of NZ_JBLZQD010000015.1, read as the reverse complement.
CATCGGGGTGTGCCAGCTGCCGCAGTCGCCGGGCGTGCCCATCGCCAACTCGATCGCCGAGCTGGAGCGCTGCGTCAACGAGCTGGGCTTCGTCGGTTGCAACCTCAATCCCGACCCCTCCGGTGGGCACTGGACCGGCCTGCCGCTCACCGACCGCGCCTGGTACCCGTTCTTCGAGAAGATGGTGGAGCTGGACGTGCCGGCGATGGTGCATGTGTCGGGCAGCTGCAACGCCAACTTCCACGCCACCGGTGCGCATTACCTCAACGCCGACACCACCGCGTTCATGCAGTTCCTGCAGGGCGACCTGTTCCGTGACTTCCCGGACCTGCGCTTCATCATCCCGCACGGCGGCGGCGCGGTGCCCTATCACTGGGGCCGCTTCCGCGGGCTGGCGGACATGCTGGGCAAGCCGCCGCTGAACGAACATGTGATGAAGAATGTGTTCTTCGACACCTGCGTTTACCATCAACCGGGCATCGACCTGCTGTTCAAGGTGATCGACATCGACAACATCCTGTTTGGCTCGGAAATGGTGGGCGCGGTGCGTGGCATCGACCCGGAGACCGGGCAGTACTTCGACGACACCCTGCGCTACGTGGAGGCGTTGGGGCTGTCGGCGGCGGACCGCACCAAGGTGCTGTCGGGCAACGCGCGCCGCGTGTACCCGCGACTGGATGCCCAACTGAAGGCGAGGGGGCTGTAATGGCGGAGTTCGTGAAAGATGCCGACTGGCTGGATTTCTGCCCGGACCCGAGCCGGCCGGCGTTCGTGCCACCGCCGGGCGCGGTGGATGCGCATTGCCATGTGTTCGGCCCCGGCGACCAGTTTCCGTACGCGCCCGAGCGCAAGTACACGCCGTGCGATGCGGGCAAAGATCAGCTGTTCGCACTGCGCGACCACCTGGGCTTCGAGCGCAACGTGATCGTGCAGGCGACCTGCCATGGCGCCGACAACCGGGCGCTGGTCGATGCGCTGCGCAGCGCGGACGGCCGTGCCCGCGGCGTGGCCACGGTGCGTGATACGGTCACCGACGAGGAACTGCAGGAGCTGCATGCGGCCGGGGTGCGCGGGGTGCGCTTCAATTTCGTGAAGCGGCTGGTGGACCCGAAGCCGGATGCGCATTACCACGCGATCATCGCGCGGATCGCGCCGCTGGGCTGGCATGTGGTGGTGTACTTCGAGGCGGCGGACCTGGCCGAACGCTGGGACTTCTTCACCTCGTTGCCCACCACCGTGGTGGTGGACCACATGGGGCGGCCGGACGTGAGCCTGCCGGTGGACGGGCCCGAGTTCCAGCGATTCGTGCGATTGATGCGCGAACACCCGAACGTGTGGAGCAAGGTGAGTTGCCCGGAGCGGTTGTCGCAGTCCGGGCCCCCGGACTACGACGATGTGGTGCCGTTCGCCCGGCACCTGGTGGAGCAGTTCCCGGACCGGGTGCTGTGGGGCACCGATTGGCCGCACCCCAACCTGAAATCGCACATGCCCGACGACGGCAAGCTGGTGGATTTCATTCCCCGGATCGCGGTGACGGCCGACCAGCGGCAGAAGCTGCTGGTGGACAACCCGATGCGGTTGTATTGGGGGTAACGGCGGTCGGTTCATTGGGGCATGGACCTGTGATGGAACGAACCTGCCGAAGCCGGTTTCGTTTCGGGTCCATGCGTCAATGAATGTGGAGGTGCCATCGGCAGTCGTTTGGGAACCGACCCTACCGGGCCTCAGGTCTGTTCTGTAGCGGCCACCGTCTGCGCTTCGTTCGACTGCGCCGTTCCCTGCTCCGGCTGGGCAAGCTCCGGGAATACCTTCGGCAGTTCGGCGACGAAACTGGCGACGCAGCGTTCGGCGAAGGCCTGCGAGGCGGCTCTCACCTTGGCGTAGTCGTCGGCCTGCCATTCGTCCAGCGGGGCCTGGAGCCGCTCATCGGTGCAATACACGATGGTCTGGGTCTGGCCGTCCTTCGGCAGCAAGAAGCCGATGCTGGCCTGGTGGCGAAGCTCGTACGGGACGTTCGAGCCGGCCAGTTTCTGGTACGCCAGCGTCCAGGTACCGGCGCTGGCCTGCACCGTGCGGCGCTCGACAGGAATCGCATCGGGGTGGGCGCGGAAGAACTCGGCCAGTTCCGCGCGCAGCAGGTCCGGCATGTGGACCACGGCCGGGCTTGGCACGCTTTCGATGGTGTCACCGCGCAGGTTGTTCTTGTTGAATCCATCGACGCGCCCCACGTAGGCACGACCCGTGACGGCCAGCGCCAGAACCCCCAGTTTCAGGCCGACCACCTTGCCGGTATCGCCCCGGCTCACCAAACGCAGCGCCAGATCACCGTAGCGATTGTTGTCCTGCCCGCTGCCTTGGGTGGACATGATGCCCACGGTGCGGGTCCAGTCCCGTGGCGCAACTGCCCCGACGGCGGGCGCCGCCACCACGTTGCTGTCCGTTGCTGCAGCGGCCGCGACGGATACCGTCGCATCGGCGGCATTGGTCGTCATTGCTTCGCCCGTCGCGGTGCTTTCCACGGGCGTGGGTGACGCGGCTTCCACCGGTGCCTCGCAGCGCTGCGGCGGGAAGGTGGTCGCCTGCGGCTGCACGCTGCCATCCGCGCCCACGTGGTTCGCACTCAACCGGCAGATGCCGCCGGCCGTGCTCATGAAGACTTCGTAGTCCTGGCCCGGTTCAGCGGTGAACTGCAGGGTCAGCTCGCGATCGCAGCGATAGTCGTTGGTGTTCTCGACGCGGGCGTCGAAGATCAGTGGCCGGCCGCCGGCAACGGCGTACTCCTGATAGTTCGGCTTCGAAAAAAGCACGCTCTTCATGTTGCGTACGGTTGACGTTTCCGGCATGCCAAGCGCGATGTTGTCGGGTGCGCCGCCGAACAGGCTGCCGATCGCGCGTGCGCCGGAGCGGGCGACTTCGACCTTGTCGGTGTAGGTGTCCCGGCAGGCTGCGTCGGTATACATGGTGATGCCCTGGCCGTTCTGGCCGAAGATACGGACACGGGCTTTGGCGGCGGCAGGCACGGGCGCTATGTCAGGCGTGGCGGACGTTTCGGCGCTGGTTGCTGCAGCGGTGGATTCCTGGGCTGCGGCGGTGCCGGCCAGTAGAACGGTGGCCAGCAAAAGGCCGGTGACGGTGTGAAGTGTTGCACTCACGGTGTTGCTCCTTGTTGAAATCGGTAGTGCGTGACGCACGCATTGACGACAGCCGGGCAGAGCCCGGCGCTACGCCACCAACGCATTGTCATGTTTTCAGCCGCGTGCCAGCGCCATCAGGCGTTCTGCGATGCGTTCCAGCGGCACCTGTTCGTCGGTGGCACCCAGTTTGAACGCGGCGCCGGGCATGCCCCAGACCACGCTGGTGGCTTCGTCCTGCACCAGCGTCGGCGCGCCTGCGTTCTTGAGTTCGAGCAGGCCGCGTGCGCCGTCGTCGCCCATGCCGGTGAGGATGGCGCCGATGGCGTTGGCGCCGGCACTCTCCGCCACGGAACGGAACAGCACGTCCACGGCCGGCTTGTGGCGGTTCACCGCCGGGCCGTCGTCGACGCGGCAGCGCCAGCGCGCGCCGTCACGGATCACCCGCAGGTGCTTGCCACCCGGGGGCAGATAGGCATGGCCCGGCAGCACGGCTTCGCCGTCGGTGGCCTCGCGCACCGACATCGCCGAATGGCGATCCAGGCGTTCGGCAAACGCGGTGCTGAAGGTGGCGGGCAGGTGCTGGGTGAGCACCACGGCGGGGGCATCGGCCGGCAAGCCTTCAAGCACCACGCGCAGGGCTTCGGTGCCGCCGGCCGAGGCGCCGATGGCGATCAGGCGGTCAGTGGTGCGGAACTGGATCGAACGTGCGGGCGAGGGCGCCACGGCGTCCAACGTGATCCGCGGGGTGATCGGGCGGGCGAGGGTGCGTACGCGGGAGCGGGCGGCCATCTTGACCTTGCCGACGATCTCCTCGGCGTAGCCCTGCAGGCCACGTGCCACATCGAACTTGGGCTTGGAAATGAAGTCCACCGCACCCAGCGCCAGCGCCTGCAGGGTGGTGTCGGCACCGCGTTCGGTCAGCGATGAAATCATCACCACCGGCAGCGGATGCAGGCGCATCAGGTTTTCCAGGAACGCCAGGCCGTCCATGCGCGGCATTTCCACGTCCAGCGTGATGACGTCCGGGGCCAGGCGCTTGATCTTCTCACGCGCCAGCAGGGGATCGGCGGCGGTGCCGACCACTTCGATGCCCGGGTCGGCGGCCAGGATCTCGCTCAGCATCTGTCGGACGACGGCCGAATCGTCGACGATCAGGACTCTGCAGGGTGCACCCGTGATCATTCAAACAGCTCCACGCCACCGGTGACGGGGGCACGCGCCAGACGGGCGCGCACGGCGATTTCGGTCGCGGCGACCTCGGCTTCGTGGGCATGCGGCAGGCGCTGCACGACGACGCGGCCGGTGTCGGCGAAGAACCACACCTTGCGCGGATGGATGCCGCACAGGTCTTCGGCGAGCACCGGGATGTGTTCGGCCTGCAGGTACTGGCGCACGAACTCGGCGTTGCGGGTGCCCACCGGGTTGCTGGTGAAGCCCTTGAGCACGTTGGCACCGCCGAACACCTTTGCCTCCAGGCGCTTGCGGTGAGCGCCGCGCTTGAGCAGGTCGTTGATCAGCAGTTCCATGGCATAGCTGCCATAGCGCGCCGGCGCGCCGTCGCCGACATTGCCTTCGGGCAGCAGGAAGTGGTTCATGCCGCCGATCTTCAGTACCGGGTCGCGCAGGCAGGCGGCCACGCAGGAGCCCAGCGTGGTGGTCAGCGCGGTTTCGTCATCGACCACCAGGTACTGGGTCGGCAGCAGCTTGGCGGCGGTGACCTTGAAGCGGCTGTCGTAGTAACGCATCACTTCGTCGTTGCGGGCCGCCAGGTTCATGCCGGGGCTCCCGGCGCGCGCTTGTACAGGGTGCGCCCGCACGGCTGGATCAGGTCGGCGGCATGCAGGTAATTCTCCGAGTGGCCGGTGTAGAGCAGGCCATCGTCGCCCATGTGCTGGATCAGGCGCGAGAGGATGCCGCGCTGGGTGGGCTTGTCGAAGTAGATCATCACGTTGCGGCAGAACAGGGCGTCGAACGGGCCGCCGACGTCGTAGCGGGGTGCCAGCAGGTTGAGCGGGCGGAAGTCGATCAGGTCGCGCAGCGCCGGGTTGACCCGGCAGCTCCCCTCGTTGGGGCCACTGCCGCGCTGGAAGTAGCGCCGCTTGATGGCCGGGTCCAGCCCGGACACGCGGTCGATGGCGTAGACGCCGCGGCTGGCGGTCGCCAGCACCTGGGTGTCCACGTCGGTGGCGAGGATGCGTACCGGCGGCTTGAGCGTGCCGAACGCCTCGCACGCGGTGATCGCCATGGAGTAGGGCTCCTCACCGGTCGACGCCGCGCAGGACCACAGCTGCAGGGTGCCGTGGCCGGCGCGTGCGCGCAGTTCCGTATCGAGCTTCTCGAAGTGGTGCGGCTCGCGGAAGAACGCGGTGAGGTTGGTGGTCAACGCATTGGTGAACGCCTGCCACTCGTCGCCGCCGTGCTTCTCCAGCTGGTCCAGGTAGTCCTGGAAGCTGCGCAGGCCGAGCGCACGCAGCCGCCGCGAGAGGCGTCCATAGACCATGTCACGCTTGGCCGGCGCGAGGGAAATGCCCACGCGCTGGTAGATCAGATCGCAGATGCGGCGGAAGTCGCGGTCGGAGAACTCGAACTCGCGGCCTGCCGGCGTGGCGGTGGAGACGGGTGCGGTAGGCGTGGTCACAGGCGGATTCCTTAGAACTCTTGCCAGTTGCCGTCGTCGGCCGTGGTGCGCGGTGCGCGCGCGGTCGGTGCAGGCGTGGTCGGGCGGGCGACCTTGGCGGCCGGCTTGACGCTGCGCGACGCGGCCGGGGCGATGCGAGCGGTGACGGCGCTCAGCGCGACGGCGACCTGGTTGTCCAGGCGGAAGATCGACACCGCGTCGGCGAGCTGGGTGGCCTGTTCTTCCATGGCGCGGGCGGCGGCGGTGGCTTCTTCGACCAGTGCGGCATTCTGCTGGGTGGTCTCGTCCATCTGGGTCACGGTCTGGTTGACCTGCTCGATGCCGGCCGACTGCTCCTGCGAAGCGGCGGAGATCTCGGCCATGATGTCGGTCACGCGCTGCACAGAGGCAACGATCTCGCCCATGGTGGTGCCGGCCTTGCGCACCAGCGCCGAACCATCGGCGACGCTGGACACCGATTCGTCGATCAGGCCCTTGATCTCCTTGGCGGCACCGGCCGAACGCTGGGCCAGGGTGCGTACTTCGGAGGCGACCACGGCGAAGCCGCGGCCCTGCTCACCGGCACGTGCGGCTTCCACCGCGGCATTCAACGCCAGGATGTTGGTCTGGAAGGCGATGCCGTCGATGACCGAAATGATCTCGGCAATCCGCTTGGAGCTGGCCTCGATGGCGCTCATGGTGACGACCACCTGGCCGACCACGTCACCGCCCTGCGAAGCAACGCCGTGCGCGCCGATGGCGAGCTGGTTGGCCTGGCGGGCGTGTTCAGCGTTCTGGCGCACGGTGGAGGTCAGTTCCTCCATCGAGGCGGCGGTCTCTTCCAGGTTGGCGGCCTGCTGCTCGGTACGGCGCGACAGGTCGTTGTTGCCCGTGGCGATCTCGCTTGCGGCCTGGTTGATGCTGCCGGCCGATTCCTGGATCTGGCCGACGATCTGGGTCAGCTTGGCGACGGTGGCGTTGGCGTCGTCGCGCATGGTGGCGAACACGCCCTGGAAGTCGCCATGCATGCGTGCGGTAAGGTCGCCTTCGGCAATGGCCGACAGCAGCGTCGAAAGCTTGCCCAGGTTGTCGTCGCTGACCTGCATCATCGCGTTGAGGCTGGCGATCATCTGGCGGAAATCGTGGTCGAAGCGGGCGGCATCGCCGCGCTGGGTGAAATCGCCCGCAGCCGCCGCGGCGCCCAGACGCTTGATTTCGGCATTGATGCTGGCCAGGTTCTGCTTGACGGTGTCCACGGTGGTGCTGATGGCGGCCTTGTCGCCGGGATAGCGCGCGATGTCCGCGCTGAGGTCGCCCACGGCGTAGCGCTGCACCACGGCCAGCACGTCCTGCATGGTCTGCACGTGCGCGCCGACCAGGGTGTTGGTTTCATGCACCATCAGGCCGTATTCGCCCGGGAAGGCGGATTCGTCCATGCGGAAGCTGGTCTGGCCCGCATCGTGCTGGCTGGCCATCTCGCGCTGGGCGCCGATCACGGCGTGCAGCTGCTGCTGCATGCGGCCCATGCTGTCCAGCAGGCGGCCCGGTTCGTCCTGCGCCTGCGCGCCGATGCGGGTATCGAGCTTGCCGCGCGCGATGCTGTCGGCCACGGCGGTGGCCTGGCGCAGCGGGCCGGTGATGCGGTTGCCGATCAGCCAGCTCAACGCCAATACCACCAGCACCAGCGCGCCGCCGGTGGCGGCCATGATGCCGGTGAAGGCCAGCGCGTCGGCCTGTACGTCGTCCATGTACACGCCGCTGGTGACCACCCACTGCCACGGGGCATACATGCCGGCGTAGGTGGACTTCTCGATCAGCTTTTCACCCATGCCGGGCTTGGTGGTCGAGTAGTAGGTATAGCCGCCGCCGGTCTTGGCCATGTCCACCTGCTGCAGGTACAGCGGCACGCCGTCCTTGGACAGGTAGTCCTTCTGCACCTTGCCCACGCGGTCGGGCGCGAACGGGTGCATGAGCAGCGTGTAATCGGTGGCCAGCACGTTGTAGTACGCGCTTTCGCCGTCGGCGCGCATGCCGTGCAGGGCCTGCAGTGCCGCCGCCTTGGCTGCTTCTTCGGTGAGCTCGCCGGTGCCGGCCAGGCGCTTGTAATGGTCGAGGATGCCGTAGGTCAGTTCGACCTGGGTCTTCAGCGCGTCCTTGCGGGTCTCGGCCAGGTCCAGGTACTGGATGCGCGCGGCGATGATGGCCAGGGCAATGACGCCGACGGCGATCAGGGCGGTAAGCAGGTTCAACTTGCCGCGTACGGACAGGTTGGAGAAGCGGCTGGAAAGATTCATGGGCGTGGGGGTCTTCTCTAGCGGAGGCGTACAGCGGAAGCCGGACGTCGACGAACGTGTCGAGGCAATGGAGTTATCGGCAGCAACCGGCGCCGGTTGAGGTGCGCGAGCTGAGCGCATTCAGCTTCAGATGTGAGAAGGCCCCGGTGCCGGAGCATCGGGGCCTGTGTGTTTCACCGCAGCGCGGATGCGCGGCGCGGCTTAGAACTCCTGCCAGTCGCCGTCGGCGAGCTCGGCGGCGACCGCACGGCTGGCCGGCTTGCGCGCCGGTGCCGGTGCAGCGGCCGGGCGGGTCACCGCACGCGGCGCCGGCGCGAAGACCGGGGCGGCGGGCGCTGCTTCCTGTTCGTCGACGCGGAAGATCGACACGGCATCGCTGAGGTGGCCGGCCTGTTCTTCCATGGAGCGGGCGGCGGCGGTGGCTTCTTCCACCAGTGCGGCGTTCTGCTGGGTGGTTTCGTCCATCTGCACGACGGTCTGGTTGACCTGTTCGATGCCGGCCGACTGTTCCTGCGAGGCGGCGGAGATCTCGGCCATGATGTCGGTCACGCGCTGCACCGAAGCGACGATCTCGCCCATGGTGGCGCCGGCCTTGTGCACCAATGCCGAGCCATCGTTGACCTTGCCGACGGAGTCGTCGATGAGGCCCTTGATCTCCTTCGCGGCACCGGCTGAACGCTGGGCCAGGGTGCGCACTTCGGAGGCGACCACGGCGAAGCCGCGGCCCTGTTCGCCGGCACGGGCCGCTTCGACGGCGGCGTTCAGCGCCAGGATGTTGGTCTGGAAGGCGATGCCGTCGATGACCGAGATGATCTCGGCGATCTTCTTGGACGAGGTCTGGATCGCACTCATGGTGGTCACCACCTGGCCGACCACGTCGCCGCCCTGCGAGGCCACCGTATGCGCGCCGATGGCGAGCTGGTTGGCCTGGCGGGCGTGTTCGGCGTTCTGGCGCACGGTGGAGGTCAGTTCCTCCATCGAGGCGGCGGTCTCTTCCAGGTTGGCGGCCTGCTGTTCGGTACGGCGCGACAGGTCGCTGTTGCCGGTGGCGATCTCGCTGGCCGCCGAGCTGATGGCCTGGCTGGACTGCTTGATGCGGGTGACGATGCCGCTGAGCTGTTCGGCGGTGGCGTTGGCGTCGTCGCGCATGGTGGCGAACACGCCTTCGAAGTCGCCGTGCATGCGCACGGTCAGGTCGCCCTGCGACAGCGCGGTGAGCAGGCCGGAGATCTGTTCGATGCTGGAGGCGTTGGCGTCGAGCAGGCCGTTGATCTGCTGGGCCAGCTGCAGGAAGAAGCCGTCCTTGCCTTCGGCGCTGATGCGGCCGGACAGATCGCCGGCGGCGGCCTGGGCGATGACGCGTGCCACTTCGGCTTCCACCAGCGCTTCGGGGGTGCGGTCACGCCATTCGACCACGTGGCCGACGCTCTCGCCTTCTTCGTTGCGGATGGTGGAGACGACCTGGGCAAACTGGGCGTCGCCGAACTGCATGGCGCGGCGGGCCACACCGTGCTGCTTGAGGTTGGCCAGCAGGCTGGCATCCATCTCGCCGCGGTGTTCGAGCACGGTCAGCGGGCGGCCGACCAGCGAGGCGGCGGCATCGAAGTCCGGCAGGCTCCTGCGCAGTTCGTCCTGGTACTGGGACAGGGTCTGTTCCAGAGCGCGGTTGGCGTAGACGATGTTGAGGTGGTTGTCGGTCAGGTACACGCCGGTGGAGCTGTAGTCCAGCGCGGTGCGGATGCGCAGGTTCTCGCGGGCCACGGCCTGTTCGGTTTCGGTGCGGTCGCGCAGGTCGCGCTGCATGCGCTGCATGGCCTGCATAAGGTCGCCGACTTCATCCTTGCGGGTGACGTCGATATGGCCGTCCAGCTTGCCGCCGGCCACTTCGTTGGCCACCGAGACGGCGCCACGGACGCTGCCGACCAGGGAGCGGGCGAACAGGTACACCAGCACCAGGCCCAGGGCGGCGCCGCCGAGCAGAGCGATGATGGTCAGGGTAGCGGAGGTGGCGTAGGTGCTTTCGGCCTCTTCGCGCGAGGCGCGGGCGAGGCGGTTGTCTTCGGCAATGAGCGTTTCAAGGGCGGTGGACGCCTTGAGGTGCTTGGTGCGGGTTTCGCCGACGAAGGTATCGATGGCGTCGTCCGGCAGGTCCAGCTCGAGCATTTCGGTGACCGAATCGTAGGAGGCCAGCGATTCGTTCCAGTCCTTGGCGAAGGCGTCGAACAGCTTCTTCTGCTGCGGGCTGTCGATGAGGGCCGGATACTTCTTGATGGAGGCATCGATCTTGCCGCGCAGGTCGGCGGCGCGGGTCTTGGCTTCGGCCTTGACGTCGTCGCTGGCGCGGATCAAGCCCTGGTAGGCGGAGTTGCGGTATTCACCGAGCATGCCACGCATTTCGCCGGCCATGCGGATGCTTTCCATCCGGTTGCCGGCCAGTTCGGTGGTCACGTTGTTGAGGGAGTGCAGGCCACGATAGGCGACGACGCCCTGCAGCAGCATCACCAGCAGGATTACACCGAAAGTCAGCATCAACTTCGGCATCAGTTTGAGGTTGTTGATCCATTGCATGGTGGTGCACTCTCCGGTGGCAGACGCGTCCGGGCGTGGCGCCCGGTTGCAGCGGCCACGCCGGCCTGTGCCGGCG
>NZ_JBLZQD010000015.1:31403-32779 GCF_049199305.1 Stenotrophomonas sp. PD6 | reverse complement strand
TTTTTTTTGTTTTTTTTTTTTTTTTGGTGGGGGGGGGGGGGGGGGGGGCGCGGGGTGGGGGGGGGGGGGGGGGGGGGGGCCGGGGGGGGGGGGGGGGGGGGGCCCGGGGCGTGGGGCGATTACTTGATGTTGGCGAGCTTCAGGCCAGCCGGCGAGCTGACTTCGATTTCAGCGCGCGAGGCATCGCGGGCGATCTTGCCGATCACGCACACGGTCTTGCCTTCCAGGGTTTCCAGCGGGAAGCTGAACTTGCCACGGTTCTCGCCGGCGATGCGGGCGGAGAAGGTGTGACGCGGGAAGGCGCCGCCCATGTACAGGAAGGTCGGCTGGCCCTCGGAGCCTTCGGCGTAGCGGGCCTTTTCGACCTTGCCGCAGACCATGCCATCCTTGCCGACGGAGCGTGCCGCCAGCTCCGGCGGAATCATGTCGGCCGACTGGGCGAAGGCGGACGAGGCGGAAGTGGCGAGGACGGCGACGGAAAGCAGCGCAAGCAGGGACTTCATCGGGAGATTCTCCGGGGGATTTGGATAGTTGGCCCGGGCGTGGGTGTTCCCACGCCGCCGGGTCCTGAATCCAGCTATCGGCCGTTTGCGACAGAACTGAAGGATTAAGTTGAACGAAAATCGATCAGGGCTGCCGCACGCGTCCAATCAGGCGGCAGCGTCTTCGACGGCGGCGGTCTGGCCCATGTCGGCGCTGTCGAGCAGGGTTTCGATGTCGAGCAGGATGAGCATGCGATCGTCCTGGGTGCCGATGCCCGAGATGAAGCGGGTATCGACGGCGGCGCCAAACTCGGGGGTGGGGCGGATCTGCTCGGCGCTGAGCGGGATGACGTCGGAGACGCTGTCGACGACGATGCCGACGACGCGGTCTTCGACGTTGAGGACGATCATGACGGTGAAGGCGTCGTAGCGGGCCTCGTCCAGGCGCAGCTTCAGGCGCAGGTCGATGACGGGAACGATGGTGCCGCGCAGGTTGATGACGCCCTTGATGTAATCGGGGGCATCGGGCACGCGGGTGACGGAGTCATAGCCGCGGATTTCCTGCACCTTGAGGATGTCCACGCCGTAGTGCTCGGCGCCGAGGGTGAAGCTGAGGAACTCGCCACCGCTGCTGGCGGCGTTGGGGTTGCTGTGGTTCATGGAAGGAATCCTGGGTCAGGCGTGGCGGTCGGAAAACCGGGGCGTCACGCTCAATATCGGCCTGGGATGTCGCGACTTTAGAGGCACAAGCAAGAGCGCCACGGCTGCGGGCTTACCTGGTTTGGGCTGGCGGGGGGGGGGGGGGGGGGGGGGGGGGCCGGGGGGGGGGCGGGGGGGGGGTTTTTTATAAAAAAAAATTATTTATAAACACCCCCCCCCCCCCCCCCCCCCCCA
>NZ_JBLZQD010000015.1:0-31396 GCF_049199305.1 Stenotrophomonas sp. PD6 | reverse complement strand
ACGGGGGGGGGGGGGGGGGGGGGGGGGCCCCCCCCCCGCCGTGAATCCATCCCTGGAGGCTTGTAGAAAACATCCATGTTTTCTACAGTCCCGCCAACCCACCCCCGCCAACCCTTTGACGCTCGGTCGGTGCGCACAGAAAGAGGGCGCACAGAAGGAGCGTTGCTGGGTCGCTTGGTGAGGTTGGGAAGTGCCGAGCTTGGCTCGGCACGCTCTACCACTCTCTACTGTTGCCGGCAGTTCGGCGCCGGCCAACTGTCGGCGGGGCGGTGGGGGTGGGTTTGCGGGGGCATGAGCGGCATGGATGCCGCGACTGAGCCTACAAGGATGTATTTACGGCGTCCCCCGCGGGCCCACCCCCACCGCCCCGGTCACGCAGTATTCAACCGCGGCTTTTGCTCCAGGGCTTCAAAAGCAACAGACTTCAGCTTTCGCCGTTTTTGCGGGCGCTGCGTTGGCGGTCGATGCGGAAAATGTAGCGCTGGATGGCGCTGTCGCCGCCGCGGGGGAGGCCGTCGAAACGCATGCCGACGCGCTTCATTTCGACGCCGTTGGGGAGTTTGACCGAGAGCTGGTTGCAGACGATCAGCGAGACCTGCAGCGGGCCGGATTCGGGCATGTCCAGGCGGGCGTCGTAGCGCTTCTGCATGCCGAACACGTTGCAGTCCACCGGAACGGTGACGGCCAGGCCGCCGCCGCTGATGTCGACCACGCGCAGGTGCAGGGCCTCGCTGCGGTCCTCGTTGATCGGGAACAGCAGGTGCGGCGAGTCGGTGATGGGTGTCTCCAGCCGGTACAGCTCGCGGCGCTGCAGGTGCACCAGCTCGGTGGGGAACGGCACGCGGAAGGCCACGTGGCGGTGGCCGCCGGTGCGTTCCAGGTGGTCCAGGCGGAAGCGCACCATCACCCGGTCCAGCTGCGCGAAACACAGCAGGTGACCGGCGTCTTCTGCGGCACGGTTGGCCGGCTCGGACGGGCTGCCGTCCAGCAGCAGGCTGTCCTCGTCCTCGTCCAGTTCCAGGATCGCGGTCGGGAACGACTGGTCGCGACCACCGAGATGGGCGTTGATCAGCGAACGCTGGTCGATCAGCGCCTGCAGCAACTGCCGGATCTGGCGTGGGTTGCGGACCAGGTAACGGTCATCCGTGCCGTCCTCGTGGGCGGCGTGCGGAGCGTCGTGTGCGTCAAGGCTGCCTTCGGACATGGACTCTGGCTGGTTGGGCGGGTACAGACATCACGCGATGTCGGGTCTCAGTCCGTTTATCGGCAGCAGCTCACAATAATGTAGGGCGAATGTGTGTAGCGCCTTTGTAATGCGTGCCTCAGTCCTGGGTGCACGCGCAGTGCGGGGACAGGATCATCGGAGCCTGCGGCTGCGCCAGCAGGCGCTGCACCAGCGGCGCCGCCGATTGCGGGCGGCCGCTGCCGATCAGCAGTGCGGGCCCGGCGTAGACGAGGCGACGCTTCGCATCCAGCACCACCCAGGGGTAGGGCACCACCGTGGCGATGCTGTGGTAGTCCCGTGCCGGCATGGCGGGCAATTCGGCCGGTATCGTCTCGGTGCAGGCGCACGGCGCGCCGATCCGCAGCAGGACCGGGGCACCGTCGGCGGCGGGCAGCGGGCCGAGCCGGGCCAGGATCTGTGCGGCGCTCAACGATGCTTCGCTCGACGTCCACTGCGAACAGGCCAGGGGCACCAGCCAGCCCAGCCATGCCGCCATGGCCGCCGCACAGAGCGCGCTGCGCAGGCTCCGCCAGCGCTTCAACATTCCGACCCCGTCACGTCGCAGCCCTCCCCCTGATGCCGTAGACGGGTAACGGCGCGGTGGCCGGGGAACTTGATGCGGTTTGCGCTGGAATTCGACGTTTGACGACACCTCTGTGTCGAATATGTGACGCGGTCCCCATAACGACGACACCCCGCCGAAGCGGGGTGTCGTTGATGTTGCGTTGTGCTGGCGCGATCAGAACTCCTGCCAGTCGCTCTCGTTGGCCAGTGCGGGTTCGCGTGCCGGTGCGCGGCGCGCCGGGGCCGGGGTTGCTGCGCGGGCACGGGCCGGTGCGGCGGTGCGCGTGGCGACTGCTGCCACGGCCACGACGGGCGCGGCATGCGTGTCGAGCTTGAACAGGGACACCGCGTCGGTGAGGTGGCCGGCCTGTTCTTCCATCGAGCGGGCGGCGGCGGTGGCTTCTTCCACCAGCGCGGCGTTCTGCTGGGTGGTCTCGTCCATCTGCATGACGGTCTGGTTGACCTGCTCGATGCCCGCCGACTGTTCCTGCGAAGCCGCCGAGATTTCGGCCATGATGTCGGTCACGCGCTGCACCGACGCCACGATCTCGCTCATGGTGGCGCCGGCCTGGTTGACCAGGGCCGAGCCTTCGGCGACCTTGCCGACCGACTCGTCGATCAGGCCCTTGATCTCCTTGGCCGCGCTGGCCGAACGCTGCGCCAGGGTGCGCACTTCCGAGGCGACCACGGCGAAGCCGCGGCCCTGTTCACCGGCACGGGCGGCTTCCACCGCGGCATTCAACGCCAGGATGTTGGTCTGGAAGGCGATGCCGTCGATAACGGTGATGATGTCGGCAATGCGGCGCGAGGACGCGTCGATCTCGTGCATGGTGCTGACCACGCGGCCAACCACGTCGCCGCCCTGCGAGGCCACCGAATGCGCGCCGATGGCGAGCTGGTTGGCCTGGCGGGCGTGTTCGGCGTTCTGGCGCACGGTGGAGGTGAGCTCCTCCATCGACGCGGCGGTTTCTTCCAGGTTGGCGGCCTGCTGTTCGGTGCGGCGGGACAGGTCGTTGTTGCCCGAGGCGATTTCACCGGCGGCGGTGCTGATGCTGCCCGACGCATGCTGGATGCGGCCGACGATCTGGGTCAGCTGGGCCACGGTGGTGTTGGCGTCGTCGCGCATGCTGGCGAACACGCCGTGGAACTGGCCCTGCATGCGCACGGTCAGGTCGCCGTTGGCGATGGCCTGGAGCAGCTGCGAGAGCTGCGACAGGTTGCCGTCGGCCACTTCCATCATGGTGTTCAGGCGTTCGATCATCACCCGGAAGTCGTGGTCGAAGCGCAGCGCGTCGCCGCGCTGGCTGAAGTCGCCGGCGGCGGCGGCCTGGGCGAGCGACTGGATCTGGGTGTTGATGGCCAGCAGGCTGGCCTTGGCCGCATCCATCGATTCATGCAGGATCGCGCGGGTGCCGGGCAGGCGGCGCGCGTCCTGCGAGAGGTCGCCCGCGGCGTACTGGTTGAGGACGTTGATGGCGTCCTTGATCGCATCCAGGTGTTCGAAGATCACGGTGTTGACGCCCACGGCCAGCTGGCCGTACACGCCCGGGAAGTCTTCCGGAATGCGGTGGCTGATGTCCGGGCCGGCGTGCATCTCGACCATCTGCTGGGTCTCGCCGGAGAAACGGCGCAGCATCAGGGTCATGTCGCGGGTGGCGGCCAGCATCCGGCCGGATTCGTCGGCCGTGGTGAGGCTGGGGATGTTCACCGAGAGGTCGCCGCGTGCCACCGACTGGATGGCGTGCATCGCCTGGCGGATCGGCCCGGTCACGGCGCGCGAGATCACCACGCCCATCGCCACGGCCAGCAGCGACAGCAGCACGATGGTGGTGATGATGGCCACCACGCTGTTGCGGTGGGTGGTGTTGGCGTCGGCGATCTTGGCCTGCATCAGGCTGCTGCTCAGCGCACCGAGTTCCTTGAGGTCGTCGAACATCTTGCGGCGTGCCGGGCGCGACTTTTCGTCCGAGATCTGCTGGGCCAGTGCGCCGTCGGCGGCGGCCACGGCGGCGCGCATTTCCGCATTGGCGGCGAAGTAGACGTCCAGGTCGGCGGCGACCTTCTGGTAGAGGCCCTTTTCCTTGTCGCCGGCCGGCAGGGCGGCGTAGGCATTCAGCTCATCGCGGACGGCCTTGGCGGTGGCGTCCATGCGGGTGTTGTAGTCGGCGACCTTGTCGGCCTGGTCCAGCATGGTCAGCTGCGCCAGTTCGAAGGTGCGGAACTCGCCCAACTGCGCACGCACTTCGCCCAGGTGCTGGACGGAGGGGATGTCGTTGCTCGCCATTTCGGCGAGTTCGGCGTTGACGCTGTTCAAACGCACCAGGGCGAACACGCCCAGCGCGATCGTCATCAACGTCGTGAGGGCAAACCCGACCGCGAGCTTGCGGCTGATGGGCAGATCATGGAACCACTTCATGCGGGGAACTCCGGACAGGGCGGGGGTGCGCAGCCGTGGGGACGCTGGGCGGGGGGGCTTGGACGGTGGGCGATGGGGCGTGAGGCAGGCAATGAACGTGTCATCGCTATTGCGGATAACGGCGGCGGAGCGTCTGAACTTGAGTGTTCGATGTCACATTTTTTTGGCCGCGCTGGCGCCGCAGGGTTTTCGCGCGATGGTTGCGAAAGCAAGCAATACCAATGCATTCGCCGTGCGGTGGCGAATGGGGCATCGATTCCGGGCCGTATAGGTGCCGACCGACATCACGGTTTGCCATCGAGCGTTCATGGCCCCGGAACGGAGAGCAGCCACGCATGGCGTGGCACTACGCGGGTTGGTCGTGGATCACGTGATCGGCGGGCATGCCTATCAATTCGTCGGGTGGGGCTTGGATTTTGATTACGTGATCGTCCTGCGCACGTAACGGTTCGTAGAGACACGCCGCGCGTGTCGACCGCGCGCAGCGCGGCACAAGCGTCCGAAGCCGACGCACCCACGGCTTCCGCGACGGTTCCAATGTTTAGACCGGAACGAAGCCACCCATCAGGCGTTCATGACCCCGGAACGAAGAACGGCCGACCAACGGTCGGCCCCACTGGAAAACAATCACTGGTCGGCCCCACCGCCATTCGCGAAACCAAGCGCCGAAAAACAAAAACGCCCCCGCAATCAAACGGGGGCGCTTCCAGCCGGCCAACGGCCGGCGCTACCGTTGGCTTCACGCCGCCTGCGGCACCCGCAGCGAACGCACCAGCCCACCGATGTCCACGATCAGCGCGACACGGCCGTCGCCCAGAATGGTTGCACCGGACACGCCGCTGATACGGCGGTAGTTGTTCTCGATGTTCTTCACCACGACCTGCTGCTGGCCGACCAGTTCGTCCACTTCCAGCGCGATCTTCTGGCCGTCGCCTTCCACCACCACCACCAGCGAATCGTCGTTGGTGCGGCGGCCGAAGCCGTAGTACTCGCTGAGCGACAGGATCGGCAGGTACTCGCCACGCACCCGCAGCACACGGCCTTCGCCGGCCATCGAACGCACGTCTTCGGCCTGCGGCTGCAGCGCCTCCAGCACGTAGGCCAGCGGCAGGATCACCGTTTCGCCGGCGACCGATACGGTCATGCCGTCGAGGATGGCCAGGGTCAGCGGCAAGCGGATCAGCACGCGGGTGCCATTGCCGGCCTTGCTTTCCAGCTGTACTTCGCCACCCAGTGCTTGGATGTTGCGGCGGACCACGTCCATGCCCACACCACGCCCCGACAGGTCGGTGACCGCGTCGGCGGTGGAGAAGCCGGGCTGGAAGATCAGGTCCCAGACCTGCGCGTCGGTGGGGTTGTCGGGCACGCTCAGGCCGCGCTCGACCGCCTTGGACAGAATCTTGTCGCGGTTCAGGCCGCGGCCGTCGTCGCTGACTTCGATCACGATGTGGCCGCCCTGGTGCGATGCGGCCAGGGTGATGGTACCGGTCTCGTCCTTGCCGGCATCGCGACGGACGTCGGGCATTTCCAGGCCGTGGTCGATCGAGTTGCGGACCAGGTGCACCAGCGGGTCGGCGATCTTCTCGATCAGGCCCTTGTCCAGCTCGGTGCCTTCGCCGATGGTGCGCAGGCGCACCTGCTTGCCCAGGCGCGAGGAGAGGTCGCGGACCAGGCGCGGGAAGCGGCGGAACACCGCGTCCACGGGCAGCATGCGCACGCCGATGACCGCTTCCTGCAGGTCGCGGGTGTTGCGTTCGAGCAGGTCCAGGCCGGCGAACAGCTGCTCGGCATGCACCGGGTCCAGCGCGTGCGAGACCTGCTTGAGCATGGCCTGGGTGATGACCAGTTCGCCGACGAGGTTGATGAGTGCATCGACCTTTTCCACGGCGACGCGGATGGAGGTCTCGGCTTCCTGTGCCGCAGCAGCCGGTGCGGCGGCCGCAGCCGGTGCGACCGGCGCGGCGACAGCGGCGGCCGCCGGTGCGGGTGCACTGGTGGCCAGGCTCGGCGGTGCGGCCGGACGGATGTCCAGTTCGCAGTCGTCCACGACCCAGGCGAAGGTGTCTTCGATCTTGCTGCGCGGCACCTTGCCGACCAGGCCCAGGTCCCACGCCAGGTGGGCTTCGAGCGGGTCGAGCTGGTCGAAGCCGGGCAGGCGTTCCATCCGCGCGGCGACCTGCAGCGAACCCAGGTGCTCCAGCTCGCGGATGATGCGCAGCGGATCATTGCCGCTCATGAACAGCGACGGCGACGGCACGAAGCCGATCTGCCAGGCTTCCGGGGTGTCATCGACCTTGGCGGCGGCCGGTGCGGCAGCGGCCGCCGCCTGGCCGGACAGCACTGCTTCCAGGCGTGCCTTGATCGCGGCGACGGCCTGCGGATCGGCAGGCGTGCCGTGTTCGGCTTCGCGCAGCAGGGCGCGCAGCACGTCCACCGAGGACAGCATGGCATCGACCGCGGTCGCTTCCAGTGCGCGCTTGCCGGCGCGAAGTTCGTCCAGCAGCGTTTCCAGCACGTGGGTCAGCGCGGCGACGGCGTCGAAGCCGAAGGTGCCGGCGCCGCCCTTGATGGAGTGCGCGGCGCGGAACACCGAGTTGATGATTTCCGGATCCTGCTGGCCCGATTCCAGTGCCAGCAGTCCAGCTTCCATGGCATCCAGCCCTTCGCGGCTTTCCTCGAAGAAGGTGGCGTGGAAGCGTTGCAGGTCCATGCTCATGGGAGTTCGGGTCCGGTTACCAAAGGGGGAGGAGGGGGCGGGACGGGATCAGCCCAGGACTTTCTGGACGGTAGCGACCAGTTGTTCCGGGTTGAACGGCTTGACCAGCCAGCCGGTCGCACCGGCCGCCTTGCCTTCGGACTTCTTGTCGGCCGCCGATTCGGTGGTCAGCATCAGCATCGGCGTGAACTTGTAGTCCGGCAGCTGGCGCAGTTCGCGGATCAGCGCGATGCCGTCCATGTTGGGCATGTTCACGTCGGTCACCACCGCGTTGAAGCGCTGGCCCTTGGCCCGGCCCAGTGCCACGGCACCGTCTTCGGCTTCCTCGACGGAAAAGCCGGCCGAGGTGAGGGCGAAAGAGACCATCTGGCGCATCGACGCCGAGTCGTCCACCACCAAGATACGTGCGCTCATGCAGCGTTCTCCACAGATTTCAGGTTGTCATGGGTTGCGTCCAGGCCGAGGGCCTGGGTGACGCCGAGCAGTCGCGCGGCATCACGGAAGGTGGCAGTGCAGCCGTCGAATGCGGTCGGGTAGCCTGCCTGGCGGCGGGCATCGACGAAGGCACACAGGACCTGCATGGCCGCGGTATGGATACGGCCGACCTGGCTGGCATCCAGCGTCAGATCGCCGGCCTGGTCCACCAAGGGGGCCAGGCGTGTTTTGAGCTCGGTGCTGGTCTCGATACCGAGATCATCACCCAGGGCCACAGTGCTCATCGTTGCTCCGGACAAACGGTTCCGAGGTCTATAACGGCGAATTTTCGGGAACCTTTAGGGATTCTTGCCAAGGACAGCCACCCATGGGGTGGCTCTACCGCAACCACGGACCATCCACCACGGACGTAGAGCCACCCCATGGGTGGCTGCGCGCGGTTACTGGCATCGCGCAGCCACCCATGGGCGCGTTCAGCCACCCATGGGGTGGCTCTACGGTTCGGGTACAGGCTGCTTTCAGTTCAACAGCTGCGTGGCATCCAGCAGGATCATCGGCTGCGCGGTCACCCGCGCCACGCCGCGGAACAGGTCGTTGGATATCTGGCAGATGCGTGCGGTGTCCGGCGGCTCGATCTGGGAATCGGTGAGGTTGGCGACGTCTTCCACCGCCGAGACCCTTAGCCCCATCGTTTCGCCGTTCTCCTCCAGCACCACGATGCGGGTGTTGGCATCCTCGCGGGCTGGACCAGCGCCGAGGTGCACGCCCAGGTCCATGACCGGGACCACCTGGCCGCGCAGGTTCATGATGCCCAGCATGGCCGATGCGGTGCCGCGCAGGGGCAGTAGCGGTACCGGCAGCACCACCTCCTGCACTTTCAGCAGCTCCAGCGCGTACGCCTGGGGTCCGCAGCGCAGGCGCAGCCAGCGCGAGGTGCGCTCGCTGGCGCGGCGGTCGCCACGGGGGCTGGAGGCCGGGTTGCGTGCCTGCGCCTGCAGTTCCTGCCAGCTGGTCGGGCGACCGGCTGCGGCCTCGGCAATGGGCGCGGCAGGGCGTGCGATGGGGGCAGCAGGCGGTGTGGGCATGGTGCGGGCAATGGGGGCGGGCGTCGGTGTAGGGGGCGCGGCGCGCGCAGCGGGCACCGCGAGTGCGGAGGGCGGCGGCGCGGCGGGGGTGTCGTGCAGGGCCTCCGGCGGCAGGTCGTCCCAGCTCGGGCGCGCGGCGTCGGTGCTCACCGGGCCCAGCGCGGGGTCGTTCATCAGCTCGTCGAGCAGCGCCAGCGCCGCCGGTGCACCGGGCGCGGTCGGGCTGTCGAACGCCGGTGCAGCGGCGGCAGGTTCCGCTACCGGGCCCAGCGCGGGGTCGTTCATCAGTTCGTCCAGCAACGCCAACGCCGCCGGTGCGCCGGGTGCGGTCAGGCTGTCGAACGCCGGAGCGGCGGTGGGTGTCACCACCGGACCGAGCGCCGGGTCGTTCATCAGCTCGTCGAGCAACGCCAGCGCCGCCGGCGCGCCGGGTGCGGTGGGGCTGTCGAACGCCGGAGCGGCGGCGGATGTTTCAACCGGCCCGAGCGCCGGATCGTTCATCAGTTCGTCGAGCAGCGCCAGCGCAGCGGGTGCGCCCGGCGCCGTCGGGCAGTCGAACGCCGGTGCGTCGGCGTCGGCGGGCTGCGCGAACTCGGCGCGGATCGCTTCGGCGACGCCTTCGGATTCCTCCTGCGCGGCGACCGCTACCGGTGCGGCCGGCACGGCGTCACCGAGCAGTTCTTCCAGGTAGTCGTCCAGTACGTCGGTGCCGTTCATGCCGCGCGTTCCATCTGCAGTGCGTCATCGGCCAGGATCCATTCCAGCGCGTGCCGGTAGGCGGCCAGGCCGCGGCCCGGGTAGTCGGTCGACAGCACGGGCAGGGTGAGGCTGGCGGCATTGGAGACACGGGTGTCCACCGGAATGGCGTCTTCCCACACGCGGTGGCCGTGGCGGTCCTGCATCTGCTTGAGCGTTTCGTTGCCGGTGCGGGTGCGGCGGTCGAACAGGGTCGGCAGGATCGACATCGGCAGCGGGCGCCGACGCGAGCGCTCCACCATCTCGCCGGTGCGCACCATGCCGTCCAGGCCGTGCAGGGCCAGCGGTTCGGCCTGGGTCGGAATGATCAGGCGGTCGGCGGCGGCCAGTGCGTTGATCATCAGCAGGCCCAGGGTGGGCGCGCAGTCGAGCAGGATGTAGTCGTGCTGGCCCTGGTGCCGCGACAGCGCGTTCTGCAGGGCCAGGCCCAGCCCGGGCTGGTTGGCGCTGCGGCGCTCCAGCGTGGCCAGCGCGGCCTGCGCGCAGACGTAGTCCAACCCGGGGATGTCGCTGGGGTGAGACAGGCTGCCGAGCTCGGCCGGTGGGGTGCCGAACAGCTCCAGCACGCCCTGCGGCGTCGGCTCCAGCGGCACGCCGAAGGCGCGGGTCAACGACGAATGCGGATCAAGATCGATCAGCAGCACGCGGTGGCCGAGCGCGGCCAGGCCGCGGCCGAGCGCGAGGGTGGTTGTGGTCTTGCCCACGCCGCCTTTCTGATTGGCGATTGCCCAGATGCGCATCGGTTCACTCCTTCATTGCGGGGGGAACGGCGGCGCCAATGCGGCTGCCGGCCGGCACCGGTGGCAACTGCACCGGGGCGAGGGGGGAAACAGGGTGTGCGGTCGACGGTGCCGCCGCGCTGGATTCGGCGGTGAGCTGCGGACCCAGCGGGTCCACGCCCTGCGCGGTGTCGGCAAGGATGATCACCATCACCCGCCGGTTGCGGTTGCGGCCTTCGGCGCTGGCATTGTCTTCGCGCGGGCGGAACTGACCGTAGCCGACCATCGCCAGCCGCGCCGGCTGCACGCCCTGGTCGGCGAACAGGTGCACCACGCTGGCCGCACGGGCGGCTGAGAGTTCCCAGTTGGACGGGAACATCGTGGTGGCGATCGGCACGTTGTCGGTGTGGCCTTCCACGCGTACGCCGTTGGGCGCGTCGTGCAGCACCTGGGCCAGCGACGACAGGGTGTCGCGGGCGCGCACGTCGAGCGTGGCCGAGCCGGTGGTGAACAGGATGTCGCTGTTGATCTCCACCTCGATCCACAGCTCGGTGCGGCGCACGGTGATCATGCCGCGGTCGATCAGCGGCGCCAGCGTGGCGGTGAGGCGGTCGGCGATGGTGTTCAACTGGCGCTCGGCGCGCTGCAGCTGTTCCTGGTTGTGCACCGACACCGGCATGCGCATCTGCGAGGCCATGGCCGGCAGCAGGGTCGGGTCGTTGGACGGCGAGGGCGCCGACGGGCCGACGCGGTTGCCGGCCTTGATCACCGACGGGCTGTCCCAGCCGCCGCCCTGGACCTGCTGGTTGCCGACCTGCACCGGGTTGATGGTGCGCGGCGCGCCACCGAACGCGGTGGTCAGCGCATCGGCCATGACCCGGTACTTGCCCTCGTTGAGCGAGGAGATCGCGTACATCACCACGAAGAAGGCGAGCAGCAGCGTCATGAGGTCGGCGTAAGGAATCGCCCAGGCCTCATGGTTGGCATGCTCTTCGTGGGCTTTGCGGCGCGCCATGTCAGTGCAGGAACCCGGACAGGTTGGTTTCGATGTTGCGCGGGTTTTCACCCTGGGCGATCGAGATCAGGCCTTCGATGATCATCTCGCGGTCGCGGCTGTTGTGGTGGATCACGCTCTTGAGCTTGGCCGAGACCGGCAGGAACAGCAGGTTGGCCGAGGCGATGCCGTAGATGGTGGCGGTGAACGCGGCGGCGATGCCGTGGCCGAGTTTGCTGGGGTCGGCCAGGTTCTTCATGACCGCGATCAGGCCCAGCACCGCGCCGATGATGCCCAGGGTCGGGGCGTAGATGCCCATGCCTTCGAACACCTTGGAGGCGGCCAGGTCCTGGCCCTCCTGGCTGCTCAGCTCGATCTCCATCATGTGGCGGATAGTCTCCGGCTCGACGCCATCGACCAGCAGCTGCAGGCCCTTGCGCAGGAACGGGTCGTCCTGCGCGTCCACCTGGGCTTCCAGGCCCAGCAGGCCCTGGCGGCGGGCGATGTTGCTCCACTCCACGATCTGGCGGATCAGTTCGCTGCGGTCGGTGTTCGGCGGGCGCACGACCCAACGCACGATCTTGAAGGCGTGCTTGAACACCGCCGGCGAGGTATGCAGCAGGATCGCGGCCAGGGTGCCGACGATGACGATCACGAAGGCCGCAGGGGACCACAGCGAGGCCAGCCCGGCGCCCTTGAGAATGCTGCCGCCCACCAGGGAGGCCAGGGCGAGGAAAAGTCCAATGAGGCTGAGTCTGTCCATTTGTCCGATATCGGCTTGCGTGGGGGGGACTTGAATTGAGGGGCTATCGGTGGTTCAGCCACGCATGGCGTGGCTCTACGGTTTCAGGTCTTCGGGCGATTCAGCCACGCATGGCGTGGCTCTACCGGTGGTCCGTCGGCCCGTAGAGCCACGCCATGCGTGGCTGCGCCGGGTCAATCAATCATTCGGGGTGCGCAGGCCGTCTACGTCGAGGATCAGGGACATGCGGCCGTCGCCGATCAGGGTGGCGCCGGCGTAGCCGCGCAGGCCGCGCAGTGCCTTGGGGAGCGGCTTGATCACCACTTCCTCGCGGCCACGGACCTGGTCCACGACCAGCCCGAAGCGCGCTTCGCCCGCCTGCAGCACCACGATGGTGAGCAGCGGTGAGGCCACCGGCTCGACCGCCAGCCAATGGCGCAGGTCCACCAGCGGCAGGGTGTGCGACTTGCGGTCCAGCACGGCGCGCCCGTCGAACCAGCCCAGCGAGGTGTTCGGCGCGTGCAGCACCTCCATCACGCGCGCCAGCGGCAGCGCGTAGACGTCCTCGCCGGCCTGCACGAGCAGGGTGGGCAGGATCGCCAGCGTCAGCGGCACCCGGATCAGGAAGCGGCTGCCACGGCCCAGCTCGGACTGGATCTGGATCTGGCCGCTCAGCTCACGGATGCGCGACTGCACCACGTCCATGCCCACGCCACGGCCGGAGATGTCGGTGACTTCCTGCTTGGTGGAGAATCCCGGCAGGAATACCAGGTGCAGGCACTCTTCGCTGCTCAGGCGGGCGGCGGCCTCCGGATCGATCAGGCCCTTCTCGCGTGCCTTGGCGCGCAGGCGCTCGGGGTCGATGCCGGCGCCGTCGTCCTGCACTTCGATGCTGACGTAGTCGCCTTCCTGCTGTGCCGACAGGCGCACGTTGCCGCTGCGGGTCTTGCCCTGGGCCTCGCGCAGCTCAGGCATTTCGATGCCGTGGTCGATCGCGTTGCGCACCAGGTGCACCAGTGGATCGGCCAGCGCCTCGACCAGGTTGCGGTCCAGCTCGGTTTCGGCGCCGATCAGTTCCAGCTCCACTTCCTTCTTCAGGTTGCGCGCCACATCGCGGGCCACCTTGGGGAAGCGCGAGAACACCTTGCCCACCGGCTGCATGCGGGTGCGCATCACCGCCGATTGCAGGCGTGCGGTGGCGATGTCCAACGTGGAGACGGCGCGGTCGAGCTCTTCGTCGTGCAGGCGCGCGCGCAGCGTCTTGAGCCGGTTGCGCGACAGCACCAGTTCGCCGATCAGGTTGACGATGGCGTCCAGGCGCTTGGTGTCCACGCGCACGGTGTGTTCGGCTTCGGCGACCGGCTTGTTGGCGGCCGGCTTGGCCGGCGCCGGCGCGGCACGCGGAGCAACGGCCGGTGCCGGTGCGGCAATGCTCGTGCTGCCCGGCGCGGCACCCCCGTGCAGCTGGTCGAGCAGGGCCTCGAATTCGTCTTCGCCGATCAGGCCGTCGTCGGTCTTTTTCGTGGGCGTCACGGCGGTTGGTGCGGCGCCGCCGTGCAGCGTGTCGAGCAGGGCCTCGAACTCGTCGTCGGTGATCAGCTCACCGCTGGTGGCCGCAGCGGCGCGTGGTGCCGGCGTGGCCGGACCGTTGACGTCGAACTGCGCGATCAGCTCCGGCGGCGCGTAGCCCGGCTCGGTGCCGGCGGCGACCGAATCGAGCATCGACTGCAGGTAGTCCAGCGACTGCTGGCCGGCATCGAAGTGATGTGCCTGCAGCACGGCCTGGCCCGAGCGGGCCATGCCCAGCGTTTCCTCTGCCGCGTGGCAGAGTTCGACCATGGCCTGGATGCCGAGGAAGCCGGCACCGCCCTTGAGCGTGTGGAACCCGCGGAACACCGCGTTGAGCTGGTCGCTGTCCTGGGGCGACTGCTCCAGCGACACCAGCTGTTCGCCGAGGCGATCCAGGATCTCCTGGGCCTCGAGGATGAAGTCTGCGGCAATGTCGTCTGGAACAGCACTCATGGTTTCAAAGCCCCAAATCGGAAAGCAGGTCGTCGGCGTCGACCTGCGACACCTGATGGCGGTCCAGGCCGCTCACGGCCGGGCCAGCCAGGCCGTTGTCGCGCTTGTGGGCCGGGTCTTCCGGCGGCGGCAGGCCGAGCGCGCCGAAGCCTTCGTGCACGCGGCGCACGATGCCGACCACGCGGCGGATGATCTGCCCGGTGAGATCCTGGTAGCTCTGGGTGAGCGCGATCTCGGTCAGGTTGTGGCGGATGCGGTCCAACTGCTGGTCCTGGTCCGGGCTGAGCCCGTTGGCACGCAGCTGTTCGGTGAGCGCGCGGCACTCTTCGGCCAGGTCCAGGGTGCGGTGGGTGGCCTGTTCGGTCATCGCCACCACGTGGTCCAGACGCGCGCAGGCGTCGTCCAGCTCACCGGCCTCGCTGGGCAGGGTGGGCAGTTCGCCCAGCGCCTGGCCCAGCTCGCGCGCGAGCCGGTTCAGGCCGGCCATCATCGGCTGGGTGCGCAGCGCGGCCAGCGCGTCGATTTCCCGGCGCCAGCCGGCTTCGTCACCGCTTTCCAGCGCGGCCAGGGCATCCTGCAGGCGCTGCACCAACGCCGATTTGTCGCGAAGGGTTTCCATCAGGCACTCGCCGCCAGGCGCTCGAAGATCTTGCCGAGCTTTTCTTCCAGGGTCGCGGCGGTGAACGGCTTGATGATGTAGCCGTTCACGCCGGACTGGGCGGCTTCGATGATCTGCTCGCGCTTGGCTTCGGCGGTGACCATCAGGACCGGCAGCGTCTTGAGCTTGGCATCGGCGCGGATCGCCTTGAGCAGGTCGATGCCGGTCATCACCGGCATGTTCCAGTCGGTGACCACGAAATCGAACGGCTGGCTCTGCAGCAGGGCCAGCGCGGCATGCCCGTCCTCGGCTTCGGCGGTATTGGTGAAGCCCAGATCGCCCAGCAGGTTCTTGACGATACGACGCATGGTCGAGAAGTCGTCGACGATCAGGATACGCATGTTCTTGTTCAAAGCACTTTCCTCGGTATCAAGTGTTTTCAAGGCCGGCGTCGGCCGCCTCGAAGATCTTCAGTCGGCCACGCAGGCGCAGCACTGCCTGGCCGTGGATCTGGCAGACGCGTGACTCGCTGACGCCGAGCACCGCGCCGATCTCTTTCAGGTTCAGCTCCTGCTCGTAGTACAGCGAGAGCACCAGCTGTTCGCGCTCGGGCAGCAGGCCGATGGCGTTGCCCAGCTCACGCCCGAACTCGCCGCGCTCCAGCACCTGCTGCGGGGTCGGGCCGCCCTGGGCCACGGTGTCCAGTTCGCCCTGGTCTTCGATGCGCGATTCCAGGCTCAGCACCTGGCCGCGTGCGGCGTCTTCCATCAGGCGCAGGTAGTCGGGCAGGGGCATGTCCATCGCCGCGGCCACTTCGGTGGCGCTGGCGGCGCGGCCGGTGCTCTGCTCGAGTCGGCGGATGGTCGAGGCGGCATCGCGCGCACGCCG
The DNA here is from genome assembly GCF_049199305.1 of Stenotrophomonas sp. PD6. NCBI lineage: Bacteria > Pseudomonadati > Pseudomonadota > Gammaproteobacteria > Lysobacterales > Lysobacteraceae > Stenotrophomonas > Stenotrophomonas sp. PD6. The sequence goes on along the minus strand of NZ_JBLZQD010000015.1, from coordinate 16,236 downwards.
GTGCACCGAGCGCGGCACCCAGTCGCCGCGGCGGATCTCGTCGATCATCGAGCCGCGGATGCGGATCGACGCGTAGGTCTCGAACGAGGCGCCCTGGTCGGCGTCATAGCTGCGCGAGGCCTCGATCAGGCCCATCATGCCGGCCTGGATCAGGTCGTCGACCTCGACGCTGGCGGGCAGACGCGCGGCCAGGTGGTGGGCGATGCGCCGGACCAGGTCCGAGTGCTGGGCAATGCACTCGTTGGCGGCAGCGCGTTGGACCTCTTTGTATTGTGCGGCGCCTTTCATGCGGTCACCCCGCGTTGCTTGAGGATGCGTTCCAGGAAGAATTCGACGCCGCCGCGCGGCTCGGTCGGGGCCTGCCAGCGGGCGGTGCGGCGGGCGATCTCGGTGATCGCCTGCGCGGCCGGGCTGGACGGGTAGGCTTTCACCACCGGCTGCTGGCGCTGCACCGACAGGCGCAGCCAGTCGTCCTGCGGCACGCAGCCCAGGTAGTTCAGCGAGACGTCGGCCAGGAACTTGTCGCAGACCCGGCTGAGCTTTTCATAGAGCACGCGGCCCTCGTTGGGGTCGCGCACCATGTTGGCCACGACCTGGATGCGGTCCACGCCGCGCTCGCGCGAGAGCACCTTGATCAGCGCGTAGGCGTCGGTGATCGAGGCCGGTTCGTCGCAGACCACCACCACGGTGTCCTGGGCAGCCTGGCAGAAGGTCAGCACGCCGTCGGTGATGCCGGCGGCGGTGTCCACCACCATGAAATCCAGGTCGCGCTCCAGTTCGGAGAACACGTTGACCAGGCCCACATGCTCGGCCGGCTGCAGTTCGGCCATGTGCCGGCGACCGGACGCGGCCGGGACCACCAGCACGCCGCCCGGGCCTTCCAGGATCACTTCCTCCAGCGTGCAGCGCCCGGCGACCAGGTCGGCCAGGGTCAGCTTGGGCTGCAGGCCCAGGATCACGTCGATGTTGGCCAGGCCCAGGTCGGCGTCCAGCAGCAGCGTGCGTTTGCCCATGTCGGCAAGCGCCACGGCCAGGTTGGCCGAAACGTTGGTTTTGCCCACGCCGCCCTTGCCGCCGGTGACGGCGATGGTACGGACCGGGCCCAGCGGCGCACTGCGGGTGGCCGACAAGGGGAAGGTCTGGGTCAGCTTGGCATACTCACGCGACGGCATGGTTCAACTCCGGGTTGCAGGGCATATCGGCCGCGCGGCGCAAATCTTCAAGGCGAAGTACAAGATTGGCCGCACTGGCCCGGTGCAGGTCTTCGGGAACGTCCTGGCCATCGGTCACCCAGGTGATCGGCAGGCGGTGGTCGACCGCCACCGACAGGGCGGTGCCGAAGCGGCCGGTCTCGTCCAGCTTGCTCAGCACCACGCCCTGCGGGTTGGCGGCGCTGAAGCGGCGCACCACCTCGTCCATGTCGCCGAAACTGGTGTTGGCCGGCAGCACCAGCAGGGTGCGGATCTGCGGTGCGGCGCGCAGCCACTGCAGCTGGGCAGCGAGGGCGCGGTCGCGCGGGCCCAGGCCGGCGGTGTCGATCAGCACCAGCTTGTAGTCCTTCAGGCGCTCCAGCAGCTGGGTCAGGTCGCTGCCGCTGCTGGCTTCGTGCACGGCGATGCCGAGCTGGCGGCCGAAGCCGTACAGCTGCTCGCGGGCGCCGATGCGGCCGGTGTCGGTGGTGACCAGTGCGACGTCGCGGGCGGCATGGGCTTCGGCGAAGCGCGAGGCCAGCTTTGCAATCGTGGTGGTCTTGCCGGCGCCGGTCGGGCCGACCAGGGCGATCACGCCACCGGCCTCCAGCGGGTCGACCGGGGCGATCGGCAGCTTGCGGGACAGCAGGCCCAGCATCAGCCCGCGGCCGCGATGCGCTTCGGTGTCCAGCGGGATCTGCAGGGCCACGTCGCGGCTGATGCCGGCATCGAAGCCGTATTCGTCCATCAGGTCCAGCGCGGCGGCGCGCACGGCCGAGCCGCGCAGGCGTTCGTCGGTGAAGCGGTTCATCTCGCGCTCGATGACCTGGCGCATGCCGGCCACTTCATGGCGCAGGTGGCGCAGCTCCTCGTCATCGCGCGGCACCATGGTCAGCGGCGCGGCGACGGCGGCGGCCGGTGCCGCTACGGAAACGACCTCGGCGACAGGGGCGGGTTCGTTGGCGGCCTGCAGCGGCAGCGCCGGCGGGGCGATCGGCGCGGCGATCGGCGCGGCCGGGGCGGCGGCCTCGATGACGGCGACCGGGGCGACAGGGGCGAACACCGCCGAATCGTCGATCGCCATCGGCGCCGAGACCATCGCCGGGATCACCGGCACGGTTTCCCACAGCGGCGCGGCGGGTGCCTCGACGGGGGCGCGCTGCATCTGCTGCGACGGCATCTGCGGAATCGGCGGCAGCTGCGGCGGAACGCTGGCGCGGCTGACCGGCGCGTGCATCTCGAACAGCGGGGCCTCGTCCAGCGGCGGGTCGATGATGAAACGGGCGCGGTTGGGCGCGGCCGGTGCCTCGCTGCGAACCGGAACGGTCACGGCGGGCGTTGCATCCACCAACGCGGCGCGGGGCGCGCGCTCGGCGGCGGCGGCCTGCTCGACGTTGAACGGCGCGAAGATCTGCTCCGGCAGGCGGTCGGCCGGCTGCACGGTGGCGCGGGCCAGGGTGGCGGCGAAGCCGCTGCTGCCCGGCGGCGGCACGATTTCGTTGGCGGTGTCCAGGGTGCGACCGGTCGCGCCGACGGCGGCGCGGGCCAGGGCGGCAACCGCGGAAGTGGTGGCGGCCACCGGTTCCGGTGCGGCGACCGGCGCCTTGCGCCGGGTCACGGCGGCAATCACCGCATCGGCGGCGTTGCGCGGGCGCGGGGCCGGCGGCGGCGGTGCGACGTCCTTGCGGGCCGCTTCCAGTGCACGCTGCACGGCGCCTTCGTCATAGTTGGCGGCCGCCACGATTTCGACGCCTTCTTCGATCCGGCGATTGGACAGGATCACGGCATCCGGACCGTGCTCCTTGCGCACCAGGTTCATGGCAGAGCGCATATCGGGAGCGACGAAGCGTTTGATTTTCATGCTGTGGTACCGGGACTGGGGCGGCTGGGGGGTCGAAGGGAAACGCTGGTTGTCGGTGGTCTGCACGGTCCGGGATTCCCTTGGTGTCCTGCTGCGGTGATATCGAAATGGGGGTGTCTGTTTTCTGACGCGGTGCTGTCGGAGTTCCGGCTCAGCTGATCGTGCCGACCAGCTTCAACCGCTTGTCCTCAGGCACCTCGCTGTAGGCCAGTACCGACAGCGAGGGGACGCTGTGCCGTACCAGCCGTGCCAGCGCGGCACGTACCGGTCCGGGCACCAACACCACCGCGGGCTCGTTCTTCGCTTCCTGCTTGCCGACACATTCGGCCAGGCTTTGATGCAGTCGCTCGGCGAGTCCGGGTTCCAGCGCTGCGCCGTTGCCCTGAGTGGACTCCTGCAAGACACGTTCCAATTGCGGGTTGAGGGTGAATACCGGCAGCTCGGGCGACATGCCGGCGATCTCCTGCACGATGAAACGCCCCAGCGCGTTGCGTACCGCCGCGGTGAGCACGCCCGGGTCCTGGCTCTGCGGCGCGGTTTCCACCAGCGATTCGGCGATCTTGCGCAGCTGGCGGATCGGAATGCGTTCGATCAGCAGGTTCTGCAGCACGCGCACCACCACCGACAGCGGCAGCGCCTTGGGGCTGAGGTCTTCCACCAGCTTCGGCGCGCTCTTGGCCAGGTTGGCCAGCAGCTGCTGCACCTCTTCGTGGCCCAGCAGTTCCGGGGCGTGTTCGCGGATCAGGTGCGACAGATGGGTGGCGACCACGGTGGCCGGGTCGACCACGGTGTAGCCCATCGATTCGGCGTGGGCGCGCTGGTGCGGCTGGATCCAGGTGGCGTCCAGGCCGAAGGCGGGGTCCTTGCCGGCAATGCCTTCCAGCGCGCCGAGCGCGCTGCCCGGGTCCAGTGCCAGTTCCCGATCGGGGTGGATCTCGGCCGTGGCCACCGGCACGCCGTGAATCAGCAGGCGATAGGCGGTGGCCCCCAGTTCCAGGTTGTCGCGGATGTGCACCGAGGGAATCAGGAAGCCGATGTCGTGGGTGAGCTTGCGGCGCACGCCCTTGATGCGGGCCATCAGCTCGCCGCCCTGGTTCTTGTCCACCAGCGGGATCAGCCGGTAGCCGACCTCCAGGCCCAGCGGATCGACCGGGCGCAGCTCGTCCCAGGTCAGTTCGGCGGTGGGCGAGGGCGTGCCGGCGGGCAGGCCGAGGGCGGTGGTCGGCCCGCTGGCCGGGGCCTCGGCCGCACGCTGGGCCAGCACGCTCTTCTTCCACATCTTCCAGGCGATGAAGGCCAGGATGCCGCCGAGCGTCAAGAAGGCGACGTTGGGCATGCCCGGCACCAGGCCGACGAGGATCAGGATGCCGGCCGCGATGGCCAGCGCGCGGTGCTGGCCGAACACCTGGCCCATCATGGCCTGGGCCATGTCCTGCGAACGCGAGGCACGGGTGACCAGCATGGCCACCGCCGACGACACCAGCAGGGCGGGCAGCTGCGCCACCAGACCGTCACCGATGGAGAGCAGGGTGTAGGTAGCGGCGGCCTCGCCGAACGGCATGCCGTGCTGGAGCACACCGACGGCCAGGCCGCCGAGCATGTTGATGAACAGGATGAGGATGCCGGCGATGGCGTCGCCGCGGATGAACTTGCTGGCACCGTCCATCGCGCCGTAGAAGTCGGCTTCCTCGCGGACCTCCTCACGGCGCAGCTTGGCTTCTTCACGCGTCAGCAAACCGGCGTTGAGGTCGGCGTCGATGGCCATCTGCTTGCCGGGCATGGCGTCCAGGATGAAACGCGCGGTCACTTCGGACACACGCCCGGCACCCTTGGTGATGACCACGAAGTTGATGATGGTCAGGATCGCGAACACCACGATGCCGACGGCGTAGTTGCCGCCGATCACGAACTCGCCGAAGGCGGCGATCACCTTGCCGGCCGCCTCGTGGCCGTTCTGGCCGTTGAGCAGGATCACGCGGGTGGAGGCCACGTTCAGCGCCAGCCGCAGCATGGTGGTGATCAGCAGCACGATCGGGAAGATGGTGAAGTCCAACGGGCGCTTCACGTAGACCACCGCCAGCAGCACCATCAGCGAGATGGCGATGTTGAAGGTGAACAGCGCATCGAGCACCGGCGCGGCCAGCGGCACCACCACCATGGCCAGCAGGGCCAGCACGATCAGCGGGGCGCCCAGGCCGTTGCGGATCATGTCCAGGGCGCGGCGGGTGTTCATTCCGGCGGGCTGGGCGCTCATGCGCGGCCTCCCTTGCCGTGTTCATCCACGTCGATGCTGGGCGCGGCCGGCATCGGGCCGCCCCGCCAGGTGCGCAGCTGGTAGACGTAGGACAGGACCTGGGCAACGGCCGAATACAGTCTCACGGGAATTTCCTTTCCAAGTTGACCTTCCCGATACAAGGCGCGTGCCAAAGGCGGCGCCGAGACGATGGCGACCTTGTTGCCGTCGGCCACTTCACGGATGCGCAGGGCGGTTTCGTCCACGCCCAGGGCCACCACGGTGGGGGCGCCCATCTTGCCGCCGTCGTACTTGAGGGCCACGGCGTAGTGGGTCGGGTTGACCACGACCACGTCGGCGGTGGGCACCGCCTCCATCATCCGGCGGTTGGACATCTGCTGCTGCAGCTGGCGGATGCGGCCCTTCACCTCGGGGCTGCCCTCGCTTTCCTTCATTTCCCGGCGCAGCTCTTCACGGGTCATCTTCAGCTTGCGCATCCAGTTCCAGCGCTGGTACGGGGCGTCGATGGCGGCCAGCAGCATCATCGCCCCGCCGGTGGCCAGCATCAGCTTCAGGGTGAAGCCCAGCCCGTGGACCATGGCGGCCTCCAGCGGCTGGTGGATCAGGTCGCGCAGCCCGCGGATGCCATGCCACACCACCAGCCCGGCGGCGGTGCCGACGAACACGATGCGCAGCAGGGACTTGGTGAATTCGGCGACGGCCTCCGGGCCGTACAGGCGCTTCATGCCGGCCATCGGGCTGAGCCGGTTGAACTGGGGCATCAGCGACTTGTTGGACCAGCGCAGCCCGCCCATGGCCACCGGCGCCAGGAAACTGGCCAGCAGGCAGACCAGCAGCAGCGGCCACAGCGCCAGCATCAGCTGCAGGAACAGGTGCCCGAAGTGGTTGAACAGCCCCAGTGGTTCAGCGCGCAAGCCCGGCTCCGGGGTGAGGGCGACCTTCATCCACTCTTTGCTGTTGGTGGCGATGCCCCCCGAAAACGCCATCAGCGCCAGCACCGCCGCGCCGAACACGGCGGCGGTGGCCAGCTCGCGCGAACGCGGGATGTTGCCCTGTTCCCGGGCGTCGCGCAGGCGTTTTTCGGTAGGTTGTTCGGTTTTTTCGCCGGCTTGTTCTTCGTCGGACATCGGGAGCAGGGCACCGCGGGGATTCCCCGGGGTGGTGCAAGAACCGTTCCATGACGGCCAAGTGCCCGGAAACGGCGGGCGTGATGACACGGAATCGTGACGGTGATGGGCGGTAGAATCGGTTCCCAAATGATCGCCGTTGCGCGCTCAACGTCGGGTAACGCATGACCCGGGGGCGAAGAAGCGCTTTTCGACGGTGGTCATGCCAGCATCGAACGTGGGAAACGTACGTGCAGTCGATCGGGATGCGACCCTACCGCGACCGCGACCGCGACCGCCAACGACACCGACACCGACACCGGCACCGGCACCGGCACCAGCACCAGCACCAGCACCAGCACCAGCACCAGCACCAGCACCAGCACCAGCACCTGTCCGGCAGCCCCAGCTGCGCGGGCATCATCGATGGCATCATCTGCGATCAACTGGCTGCCGCAGGTCCTGATGTCGCCTTTCCTGTTCTGCACCGTGCTGTTCGCCGGGCTGCTGCACGCCAGCTGGAATGCCATCGTCAAGCGCGGCAGCGATACGCTGTTCACCACGATTCTGGTCACCGGCTCAGCGGCGGTGATCGCCGCGATCTGTTTGCCGTTCGTTGCCGCGCCTGCGCCGCGCAGCTGGCCTTGGCTGGCCGCGTCCACCGTGTTGCAGGCCGGCTACTACCTGCTTGTGGCGCGTACCTATCGGCTGACCGACATGAGCGCAGCCTACCCGTTGATGCGCGGCTGCGCGCCGATCCTGGTGGCGCTGGTGGGCGCACTGTTGCTGGGTGAGACTCTGCCGCTGTGGGCCTGGGCGGGCATCGGGCTGATCTGTGCTGGCATCCTGTGCATGTCGCACGGGATCGGACGGCGGCAGATGTGGCTGCCGTTGATCAATGCGGGCGTAATTGCCACGTACACGCTCGTGGATGCATGGGGCGCGCGGCAGTCCGGTTCGACCGTGGGCTATACGCTATGGTTGTTCCTGCTGTCGGGTTTGCCGCTGCTGATTTGGGCGTTGTGTACGCGTGCACCGATGCTGGCGGCTTACGCGCGGGGGAATTGGGGATATGGCATTGTGGGCGGCATAGGAACGCTGACCTCCTATGGCGTGGTGTTGTGGGCGATGACACAGGCGCCCGTGGCGATGATCTCCGCGCTGAGGGAGACTTCGATCCTGTTCGGGGTGGTGATTTCCGCTCTGGTGTTGCGAGAGCGGGTGCATCGGCGGCGGTGGGTGGCGGCCGGGTTGATTGTCGCCGGGGCGGTGGTGTTGCGCGCGGTGTGATGTTGCAGCCACCCATGGGGTGGCTCTACGCGATGAACGTGCGCGAGGATACGTAGTGCCACGCCATGCGCGGCAACCGCGCGCAGCGCGGCACAAGCGTCCGAAGCCGATGCGACGCCATTCCCCAACATCCAACCTACGTTTAGACCCGGCCGAAGACATCCGTCACTGTCCACGAACCCGGAACGAAGAGACGGCACACAACACGCATCCCAACCGCCTGCTGCGACGTTGATGTGCATCATCCTTGCTTCGCGACGAATCCCACGGTTCTCGGTCAAACAATGCTGATCGCGGCATAACCTTAGTCCCGGCCAACCAAACCAGTGTGGCAGGTCGGGCGTACAGGCCGAGCCGGCATGTCGGGTACGTTGTTCGCACGCGTCTTCTGCTGAAGGTGTCACAGATGTAAGTGCGGCCCCTACGGACATCGATGACCGGCCGCCACCGTAAGCCGAGCCATGTGGCTCGCTACATGCGCTACGTCAACGCGCACCGCGAAGAACAGCGGCTACGTCATCCCTGCCATGGCACATGGCAAGTTGCTCAGCCGTCAATCCGTCATCGTTCTCTGCAGAAGTATTGGCGCCGAGTTCAATCAGGATGCGGGCCTTCTCGACGCCTTTGATCCGCCCGTATGCTGCAACAAGATGCAGGGTCGTTTTCCCGTTCCATTTCTGATCAATGTTGAAACGTGGCACGCGTTGTGTCCAGCTCTTCAGCTCCGGCAGCTTCCATTCAATGATGCTGTCATAGAGGATTCGGCTAAGCAGGAGGCATTCGATTGCCTGAGATTGAGCATCAAGAGGCTCTGCAGTGGGAGTGTTCCCTCTCAAATGGGCAGCGCTCTCATCGAGTGCAACCACTGGGAATCTGTAGGTGTTCAGTAGAAAAGCAACCATTTCCTCTTGGCGGCATGTCTTCACCGACGCCGTCAGTAGCATCGGACTTTCGGTGCTCGAGAGCACTGTGTTTTCGCTGAAGACCTTGGCGGCGGAGACATCGCCTTTCTCAACGACGGTCAGAAAGTGGCTGAAGAGTTTGCCTCTCCACTCATCCAGGATGCCTATGACATCTGAACGGCCATTCTCCACCGCCAAACATCGCGGCCTTGCAGCATCCCCGTCTGTCATGAAGATGTCGCCGCCTTGCTCGAGCAGGCTCTGCACCTCTGCGACGTCTCCCCTTTCAGCCGCTCGATGCAGTTGGCTCTGACCATCGCGGCCGGGTGCGTTGATCGGAAGCGACTTGTAGCTCATTAGGCCGCACTCCACGATGGCGCGCGGAATCTGGTCTGGAGTGGCTTCGCTTGACGGAGTGACCTGGCCAGAAGAGTTCAGCTGGCCTGCACCTGCCGGACTTGCGGGGTTAGGGGGCCGGGTGGACGTAATGGACGGGATCATTTTGCTGCCTTCAAGGGGGGGCGGGATATTGAAGGCGCGCAGCGTTTCCAGCTACCAAATATCCATCATGTCGCGATTCCCTTGATTTGGCTGCGCGGTTGGGGTGGCCAGCCAAATCGTCCTGCGCACGTAACAATTCGTAGCGCCGGGGTCTGCCCGGCGACCGCGCGAAGCGCGGCACAAGTGCCCGAAGCCAATGCAACGCCGTTCCCCCATCATCCAACCGACGTTTGTACCCGGCCGAAGCCGCCCGTCAGGCGTTCATGACGTCGGAGCGAAGCGCAGCCACCCATGGGGTGGCTCTACCGGCGGAAGGGATCGCCGCCTAATCGAGGAAATGCCCGCCCTGGGCGATCTGGAATTCCTCGGCCTTCACGATGAGCGGGCGGGTCTGGTCGTGCAGCTGCATGAACCGCTCCGGGTCGACCGGGTGGCCCAGCAGGTAGCCCTGCAGGTAATCGCAGCCCAGCCGCTCCAGGTAGGAACGTTGGCCGGCGGTTTCCACGCCCTCGGCCACGATGTCCATGTCCAGCGCATGCCCAAGCGCGACGATGGCCGAGACGATCACCACGTCTTCCGAGCTGTTCTCCAGATCGTGCACGAACGCGTGGTCGATCTTGATTTCCGTGGCGGGCAAACGCTTGAGGTAGAGCAGGCTGGAATAGCCCGTGCCGAAGTCGTCGATGGCGATGCCCACGCCCAACCGCGCCAGCGCCTGCAGCAGGTGCAGGCTGGCTTCGGTGTCGCGCATCACCGCGCTTTCCGTGATTTCCAGCACCAGCCGGCGCGGGTCGATGCGGTGGGTCTGCAGCACCTCACGCACGTCCTCCAACAGGTGCGGCGAACCCAGCTGGATCGGCGACAGGTTCACCGACACCGTCCAGCTGTCGTGGCCCGCGTCATGCCATTTGCGCAGCTGGCGGCAGGCCTCATCCAGCGCCCAGCGTCCGATCTCATTGATCACGCCGCTACGTTCGGCGAGGCGGATGAAGCGGTCCGGTGGAATCAGCCCCTGTTCGGGGTGACGCCAGCGCATCAGCGCCTCGGCGCCACTGACCTTGTGGCTGCTGACGCGCACCTTGGGCTGGTAGTGCAGGAACAGCTGCGGGGTGCCGATGGCGCGGCGCAGGTCGGCCAGCAGCCGGAACTGCTGCTCGGCGCTGTCATTCATCCATTCGGCGAACACTACATACGCGTTGCGGCCGGCTTCCTTGGCCTGGTACATGGCCGCATCCGCATGGCTCATCAGCTGCCGCTCGGTGGCGGCATGGTCGGGACAGATCGCGATGCCGATGCTGGCGGTCACCTGCAGCTCATGGCCCGGCACCAGCGTGCCGGTGCCCACCACCTGGATGATGCGGCTGGCCAGGGTAGCCAGCTCATCGTCGGTTTCGATCGCCACCACCATCACGAATTCGTCGCCGCCCAGCCGGGCCAGCACATCGTCGGGACGCAGCAGCTTGCGGGTGCGCTCGGCCACCGCGACGAGCAGGGCGTCGCCCATCTGGTGGCCATAGGCATCATTGACCTGCTTGAAGCCGTCCAGGTCCATGAACATCAGCGCGAAACGGCGCCCGCGCTGCTCGGCATCGACCAGCGCCTGCTCGATATGTTGCTGGAGGAGCAGGCGGTTGGGCAGGTGGGTCAGCGGATCATGCAGCGCGGCCTGGCTCAATTCTGCGTAGGCCTCCTCCAGTGAACTGCGCAGGCGCTGGTTGCGCAGCCGCAGCAGCTGGGCCTGCATGCGCTGGTCGAGCCACGACACCAGCAGCACCACCGCCAGGATGGCAATGGTGAGCACCATGACGATGGCGGCGAGCCATTGGGAATGCAGGCCGTCGCCGGCGGCGGCGCCGCAGATGCTTCCCTCCGGGAACCGCGCGGCCGCCATGCCGGTGTAGTGCATGCCGACAATGGCCGTGCCCAGCACCGCGGCGGGAAGCAGGCGGTGGCGCAGGCGGTTGTCGCTGTGACGCAGGCGGAAGGCAACGTAGAGCGCCACCCACGATGCGGCCAGCGCGATCAACAGCGACAGGGCCAGCCAGCCCGGGTGGTAGTCGATGCCCGGTTGCATGCGCATGGCCGCCATGCCCAGGTAGTGCATGGCGGCGATGCCGCTGCCCATCAACAGTGCACCCAGCGCCAGCCGTGTGTGCGGCAGCGTGGGACGCGAGACCAGCCACAGGGCGAATACGGACGAGGCCATGGCTGACAGTAGCGATATGGTCGTCAGAATTAGGTCGTAGCCCAGCGGAATCGGCAGCTGGAAGGCCAGCATGCCGATGAAGTGCATGGACCAGATGCCAAGCCCCATCGCACTGCCGCCACCCAGCAGCCAGAGCAGACTCAGCCGCGGCGTTGGCGCGGTGGTGACTCGATTGGCCATGTCCAGCGCCGTGAACGACGCGAGCATGGCGACCAGCAGCGAAACCACGACCAACCACGGTGTGAAGCTGCCGATAAGCATCAATGACTCTCCCTGGTCAGATCTGCAATCGAAAGAATGTGGCGTCGCTACTTTCGTTTCGTAGTGGCGCGTACGGCAGAGATCCCCCACTGCCGTACGCGCAAATCTACGCGCATTCCCTGGGGGGCGCGCAAGGCCCATTTGGCCAAAATTCCGTAGGGAAAGGCCGTGTCGCGACAATGCGGTGGCGTACTGCCTAGTGGGTCACGCCGTCTGCGGCCTGGAAGGCGGCATCGAACAGGCGCTGTACGGGCGGCCCCATTTCGCCGGCCAGCACGGTGAGCAGGAACAGCCCGAGCAGCAGCGCGACCGGCAGGCCGAGCTGGATGGGATTGAGCGCGGGCGCGGCGCGCGCAAGCACACCGAACGCGAGATTGACCGCGAGCATCGCCACGGTCAGCGGCAACGACAGCGTCAGCGCGCCGCGGAATACCTGCAGCAGGAAGGTCGGCGCGGCGCTCAGAAACGCGTCGATGTCGGGCAGCGAAGCGCCGATCGGCACCGCCTTGTAGCTGTCCATCAACAGCGATATCAACGCCAGGTGTCCGTTGGCCGCGAAGAACAGCAGGCCGAACAGCAGGTAGAACCATTGCCCGATCACGCCGGAAGTGCCACCACGCATCGGGTCGCTCATCTGCGCGAAGGCCAGGCCGGTGCCCTGCGACACCAGTTCGCCGGCCATGGCGCCGGCTTCGAACACCAGCCGCAGCAGGAAGCCGATGGAAATGCCGATGGCCAGTTCGCGCGCGATGCTGAGCACGGTGGCGGCATCGAAGCCGGTCCATGCCGGCACCGGCGGCAGCATCGGCGAGAGCGCGATGGCCAGCGCGCCGGACAGCATGACCCGCACGCGTGCGGGCACGGCACGGCTGCCGACCAACGGCATCGCCATGATCATGGCGCCGATGCGCAGCATGGTCCACAGCACGGTGCCGATCATGCCGAAGGCATTGAGCCCGTCGGCCGCCATCTGGGTCGCGGAATCCATCGCAGCCGTCCGCTAGCCGATCAGATGGGGAATGCGCTGGAACAGCAGCGTGGTGTATTCGACCAGATGGCCGATCAACAGGCTGCCCAGCGCAAACAACACTGCCGTGAGCGCCGCGGCCTTGGCGACGAAGGCGATGGTGGGCTCGTTGAGCTGTGTGGCGGCCTGCACCACGCCGACCACGACGCCGACAATCAGCACGGTCAGCAGCAGGGGGCCGGCTACCCAGAGCACGGTGATGAGTCCACCGCGCAGTTCGGTCAGGGCAAGTTCGGGAGTCATGTCAGCCTCAGACCGCGTTGAAGCTGGCGGCAAGCGTGCCCACCACCAGCACCCAGCCGTCGACAAGAACGAACAGCAGGATCTTGAACGGCGCGGAGACCAGCATCGGCGAGAGCATCATCATGCCCATCGACATCAGCACGCTGGCCACGACCAGGTCGATGATCACGAACGGGATGAAGATGAGGAAGCCGATTTCGAAGGCGGTCTTCAGTTCGCTGGTGACGAACGAGGCGACCAGCACCGGGAACGGAATGGCGTCGGGGCTGGCGTAGGTGCCATGCCCGGCCATGCCGGCGAAGGTCATCAGGTCGGTTTCGCGGATCTGCGCCAGCATGAAGGCACGCAGCGGCTGGGTGGTCAGGGTCCAGGCGGTCTGGAAGTCGATCTCGCCATTGAGGTAGGGCGCCATGCCGCTGCCCCACGCCTTCTGCCATACCGGCAGCATGACCATGGCGGTCAGGAACAGGGCCAGGCCCAGCAGGACCTGGTTGGACGGGGTCTGGCCGGTGCCGAGCGCCTGGCGCAGCAGGCCCAGCACGATGATGATGCGGGTGAACGCGGTGAGGACCAGCAGCATCGACGGGATCAGGGTGATCGCGGTCATCAGCAGCAGGGTCTGCAGCGGCAGGCTGACCGACTGGCCGCCGATCTTGCCGACGGTCACGTCCGGCAACGGGGTGCCACCAGGCAGGCCGGGCGCGGCCATGGCCAGCGCCGGCAGGGCGCACAGCAGCAGGGTCAGCAGCAACGGCAGGTAACGGGTCCAGGATGCTCGGGGGCCACGCATGATCAGGGTTCCTTGCGCAGCCGCTGTTGCAGCAGCTGGGCGAAATTCGGCAGATTTTTGAAGTCCGGCAGGCGTGCCGGTTCCGGGGTGGGCAGCGGGTCGGGCAGGCGGTGCAGGGTGTTGATGCCACCGGCGGTGACGCCCAGCAGCAGCTGCTCGCCGTTGACCTCGACCACGACGACGCGTTCCTTGGCACCCACGTTGAGGCTTGCCACGACGCGCAGGCCTTCGGCGGGCTTGAAGCCACTGCCGGGCATGCGCTTGAGCACCCAGCCCAGGCCGACGATCAGGGCCAGCACGGCGAGCAGGGCCAGCACGGCACCGAACATGCTCGGTGCAGCGGCGGCATGCTGGCCCACCTTGACGGCGGGCGTGCCGGCGGCGAGGAGTGCCAGGGAAATCAACGCAGTCTCCGGATCCGTTCGCTCGGGCTGACGACGTCGGTCAGGCGCACGCCGAAGCGGTCGTTGATGACGACGACTTCGCCGTGGGCGATGAGGGTGCCGTTGACGAACACGTCCAGCGATTCGCCGGCACCGCGTTCGAGTTCGACGACCGAACCCTGGTTGAGCTGCAGCAGGTTGCGGATCGGCAGGCGCGCGCGGCCGACTTCCAGGGACAGGGTGACCGGCACATCGAGGATGACGTCCAGGTTCAGGTCCGGGCCGCTGGTATCGTCGGACTGCAGGGTGGTGAACTGCGCCGGTGCCGGTTCGTTGGTTTCGATATCGTCGTTCATTGCGGGTCTTCCTGGATTACGGGAGCACGCGGGCGGGTGCCCGGCGGGTGGGTAGCGGTGATCTTTACGGCGTTCATGCCGTTGGCGACGCCGAACTGGCCGGTGAAGACGGGAATGTTCTCGACGCACAGCGGCACCTGCGGCGGCAGGTCGATGGGCAGGATGTCGCCGATCTTGAGTTTGGTGAGGTCACGCAGGCTCATGCGCTTGGTGGCCAATACGCTGGAAAGGGTGACTTCGGCGATGTTCAGCTGCTCGCGCAGCATGGTGCCCCAGCTCTCGTCACGATCATTGCGGTCGCTCTGGATGCCGGCGTCGAGCAGTTCGCGGATCGGCTCGAGCATGGAATACGGCAGGGTGACGTGGATGTCGCCGCCACCGCCATCAAGTTCGACATGCAGGCGGCAGACGACGACATACTCGCGCGGGGTGACGATGTTGGCGAAGTGCGGGTTGATTTCGGAGTTGATGTATTCGAGTTCGACATCCATGACCGGCGCCCAGGCTTCGCGCAGGTCGGCGAAGGTCTGCTTGAGCAGAAGGTGGATGACGCGCATTTCGGTGGCGGTGAATTCGCGGCCTTCGATGCGGGTGGGGTAGCGCCCGTCGCCGCCGAAGAAGTTGTCGACGATGGCGAAGACAAGAGTCGGCTCGAAGACGATCAGGCCGGTACCGCGCAGGGGCTTGAAGCGGATGAGGTTGAGGTTGGTCGGTACATACAGGGAATGCATGTAGTCGTTGAATTTGATCAACTCGATGCCGCGCACGGACAGTTCGGCGGAGCGGCGGATGAGGTTGAACAGGCCGATGCGCCACAACCGGGCGAAACGCTCGTTGACCATTTCCAGGGTCGGCATGCGCCCACGGATGATGCGGTCCTGGCTGGCAAAGTCGTAGTTGCGCGCCTCGCCGGGGGCGACGGCGTCGACCTCGGTTTCAACGGCACCGGAATCCACGCCGTGCAGCAGGGCATCAATTTCGTCCTGGGAAAGCAGGTCATTCATGGCAGGCCCTTACTGGGTGACGAAGCTGGTGAACAGCAGTTCGTCGGCGCCCTTGCTGCCGGTTTCGGCCTTGAGCAGTTTCTGGACTTCGGCCAGGGAATCCGCCTGCAGGCGTTCTTTGCCGGCGCGGTCGGCGATCTGCGCCGGTTCGACCTGGGAGAACAGCATGAGCAGTTTGGCGCGGATGGCCGGGGCATGAAGTTTGATGGCTTCAAGCGCAGCCGGGTCGCGGGTCATGAGCTGGACTTCGACCTGCAGGTAGCGCGGGCCGTCGAAGCTGCTGTTGAGGTTGACGACGAACGGCGGCTCGAGGCCGAAGTACTGGGCGGGCGCAGGCACGGCAGATTTGGCAGCCGCCGGCTTGGTGGAGGACTTCTCGTCGTGGGACTGGGTGAAGTACCACACGCCGCCACCGGCGGCGCCAGCGGCCAGCACGGCGATGAGGGCCGTGATCAGGAGCGGGCTGCGCGGTTTGGCGGCCTTGTCCTTGTCGGCGGATTTCTTGGTTTTGTCGGCGGCTGCGGCCACGAGGGAAGCTCCATTGGATTGCTTCCTGGCTACATGCAAAGGGCGTGCCGAACTGCGACGGTTCTTCGTTGCCGGAATTTTGACGTCAACGTCCTGCATGGGATGCCGTAGAGCCGGGCTTTGCCCGGCTGCTTCATGCATGCGATCCCGTAGAGCCGGGCTTTGCCCGGCTGCTTCATGCATTCTGGCGAACAGCCGGTGGCCAACGGTTCCTCTGATTTGGCGGGACGGTGCCGGTTTGCGGGGGACGCCGTGAACCCATCCATGGGGGCTCAGTCGCCGCATCCATGCGGCTCATGCCCCCGCAAACCGGCCCCGACCCGCCTTTGACAGT